>JACNKI010000007.1 GCA_014382125.1 Bacteroidota bacterium | reverse complement strand
TATTGTGAATCGCCCCAGGCAGTTGAAGCTCAGAATTGGATCAAAGCGAAATTTGAAGAGTACCCCGAGCTGAATGTTGAGCTGCAGGATTTTCCTTACTGGTATGGTACATCCAGCGATAATGTGATCGCTACCCTTCCCGGGCAGGTTTATCCTGATCAATACATCGTTATCGGTTCTCACTACGACTCATTCGCCTGGTCTGGTGTTGCTCCCGGAGCTGACGACAACGCCTCAGGCACAGCTGCAGTCCTTGAACTTGCCCGTATCCTGAGTCAGTTTGAATTTGAAAGGAGCATTATCTTTTGTACATTCTCTGCTGAAGAGGTAGGATTGATCGGCAGCGAATACTATGCCTCCCAGGCACAGGCACTGGGTATGGATATCCTGGGATATTTCAACTTCGATATGATCGGTTACCGGCATCAAAACGACCCGATTCATACCGATATGATTGCCCCACCATCAGCCATTGAATTGGTGAACTTCTACAAAGAGGTCACAGCTATCTATCTCCCTGATTTCGAAGTATTCGATGCACAGTTGTCAGGTGGGGACAGCGACCATACATCTTTCAATAACAACGGGTACATGGGCATATTTCCATTTGAGGATGTACCAAACTATAGCCCTTATATCCATACCGCTCAAGACCTGGTTGGCCCAAGTGTCAACAGCCCGGAAATGGCATCAACCTTTATTCAGGCGAACCTGGCTTCCGTTGTCTCCCTTTCACATCCACATGATCCCGTCGGGATTGAGCAGGATGATCACAATCCACCAATGCTGTACATTTATCCGAACCCGGCAAAATCAGTGGTCACATTCAGGACTACTAACACAGATCCCGTGAAAGTTGACCTCTTCTCCATCAACGGCAAAAAAATTACATCCTTCCGGATATCCAGGGAGATGAAATTTGATGTTACATCATACCCGTCAGGTATCTATGTTTTGAGGATTTCTGATTCATATAATACCCAACATCATCGGTTACTTATCGCCCGATAATACGTTAACCGGCAACTGGAGATACAGTTTGTTCAACTTCAAAAAAATAATATTGTCTATTTTTTTTGTATTTTCACACATAATTCATGTATATTCGTGAAATATTAACATTAAATCCCTATTGCCTATGAAAAAAATTACGCAAATTGGAATGTTGGCGATTGCTTGTCTATTCATCTCAGCTATCGCCATTTCACAGTCAAACTCAACCATCGCAGATATCGCTACGGAAAGAACCTACGTGGCTGCTGATCGGGTGGCACAACCTGCACCAATTCCACTGAAAGGTGGAAAGGGTTTACTTTTTGAAAATGGACCGATTGTCACAGATCCGGGAGGTGGGCCTGGCGGTGCAGATTACAGTCTCCTGGAAAATCCACCCTTTACAGTATGGGGTTACGCTGTATATAATAGTGGCGGATACCGTCTTGCTGATGATTTTGAAATCACAGGAACAGCCTGGGATGTTGACTCTATAATCGTTTACGGTTATCAAACCAACTCACCAACAACATCTACTTTTACAGGCTTTTATATCCAGATTTGGGATGGCGACCCAAGTGCAGGTGGAACTGTTATCTGGGGAGACTTAACCACCAATGTCCTTGACGATACCTACTGGTCAAATTGTTATCGTGGTAGTGATCTGACCAATTCACAGAGACCAGTTATGCGGATCGTGACATATGTAACCGGTTTAACCCTGGACCCGGGCATCTATTGGATAGACTATACACTGGAAGGATCTGGAACTTCAGGCCCCTGGGGACCACCTGTTACAATTTGGGGAACATATGACACCGGGGACGGGATGCAGTACACCGGAACCTGGGCTCTGCTTGACAACGGAGGTTATACTCAGGGAGTTCCGTTTGAGATCTGGGGTCCCTCCGCCGTGTTGGAGCCTCCCACAAACCTTGCCTGTACCGTTATTGACCAGGATGTCCACCTTACCTGGGATCCTCCAGTTTCGAACATTGAAGAGCTGATTTATGATGATGGTGTTCCAACTGGTTCTTATTCCTATGTGGGTTATACCATGGCATCACAAATGTCCCCCGCAGCTCCATGTAAAATCCTTGTGCTGAAATATTACACAACATTAGGGGCTGGCACTGCTATCGCTTTCGAGCCACGGGTATTTGACTGGGCCGGTACGCAACCCGGTAATACAATCCTCTATGAAACTACCGCTGATGGGATTGATGATGATTGGTTGGAAATTGACATCAGTGCACAGAATATCACGGTTACTGATGATTTTATGGTAGGTTTTGGCTCCATAGGTGCCGACGTTTATATGGGATATAACGGAACAGATAACGGTCGTGCCTGGGACTGGGACGGCACCACATGGGCTCAATGGAATGAAACCTATTTCCTCAGAGCCATTGTTGAATATGCCAAAGGCGATATTGTTGAACTCTCGCCGGTTAATACATCACCTGTAAACAACATCTCTCCTGACATGATGGTTGAACACCAGCGGGGTGTATCCGTTAAGCACGCAAATCCTCCGGTTCCGAGTCTTGGCAACCGTGCTTTACTTGGTTATAACGCCTATCGCGATGTTACCAAGGTGAATTCATCCATCATAACCGATCTGTTTTATGATGATCTGGAAGTCGAACCAGGAACCTATGACTATACAGTTACAGCTGTTTATGATGAAGGAGAATCCGAGCCATCAAACGTTTGTGAGGCTCACATCGCTGGGGTTTCTGTCAATGAAATTGGACGGCAAACAATACAGTTTTACCCGAATCCAGCTTCTGGCTTCATCAATGTGAAGAGTGATTTCAATATCACAAGCATTGAACTGTT
>JACNKI010000030.1:2701-14268 GCA_014382125.1 Bacteroidota bacterium | reverse complement strand
TTGTGGTTGATGCAGAATTTCCATATCCATCAGTCATATAATTACCCCCGGTATGTTCCAGCCTCATCCCAAACCATGGGATTCCCTGCATGTTGGCTACCTCTTTCGGAATTTCATCATCAAGTGGTCGTGGGCGATTGTATGGAAAATCCACAATGCCTATCTGGTTAGCACTGTCGGATTCAAACCAGGGGCCGTAATCCCGGGTCCAATATGAATCGGATCCGGCTATTAAGAAGCTGCAATTACTGGTATCCACGCCATTGGAGATATATTGATTTAACACTGCATTTTGCTGGCCGGTACTATTTACAATGGTCGTGACCATAATATCATCTGCCATCTCTTTGATCAGGGAAAACGGAATCCCGAAGGGATAACGAACCAGGACTCCCTGCATATGGTCAAACTCCGCTACATTCCTGATCGGAGAGGCAGGCGGATCTGTCTCGACAAAATACTTGCCAATCTCATCTATCCGGGTCATCTCCTCCGGTGTTAACCAGTGTGTGAGTTTTTGAAGAGTTTCTGGCTTGGTCTGTGCAATTGATGTTAAGGGGATTGCTAAAAAGAGGATCAGATATGCAAAAACAACAGTCAGCAGTGTTGCTCTGACGGGATATAGTTTCATCATGATGACAGGATGGTTTGGTAATAATCACCACAAAGATAAGGGTTTCGAAGAAATTTTTTTCACGTCTGGTAAAAAGCCTTTAACTTTGTGTGAAAGCTCGATCCATGAATAAGAAAATTGCTGTTGCGCGCCTCTCCATCATATCCAATTCAGTTTTAATTATTCTGAAATTGGCGGCAGGGCTCATCAGCGGGTCAGTCAGCATCATATCGGAAGCGATCCATTCATTCATGGATCTCCTGGCTGCCGTGATTGCATTCTTTTCTGTCAGGATCTCGGACCGGCCTGCTGATTCAAAGCACCCCTACGGTCATGGAAAATTTGAGAACATCAGTGGTGTAGTAGAAGCAATTTTAATTTTTGTGGCGGCAATCTGGATCATTTATGAGGCGATAAAAAAATTGCTTCAACCTGGAGAGATCGAATCCTTGCAAATCGGTTTTATCGTTATGATGATATCAGCGACCGTTAACTTCTTTGTCTCCAGAAAACTATACAAAGTAGCTAAAGAGACCGACTCAATCGCTCTTGAAGCCGATGCCCTGCATCTCAAAACAGATATCTATACATCACTGGGTGTAGCGGTTGGTTTGCTCCTGATCTGGTTTACCGGATTTCATCTGCTTGACCCGATTATCGCGATCCTGGTCGCAATGCTAATTCTGAAAGAGTCTTTCATGTTGTTTCGGAGAGCATATGGTCCGTTGCTTGATACGGCCTTATCAGAAAATGAAGTCAGGATCATCAAACAGATCGTGGATGCAAAATGTTCAGAAAAATTTACCTATCATCACTTTCGCACCCGACGAGCAGGAACATACAAGTATGTTGATTTTCACCTGAATGTTCCCAGTGAGATGACGGTCAAGGAGGCCCATGATTTCTGTGATGCTATCGAAGTTGACATTAAAAAATCAATTGATTTTATCGAGGTTACAATTCACGTTGAATACACCTGATATTGGTAGCTCTCTAACGCACTTTTTCATCATTTTCCACGTTTCATTGAAGCACAGATTAATTAACATCGAGTTGTTAATCAAAATTTGAAAAGAATCGCTGAAAGAGACCTGATTCGTCTATTTTTGCAGCAACCCGGCATATTATATTCACTATAAATCGCGATCACTGATGAAACAACTCGGATATTTGCTTATTGTTCTTTTGCTTATTCCGGTCATCCTTAAAGCACAGGATACCGCTTCTTCAGATACCACTTCTCAGGTTGCCTTTGTTGAAGATGATCCGGTTGCAGCCATGTTGGATAGTCTTTCACTGCTGACCATCTTTGAAGGCAACGGATTTGTCAAGCACAGATCTATCAAGGATTATTCGCACACATCCAGCCCGCATTTTCCTGATTCGGTAATCAAAGCCAGAATCCTATCGATGAATGACCAGACGCCATTCGAGTATATCTACAACAACCGGGTGAAGCAATTTATCGATCTCTATGCCTTTAAAAAAAGAGAGTTAACCGGACGCATTCTGGGGTTGGCTGAGCTCTATTTTCCCCTATTTGAAGAACAACTTGACCAACGCAACATGCCGTTGGAGTTGAAATACCTGGCTGTCATCGAATCGGCATTGAATCCAACTGCCAGTTCCAGGGCTGGAGCCAAAGGATTGTGGCAGTTTATGTATGGAACCGGGAAGGTCTATGGATTGAAGGTTACATCGTTGGTTGATGACCGGTTCGATCCTTACAAATCAACCATCGCCGCTTGCGAACACCTGAAGGACCTGTACGACATTTATGGAAACTGGTCATTGGCCCTGGCTGCTTATAACTCGGGAGCGGGCAATGTCAATAAGGCTATCCGGCGATCAGGCGGACATAAGAATTTCTGGGTGATCTATCCCTTTTTACCAAGAGAGACCCGTTCGTATGTTCCTGCATTCATTGCTGCCAGCTATGTGATGATATATGCTGATGCCTATAAGATTCGCCCGGTAGAACCCACCGTTTTACATTACGAGATCGATACAGTCACCATCCGGGATATTCTCACATTCGGACAGATCTCTGAAATGCTCTCTATTTCAAAAGATGAGATCACTTTTCTTAATCCGGCATACAAACAGGGTATCATTCCGGCATCGGCGGATAATTTATATTTTCTGCGTTTACGGAAAAAAGATGTGGGCGATTTTATCATGAATGAAAAAAATATTTATGCCTACAAAACAAAGCAGGCATTGAAGCGTGATTCCCTGGAAAAGATTGTGGAAGAGAGCAAGCGAACAACCAAGTATTACATCGTAAAACGTGGTGACAACCTGGGTAGTATCGCACAGAGATACCGCATGTCGGTTTCGCAATTGAAGCGGATGAATAATCTCCGTTCCAATACCATTCATCCCAGACAACGCCTGGTTGTCTATAACGGTTCAGGAACCAGACCAGCATCCGGCAAAACCTATGCAAGCAATACCTCCTCACCGAAACCAGCACCTACCTATCATAAAGTAAGACGTGGTGAAAATCTCGGACTGATTGCCGGCAAATATGGTTGTTCCGTTAAGCAATTGAAGAGCTGGAATAACCTTTCCAGATCTACCATCTACCCGGGACAGAAATTGAAAATCTCCAGTTCAAAATCCTCCGGATCATCATCATCCGGCAAGTCAACGTACTTCACCTATACAATTAAATCCGGGGATAACTTATGGGATCTGGCACAAAAGTATGATTGTACAGTCAATGCTATTAAAAAACTGAATAAGCTAAAAAATGCTAACAGGCTCAGGCCCGGTCAGAAGATTAAAATCCCGAAGTAATTGCTGCTATTGCCACTATTGCCATAATTGCCATGAATTGAACTGGGTGGCATACAGTCATTAGTCGTTTTCAGTTTTGGCTTTTCGCAATTTGAATAAAAAGGTTCATTCCTGCCTTTGTACCTCTGTGTCTCCGTGTCAAAAAAACTGAAAATTTCTTCATAAAAGTTTGGTGGATTGAATTTTTTTGTATTTTTGATCACTTGGTTAAACTTTATGTTTAATCTGGTTAGTTAAACCGTATGGTTAATTCTCAATTAGGGACAGAAGAAAAGATTCTGGAAGCAGCCAAAAAAGTCTTCCACCGGAAAGGATATGAAGGAGCCCGTATGCAGGAGATTGCTGATGAAGCGGGTATCAATAAAGCACTACTTCACTATTATTTCCGGAGCAAGGAGAAGCTTTTTGAAGCGGTTTTCGAAGATGCCCTCTCCGGAATTATGCGTCTGGTCTCAACGATCTTTTTCTCCGACAAACCATTGAAAGATAAGATCCAGTCATTCCTGTGCAGCTACCTCAATATCATCACAGAGAATTCCTATATCCCCTGGTTCATCATCAACGGGATCTATGAACGTCCCGAACAGATCAAAGCGATCTTCGATAAACAGGATATCAATCCTCTTCAACTGATGAAATTATTGAAATCACAGGTCCGGAAAGAGTATGGTGTCGATATTAATCCTTTCCAGATCTGGCTCAATGTCCTCTCTTTGAGTGTTTTTCCAGTAATTGCCAAGCCTCTTGTCAGAGAGATATTCCGACTCTCTGAAGAAACATATAACCAGCTTATGGAAGAACGAAAAGAGCTGGTGCCCGAATTGATCATCAATGCATTGAAAGCCTATGAAAAAGGAGAAAATTAGTACGGCTGTTTTGTGGACCTGCATGAAGCTTCTGCCAGCCATGTTAGTCCTGCCGGCATCCACTCTGGCACAAGACACACTCACCCTCAGCTACTGCTACCTGATGGTTGAGCAGAACTATCCATTAGCCGGACAATTGGATCTTCTGGCTGGCAGTAACACACTGAAGGTAAAAAACCTGAATAAAAATTACCTGCCACAAATCAACATCAACGGGCAGGCTTCTTATCAGTCGGATGTCACCAAAGTGGAGATCGAATTGCCGGCCGGATTCCCCCCTCTTCAGATGCCGGTATTGAATAAGGACTGGTACAAAGTTACCCTGGATATCAACCAGGCTATCTGGGATGGAAATGTAACCAGTTATCAGAAGAAGCTGGAAGATTATGATCTTCAGGTAGATCAAACCAGTGTCAAGGCTGAATTGTATAAGTTAAAAAAACAGGTTAATCAATTCTACTTTACCATCATCCTGCTCAATCAAAACGAAAAGCTTTTGCTTAGCACCAAGGATCAGCTATCTGAAAAGCTCAAAGAGGTTCAGGCCGGCATTCAATACGGAGCTGTATTGCAATCGACGGCAGATGCACTGGAAGTCGAGATTATCCGGATTAAACAACGCGAGGCTGAGACACAGATAGATAGAGCTGCCCTGTTCAATATGCTTTCCGAATTGATTGACATTACGGTTTCTGAGAATACCTATTTAATTCTACCCGATCCTTTCCTGTCGGATTTCAATTTTCAAAATCAGCGATTGGAGAACCAGGTATTCAATCTGCAACGCTCCCGGTTAGAGGTGATGCGGAGTATGGTGACAACAAAATGGAATCCGAAGTTTTTTGCCTTCGGCCAGACTGGTATCGGAAGACCAGCATTAAACATGCTCTCTAATAATTTTGAACCATATTACATTGTTGGGCTCAAGTTGAGCTGGACACCTCTGAACTGGAATGCAAACAAAAATAAGAGACAGATCCTTGATATCCAGTCAAATATTCTACTTGCCCAGCAGCAGTCATTTGATAAAAGCCTGAAAATTCAATCCGAAAAAGAGCTGTCAGAAGTTTTAAAGGCCCTTGATGTGATGGAGAAAGATCAGGAGATCATAGCCCTCCGGAAGAAAATCTCTCACTCGGCTTCATCACAACTTGATAATGGCGTGATTACTTCCAGTGATTATGTAGCCCGGTTGACGGAGGAGAGGCAAGCACGATTGAATTATGAAATCCATCGCATTCAATTGGCCAAGGCCAAACTATCTTATCTTTATAACCAGGGAAAATTATAAAAAAACAATACGTTTGATATGAAAACACATTCTTATTTAATTCTATTGGCTGTCATTCTACTTGGTGCATGCTCAGGGAAAGACGACCAACCCGATGCCTGGGGTACATTTGAAGCTACCGAGATCACTGTTTCAGCCATGGCGAACGGAAAACTCTTGCAATTCCAGGTGGAAGAGGGTCAGATCCTTGACTCCGGCCAGGTGGTTGGCTTTGTGGATACCACCGATACGTTCTTGAAAAAACTCCAGGCGATAGATCAGCGAAACGCCACTGCATCCCGCAAAGCAGACCTGCACGCGCAAATCGCTGTTCAGGAGCAGAACAGGGTAAATGTTCTCATTGAAAAACATCGGGTAACAAAGCTGTTGAAAGCGGGAGCTGCTACACAAAAACAGATGGATGACATCATAGCCAGTATCAACCTGATTGACCGGCAGATCGCTTACATAAACACCCAGTTTGACGGGATTGAAGACCAGATTGGTAGTATCAATCAGCAAATCGCTCAACTGGAAGAGGCCATTAAAAACGCGTATATCATAAATCCCATTAATGGCACCGTGCTTACCAAGTTTGCCGAACCTGAAGAAGTGACCGTATTCGGGAAGCCATTATACAAGATTGCCAATTTACGCGAGATGAACTTGCGGGTTTATGTTAGCGGAGTTCAACTTCCTCATATTATCATCGGGAATGAAGTAGAGGTGATGTATGACCAGGATGAGAAGACCAATTCAAAAACCACCGGAGTTGTCAGCTGGGTATCTCCAACTGCCGAATTTACTCCGAAAACCATTCAGACCAAAGAGGAGCGCGTCAACCTGGTTTACGCCGTCAAGGTCAGGGTGAGAAATGATGGCAGCCTGAAGATCGGAATGCCGGGTGAAATCAAATTGATTACTCCATGATATTATCTGAAATAACATAGGTATAGTAGTAACCAAAACCAACCCTTATGAAACGAATTATCAAATCAATTTTTGCCATGATGTTCCTGTCCTTATTGACAAGTACAGGACTTTTTGCCCAAACATACCAGGCCGACGATATCCTTGGCACCTGGTTGAATGAAGAAGGAACCGGCCAGGTCGAGATCTTCAAAGTCGGTAGTAAATATTACGGAAAGATCGTTTGGCTGGAAACACCTAATGACTCCATTACCGGACTTCCTCGCACTGACAAAGAAAATCCGGATCCGGTAGAGGCGAAAAAACCACTGCTCGGATTGATGAATCTGAAGGGCTTTATTTTTGATGATGATGACGAATGGAAAGACGGAAAGATATACGATCCGAAAAACGGGAAGACCTACAGTTGTTATATGAAGTTTGAGGATGACAGCAAGAAAAAACTGAAAATCCGGGGATTTGTCGGCATCTCCTGGATTGGTCGTACTACCTGGTGGACTCCGGTTAAAAAATGACCCAACCCCTGGCCCTCCCCTTAAAGGGAGGGATTAAGGGAGAGGCCTTGAAAGAATGGCTATTTCGGTTGACGTACGGAATCTCTCGAAGAATTACGGCGAGGTTGAAGCGTTGAAGGATCTTACTTTTTCTGTCAGCAAAGGGGAGTTATTCGGCTTCATCGGTCCTGATGGAGCTGGTAAAACTACCCTTTTCCGGATCCTCACCACATTATTGCTAGCCGATAGCGGAACAGCAAGTGTAGAGGACCTTGATGTTGTTAAAGCATACAAACAGATCCGACGAATTATCGGGTATATGCCCGGGCGGTTCTCACTCTATCAGGATCTTAGTGTGGAGGAGAACCTCCGTTTTTTCGCTACAATTTTCGGTACTACCATCGAAGAGAACTACGACCTGGTGAAGGAGATTTACAGCCAGATTGAGCCATTCAAAACCCGGAAAGCAGGAAAGTTATCTGGAGGTATGAAGCAAAAACTTGCCCTCTCCTGCGCATTGATCCATAAGCCTGTTGTGCTCTTTCTCGATGAACCTACAACAGGGGTAGATGCGGTATCACGACAGGAGTTCTGGGAGATGTTACAACGGTTGAAATCACAGGGAATCACGATCATCGTCTCTACGCCATACATGGACGAAGCGACATTATGCGACAGGGTAGCATTGATCCAGAATGGTCGGATCATGCAGATCAGCCGGCCTGCAGAGGTCGTATCAACGTTTCCGTTGGGCCTGTTTTCAGTTTCGTCAGCAGACGTATATCGCCTGCTTCACGACCTGCAAAAACTACCAAAAGAACACAGTGTCTTTGCATTCGGTCAGGTAGTTCACTTGTCATATCGGGAAGATGAATTGACCCGTGACGATGTGATTGATTTTCTGAAGGAAAAAGGGCATGAGGAAGTGACTGTTGAAGAGATAAAACCAAATATTGAAGATTGTTTTATGGAATTAATGCAGAAAGAATAGAACGCAGATAACACAGATTGGTACGGATGACCACAGATGAAAAAGGGAAGTACAGATATCATCATCGTCAAGGATCTCGTCAAGAAATTCGGGAATTTCGTGGCGAATGATCACCTTTCATTTGAGGTGAAGAGAGGGGAAATTTTCGGCTTTCTGGGAGCTAATGGCGCTGGAAAAACCACAGCCATCCGAATTCTCTGCGGGCTCTCTCTACCTACTTCAGGTGATCTCTCGGTTGCAGGCTATGATGTCTATTCGCAACGGGAAAAGATCAAGCAGAACATTGGATACATGAGCCAGAAGTTCTCCCTCTATGATGATCTTACAGTGTTTGAGAACATCCGTTTTTATGCTGCGATTTATGGATTATCGAAGAAGGAGATCGTACAACGAGCCGATGTATTGATGAAAAAGTTGCAGCTTGAAGAGGCACGCAATAAACTGATCCGGGATATCCCGCTGGGGTGGAAACAGAAACTGGCTTTATCGGTTGCCATCATCCACGATCCGAAGATTGTCTTCCTGGATGAGCCAACAGGAGGGGTAGATCCAATTACACGCCGGCAATTTTGGGAGATGATCTACGAAGCAGCCAGAAATGGGATCACGGTATTTGTCACCACGCACTATATGGATGAAGCTGAATATTGTGATCGTTTGTCGATCATGGTTGAAGGGCGGATCGCAGCCCTTAATACACCACTGGCATTGCGAGAAGAATACCAGGCAAAAAATATGAATGAAGTCTTTTTGAAACTGGCACGGGCCCAAACGGAGGAGGTAGCATGAATCGTTTCTGGGGATTTGTCGTTAAAGAGTTTCTTCACATTTTCCGGGATTATCGCACCTTGTTGATTCTCTTTGGGATGCCGGCTGTTCAGCTGATTCTCTTTGGGTATGTAGTCACCAATGAGATCAAGGATGCCCGAATTGCAATCCTCGACCAGTCGAAAGATGAGACCACCCGAAAGATCACCGAAAAGATCACCTCCTCCGGATACTTCAGGCTCGACAGAAATCTTCACACCTATAGTGAAATTGAAGAGGCCTTCAAAGAGGGTGACATCAAGCTTGTAATCGTATTTGAATCCAATTTTACACGAAAGCTTGAGAGAGAGCGACAGGCGCATGTTCAGTTAATCGGTGATGCATCTGATCCCAATACTGCCAATATTCTGGTGAATTATGCTACCGGGATCCTGAATAACTATCTCCGTACAAGGAATGCAGAGGCGATCCCGTTACAGATCCTTCCTGAAACCAGGATGATGTATAACAAGGAGCTGAAAGGGGTTTTCATGTTTGTACCCGGATTAATGGCTATGCTATTGATGTTGATCTCAGCCCTGATGACCTCTATATCGATTACAAAAGAGAAAGAGCTGGGTACCATGGAACTGTTACTCGCCTCACCTTTACGCCCGATGCAAATCGTAGTGGGAAAAGTGTTCCCATATGTCTTCCTGGCTTTCATCAACGCCTGCATCATCATTTTGCTTGGGAATATCGTCTTCGGTGTGCCGGTTAGAGGAAGTGTTACTCTCCTGCTGTTCGAAAATTTTCTCTTCATCTCAATGGCCCTTTCCCTAGGAGTCCTGATCTCCTGCCTCACCAATAGTCAGCAACTGGCGATGATGATCTCTCTGGTAGCCCTTATGCTACCGACAATCCTGTTGAGCGGATTTATTTTTCCGGTAGAGAACATGCCGAAAGTGCTGCAATGGCTATGCCATATCATGCCACCGATGTATTTCATCACCATCATCAAAAGCATCATGTTGAAAGGCAACGGACTCTTTTACATCTGGAAAGAGACATTGATCCTTGTTGGATTTACTCTTTTCTTTATCCTGCTGAGTGTAAAAAAATTCAAAATTCGTCTGGCCTGACCATGAGAACGATTCTCTATATCATCCAGAAAGAGTTCATCCAGGTGTTCCGGAACAGACGAATGCTACCGATCATCTTCGTGGTCCCCATTATCCAGTTACTTGTCCTGGTCAATGCCGCTACCTTCGAGATGAAACGAATTAATATGGCTGTAGTGGATCTGGATCTTTCAGGATCGTCACGTCAACTTACAAGTAAATTCCAGGGATCACCGTTTTATCAGATTATCGGGGCTCCCTTCTCTTATGAAGAGGCAGAAGTACTGATGCAGGATGGGAAAGTGGATGTCATCATTCAAATACCCAATGGATTCGAGAAAAATCTGATCAAAGAGAATCACAGTCAACTCCAACTGGTTGTTGATGCAATTAACGGTGCATCGGCGGGACTTATCAATGCCTACTCTACCAATATCATTATGGATTTCAACCGTGAGATCCTGATTGAATGGCTGAATCCCATACAGCTTGGTGGCATCCGGGCAATCAAGTTCGACTCCCGTTACTGGTATAATCCCAAGCTGAACTACACCACCTACATGGTTCCCGGTATTCTTGTTCTGCTGGTTACAATCATAGGATTGCTCCTTTCCGGGATGAATATCGTCAGGGAAAAAGAGATCGGCACAATTGAACAGATCAACGTCACACCGATCCGCAAGATCGAGTTTATCACCGGTAAACTGATCCCCTTCTGGATCATTGCCATGTTTGAGCTGGCGTTCGGACTGGTTATCGGGAAGTTGCTTTTTAATATACCAATCGTTGGAAGCCTGTGGTTGATTTTTTTATCCGCTGGCGTTTATCTTTTTGTTATTTTAGGCTTTGGATTGCTGATTTCGACAATCACAAATACACAGCAGCAATCGATGCTCATATCGTTCTTTTTTATGGTGGTTTTTATCCTGATGAGTGGGTTGTTCACGGCAATCGAGAGTATGCCGGAATGGGCACAATTATTGGATAGGATAAATCCCATTGCATACTTTATCAAGATCATGCGGATGGTGATGCTGAAAGGCTCTACATTTACTGACATCAGCTCACTTTTTTACGCACTTGTCGCTTATGCTGCTCTGATCATCAGTCTGGCCATCTGGAGATACCGGAAAGTCGCTTAAACTATATACTATCAACTGGATTCGATATAGCAAATGGTTCCTGGCAGGAGCGTTGATCATCGCTACCATACTGGTAATGGCTGTAGCCTTTGCTCTCTATATCTCTCCGAAAGAGGAGATACCCAAAGGAGCTGTCCATTATATCAAAGAGCGGGGGCATCTGATTGTCCTTCTCGAGCCTAACTCCCTCAATTATTATATCTACAAAGGTGATGCCCGTGGATTTGGGTTGGAGATGATCCGATCATTCAGCAGGTATCTGGATATCCCGTTGAAAGTGATTGCCTGCAGCACTGTTTCACAAGCACTCTACTATCTTGATTATCATGTGGCTGATATTATTGTGTACAATCTTCCTGTCACCCGGCAGGGGAAAAATCTGGTCCATTTTTCGTCACCGTTGGAAGAGACCTCCCTGGTGTTGGTGCAACGTTCAAAAGCATCTTCAATAAAGGATACGAATTTCAGGTTTATTGAGAACCTGGATAAATTTGATGATGATACGGTTGTGGTCCAGCAAAATGCATTTTTTCAACCGTTATATGACAAGTTTGTACGGGAAACCCGTCATGACGTGATTCTGAAAAACCA
>JACNKI010000030.1:0-2033 GCA_014382125.1 Bacteroidota bacterium | reverse complement strand
AATGTGGGGATAGGAAGTGTTCTCTCACTGCGAAAAAAAGCTGAGAAGTTCGGTAAAGATCCAAACAAGTGGCATGGGAATGTCGAATATTATCTTTTGCAACGTTCACGCAGCGACCCATATGGTTATGCCGATACACTTAGGCAGTTTCCGGTAGATTATACGATGGACGGATATGTGGATGGGATCATCAACCGCTATTACCACTATCTGAATTTGGTTCCGGATTAACTGTTTCCTGGAGATTTCTCAGATCTATCAGCAACAAAGTAGCCACAGATCTCTTTGATTGATTCTTCAATCGGAATGAATCTATAATCCAGTCTATCCCTGATTTTCTTATTGGTATAGGTATATATTTGAGCTGCAGTCGTGGCCATTTCCCGGGTAACTTCAGGTTTGGAACCAGTCAGAAAGCTTCTGATGGCTTCGACTCGCCAGGCGATTTGCGATAGCGAGGGGTGAACGTGGATAGCAGGAGCAGGTTTCTCCAGGTATTTGGCTATCATGGCAAACACTTGCTGATACGAGAGGTTTTGGGTTGAAACAATAAAGCGTTCTCCAAAAATCTGTTGTTCCATCAACTCAATCATAATCCTGGAGATATCCCGGACATCAACATATCCATTAACACCACGTGTATAATACTTCAGTCCCTCATATACCAACCGGAAAAGGCCGGAGTTATCCTGCCAGAAACCGGGTCCCAGGATGACGGAGGGATTCACAATCACAGCATTCAGCCCTTCAGCTATTCCCCGCCAGACCTCCTGCTCTGCAGCATATTTACTCTGCGAATAGACGGAATTCTTTTTTGAATCGATCCAATGGGTCTCCTCATCACTCTCTCCGTCATTCTCAGCACGACCCAGTGTGGCAATAGAGCTGACATAGCAAAATTTCTGAACATTGTGATCCAACGCCTGGTTAACCAGGTTTGCCGTCCCTTCTATATTTACTTTTCGCATTATTTTATGGTCTCTCGGGTAAAAAGAGACGATGGCTCCAGCGTGATAGATTTCGGACACGCCATGCATCGCGTTTTCCATCGAACTAAAATCTAATAAATCAGTCTCAATCCATTCGATTTTATCATAGAAGTCATTCGGAGTGTCTACATAGTAGGAGAAGATCTTTTTAATCCTCTCTTTTTTTACCTGATTCCGGTAGATGGCTCTAACCGGTTTGTTCCGTTTTACAAGGTCTAAGAGTAGGTGTGAACCAAGCAAACCGGTTCCGCCTGTGACAAGTATCATCGTGTTGGGTTTTGGGCAAAAGTAAAAAGAAAAAGTGTAATTTTGCCGTCGTGAAACCAATAACAAACACCATGATCAAGAAATTATTACCTCTCCTTTTTATCGGCCTTATGCTTGCCTTTGCCTGCAACCAGGGACCGAAAGAAACTACAGAAGAAACAACTGCTGATAGTGTACTACTCGCTGTGGCCACTTTTAATACAGATGCATCGGCTTATGTAGACCAGCCGGTATGGATCGAAGGAACCGCATATCATGTCTGCAAACACGGTGGAAAACGGATGTTCATTGTTGGCGACAACGACAGTGTGATGGTAGAGATCACTACCGGGCCGGATGTTGTCATGTTTGATGAAGCGCTGGTCGGCAGCCGAGTAAATGTGCTTGGAATCCTGAAAGAAGAACGCATTGATGATAAATACCTTAATGAATGGGAAGCCGAAGTGATGACTCCTGAAGAGAACCATGAAGCAGGCCTTCATGAAGGCACCAAAGGCCACGAAGATCAGCCGGACGAGGACAAGCTTGAGCAGATCAATGACCTTCGTGAGCAATTGAAAGAGAGTGGAAATGACTATCTCTCCTTCTATTCCATTGAGGCCATCTACTTTGAAGAACTTCCAACTGAAGAGGATACGACAGAAGAGCCATCCGCTGAATAAAGACAATGAAACGTAAGACTCTCCGCCGTTGGAATAACGCTATCCATAGAGATATCGGTTACCTTGCAGTAGGATTAACGATTATTTATGCCCTCTCCGGAATCATAATGAATCA
>JACNKI010000046.1 GCA_014382125.1 Bacteroidota bacterium | reverse complement strand
CGAAAGGTTTTTACCGATACTTGAAAGGATACCTAACCCTGTAACAAATACCCGTTGGGCCATTCATCAGGATTTTTGATGCTTAGTTATGTATTCGGCCATGCTTCTTATTGAGTGAAATATGGTCTTTCCGTCTTTAGGATCTTCAATTTTCAACCCGTAATTCTTTTCCAGCAACACGATAAGCTCCAGTGCATCAATAGAATCCAGGCCAAGTCCTTCACCAAACAAAGGAGTGTCAGCATCAATGTCATCAGGAGAGATGTCTTCGAGGTTAAGCTGTTCAATAACTTCCGTTTTGAGTTTAGTAATTAATTCTTCCATTGTAGCTTATCACATTACATTATATAGTTCATTCATGGTCTCTTCAGAGAAGGGGAGGACCATCCCCTCTTTCTCCGGTTTTACCCTTTTATCTGCCGGCTCAATGAACATGATCAGGGAATCAAAATGATCCTTGAGCAGATCTGCCCAGCCGATCAGACAAGCTTCCGCCCGTTTGTGCTGAAAAAGTTCTGTTACGTAAGTAAATAACTGCCTGCTGTTAAACTTCTCTGATATCAGAAAAGTAGTCTCGCCATTCAGCTTGTGTTTGATACAAATCTCTCCAATCATAATATTTGGCAATGTATAAACAAACACGGACGGGCTTGGAAAATAGTTGGAGCGGTTGCTGATCGACTGCTGATATGTAATATCAGTATCCAGACTTGAGGCCGCATTGGCCAGCACCACGCCAATTTTATCCTTATGGTAAAGATCGAGGTTTATCTGTCTTAGTGTCAGCTCTGTCGTAAGAAATCCGAGTTTACTCAATGCATCCATCTTGTAAAACTTTGGGTAATTTATTTCTTCCTTCTTATAGAGCGATTTAATAAACTGCGCAAAAGTAGTAAAATTTTCATCATGAAATTTGATCTGCCCGTTTACCTGAACCTGCTTTCGCCTGATAGAACAATATGCTGAGATTACCTGTTCCATGGTTATCCTTTCTGAAACATGATGACTGCATTGCACCCTCCAAAACCGGATCCGGTCTTGAGGGATGTATGAATCTCTTTGGCTGTTGTTTTTGCGATCACGTTGATCGGTTCGGGAACTCCTAACGTTTCAAATCCGGCCGATTGAATCAGTGTATTATTCATCATGCTATGGATCGTGGCGATCGACTCAATGATTCCTGCTGCCCCCAACGTATGCCCCCAGAATCCCTTCAGGCTGTTGATGGGCGTATCCAATAGGCCGGCAAGGGTGAACGCTTTCGCCTCCATCTCGTCATTAAAGGTGGTGGCAGTCCCATGAGCATTGATGTAATCTACCTGATCAGGGGTTACGGCAGCTTCTGAAAGGGTTTGCCGAATAGCCAGATTCAGCTCTTCGCCTGTCCGGGACGGGCCGGAAATATGGTTCGCATCGTTGGTGACGGAAGTGCCGGTAATTTTTATCGGTAATGTGGGATAATTATCTGTGTCTGTTGTTAGCACCACAGTTCCGCATCCCTCTCCGAGGGATAAACCATCGCGTGCGGCATCGTATGGCCGGCATGGTGTTGGGCTGAGTGACAGGAAGGACTGAAATCCCGAGATCACAAATTCAGTGATAATATCTCCTCCGGCAACAACAGCATTATCGTACAAACCACTTCTCAGGTAGCGTGCTGCAGTCATAATCGCCATGATTCCTGAAATACACGCGTTGGAAATGATTAGTGGCGGGTTGGCAAAACCAAAGAACTCCTGGATGATACGGCCCATCTCCCAGAGAAAAATTCGTTTGTCGTTAAAGTGGCTTTGAGATGACTCTTCAAGGAGGTTGATATTTCCTTTTGTGGTAGAGATGACCAGAAGGGTCTTTTTTCCTTTGAAGTCGTATGGCAGGCTATGCAGGGTTCTCTGAATGGAGACGACAAATAATTTCTCCATCCGTGTATAGGTTTCCGGACCGGCATCGACATCATAGAGGTCAAGGATCATCTGAAAGCTTTCTTCCAATGTCTCAGTTTCGACCAGTGATATGGGAATGGTATTTGGGAATAATGTATCGTCATGTGTGATACGGAACCCGATTCGTCCTTTCTCAATCTGCTGCATATTCTCGGAAGTTGTAAATCCAAGAGAGGAGATGATGTTGTCCTGTACGATGTATACCTCTTTCACCTTTTACGCGCTTATGGGTGGTTTCAATGTACGGTAAATAGCTGCTATGGATATAGTTACACCAAAAAAGATCAACAGTTTAGCAATCTCCGGAAAGACATCCAACAGAGTGCTTCCCCGTAGAAACAGGTCGATGAATCCTTCATGAGCCCAGTTTAACGGTGTATATGAAGCCATGTTGCGCATGAAAGTACCCATCAGGTAGATAGGAACCCATAGTCCGCCCAGCGACGCTAATATAATAATTGAGACAGCCCCAAATGCAGCTGCCTGCTGATGTGTTTTAGCAATGGTTCCGATCATGACGCCATAGCCCAGGGCAGCCATACTGGTGACAATCACCATAATTGCCACACCCAGATAGTTTGTCCCCAGTTCAAGGGGAGGCATATCAAATAATGGAAGGAGATAGATCCCTGCCAGGATCATCAATACAAACTGGATGAAACAGACAATCAGGTAAACCCCAATCTTGGCCATGAAAATGGTGAGGTAGGAGACCGGGATCGTCATGATCCGGATCAGACTTCCCTCATCACGTTCTTTGATGATGCTGCTTGTTAGTGGGATGACGATAAAAAACATCGCGAAAATAGCCCAGGAGGGGACGTTGTGCTGAGTGGTGGACGGGAGCAGCACGTTCTCTTCACCCGAGGGAAAGATCTCCGTAAATGTAACTGTCTGCTGCAGGTCATCTACAGGTATGGTAAAATCAGGAAACATCTTTCGCAATTCGTACTGAAATGTTTCTAGCACCATCTGTGATTCGATCTGTGCTTTTAACTTATGAGCAGCACTCGTGAATAATTTCTTGAAAGAGCTGTTTACAGAAGGATCGAAATAAATGATCACTTCAATTGAATCCGTATTGGTTGGAGCGTCTGGAAAGTTGAGTGTCGGCATTGTCAGAGAGGAGATGGTTTTAGTTACCATCGATTGGATTTTTGCCCGCATTTTCCGGGTGGTCCCTTCAGAAATGACGATTGCAATCTGATACTCTCCGTCTTTTATGTTCTGAAATGCGATCTCTTTTGTAACAGGAATGGAATCAATATGTTTAACCAGAAAGAACGTTTTTGAGCCAACCAGCTTTGATTCCATCAAGTTACCCAGAGAGTCCTGATCATTATTGATAAACAGGACCGGAATCAATGGCTCCTTTGAAATCGTGCTCCAACCCATCTCCTGAACCATCGAGAGAATGATGACCATCACCATGGGCATGACAAAAAGAAGCATAAGTCCTGCCAGGTCCCTCTCCAGAATCAACCACTCCTTCCGAAATGCTGCAAAAAATTTAAACATTTAATCCCTCAGGTCTTTCCCGGTCAATCCCAGAAACAGGTTTTCCAGATTTTTAAATTCAGGATGTTCTTCCACAAGTTTACTCGGTTTTCCGACAGCGATGACCTTCCCCTGGTCGATAATGGCTACCCTTGAACAGAGTCTTTCTGCCTCCTCCATATAATGTGAGGTGTAGATAATAGTGGTACCGGTTTCCCGGAGTTCGTGCAGAAATTCGAGGATTACGTTTCGTGACTGGACATCGATACCCACTGTAGGTTCATCAAGGAACAGAATTTTTGGTTTATGAAGTAACCCGGCAATCAGGTTTACCCGCCTTTTCATCCCCCCGGAGTATGTAGAAACCAATTTCCGGGCGAAGCTTTCCAGTCCGAATCTTACCAGGTATTCGCCGATCCGCTCTTTCAAGTGTTTGCCTCTCAATCCATACATTCTTCCGAAGAATTGCAGGTTTTCAAGTCCTGTAAGGGTTGGGTAGAGAGCCACTTCTTGTGGGACAATACCGATGATGTGTTTGATCTTGTCGCGGTTGGTGCGAATATCCATTCCATCAATCGAAATCTCTCCGTTGGTAGGAGGGAAGAGCCCACACAAAATGGATATCGTCGTGGTTTTTCCGGCACCATTCGGTCCGAGTAGTCCGAAGATCTCACTCCGGTGGATATCCAGTGAGATCTGATCGATAGCCGGTTCGTCAGATCCTTTGTAATATTTGGTCAGATCCCGAATCCCGATGATGGATTCATCAGTCATGTTCAGATCTTGATTTTATCGAGTTTTTTATAGACATCCTCTTCCATGTAGGAGATCTCTTTGAGCATATCTCCGAGCATCCCATAATCTTCAGTTGGTTTAGCCCTGCTCTTGCAATTGCGTGCTCCAATATAGGAGAAGTCTCTCCATTTATTTGCCGCTTTACCCATCAACCCCGAAGCTTCCAGAAGATCCGGATTGTCAAATTTCTCTCCTGCTTCTTTCAGGAAGGCGCCATAAATAAAACGGAATCCGGCACCCCCGGAACCTACCTCTTCCGACATTCTCAGGATTTGTCCCAGATAAAAAGCAGCTTTTTCCTCTCCGTGTTTTTTCGGCCATTTCCTGAGGCTTTTAGCCATGAAACGAATGCCTTTGGTGCCGATCAATGGGAACGGAATCTTGATCATCTCATAAACTGTTTTGGCAATCCCTTCTGTAACTGCTTTTTTAAGATCTACATTTTTATCGACAGAGTTGATCCAGTACATTTTTCCATTCGGTGCAAACGCTCCTTTTGCCCAGCGAACCCGCTGCAGGTCATAATAGGATATTGTCTGAGGTTCCTCCAACACCGTATCACTGACAGAATAGATATCTCCCTCTTTGCCGTAAACAACCATGTTGTGCATGTTATATTGCATACGGTATTCGGGAGGGAAGAAAGTGAGATGAAATACACCGACCTGAAGTCCGGTAGGGATTCCTTTCTCCAGATTCCTGTCCAGAGCATCCATTGACTCTTTTTGAGTCTTGAACTTTTTAATTACAACGGCATCTGCTCCCAGGCGTTTGGTTCCTCTGCGAAATATAGTGTTGGGTATGTTCCGGAAAGAGATCATCGGAGCATATTGAATCTTCAAAAAAGGTATGTAGCTGAAATAGAGTCCATTTCCTACTCCAAAAGCCATAGGTTCAGAGATGTCTATTCCATAATTCTTGAAAAGATTTGATGTTGTTCCACTCTCACAATGTCCTGCCTGACGGTGCGTATAATCGAGCATGATAGGTGCCTTTTCCATAAGTTTCCTGGTTTCTGGTTATTCGATATTTTTTAATTGTTCAACCGTAATACTGAAAGCTTCAGCATATTTTGCCAGCGTCTCATCACTCAATCGCTTGAAAACACGTGGTTTGAGATGACGTTTTACCCGCCATAGTGAGACTTTTGCCTGCATACCCAGGTTCATGGCATCCAGCAGGTTTTTCTCCATGTAGTAAAAGATGGGGCTTTTCTTCCCTGACAATACGTTCTGCCGTGCCTCTTCGATACGGTCATTCTGGATGTCCCAGAACTGTTCAATAAAAATCCGGTCAGAATCGTCATGAAATCTAACCTGCTTCGTATACTTCCCATCCTTATCGAAGGAGTAAAAGAGCTCTTTGTTATGCCCGTGTTCCGGATCTTTGTATTTATAATTAAATTTCTGTTCTTCCATAATCCGATAGTTTAAATGGATGTGCGAAAGTATAAAAAATATCAAAGTAAAAAGATCTTCAGCTCGCATTCTGCCAATATTGATTCACTCAGAAACACTTGCCCTTTAACGATCGTGGCCCCAAGGATTTCATGTTCAACCTGTATGTATGTGGTGATCTCCTGGCCAGCCTCTGGAAGTGAATAGATCATCAGTCTTCTGATACCCCCAATGAAGCCAATCGGAGGTTTTTCATCGTTGGCAACCTGTTTCGCTCCGATTCCTGCAGCTGCTGTCTGTGCCATATTCTCAATCAGTCCGGCTTCGGTAAAAATCCCATCAGAGCAGAAAACATTATCTCTCTTGATCAGGAAACTGGTCACCACCTTCTTCTCTTCAGCAGAGATCAGTCTGTCTACCATCACCATTGGCGGTTTCTGTGGAATATTTATTTCTTCAGATGATGCCATAAGGATCCTTTTCGTTTTCGTTCTCGTAACCGGTTCATGAATGTGACTACATCTTCATCTGTGAACACCCATCGCTTGCCTGTCTTGTCTGCCCGCTCTTTCAAACTCCCATAATCGATGTCAGAGGCCATATAAAAAACAGGTTCCAGGAGGGTGTCATCCACGCCGACATATCCTTCAGCCAATGCCAGCTTATGAAGTTTTGTGCCGGGGTAGATTCGCATACCGACATATGGAAAGAAGACGGAATTGGAAATTCTCTTAGAGTTCTCAAATCCTTCGTTGATGGTATCTTCTGTCTCCCCATACCCTCCCAGGATCAGGAAGTGTGCAAAATAGACCTTTGCTTCATTACACATGTCAGAAACTTCCACGACCTCATTGACGTTGAAGTGCTTCCGATAGTTTTTCAACGTTCGGTCGGAGAGTGACTCGGTGCCGAACTCGATATGGGTGAGACCTGATCTGACAAAGAGTTTCAGCTCCTCAAGATTGATGTTGTGAGGTGAGAAATAAGCGCCCCATTTCATGTTCATCTCCGATCTCAACATTTTCTCTGCTAACTCTCTGTTAGATTTCCGGTTGATGTTGAAAACCGAGTCAGTAAAAAATACATAGTCGATGTTCTTGTTGAAATAAAGTTCTTCAAGGTTTTCAATGATTTTATCTGAACTCAGGGTACGCACATGCGCACCTTCGATCAGGGGATAGGTACAATAGATACATGCATAAGGACAACCTCGTTTGGTCTGAATGTTCATCATCCCACTCTTCTCCCAGTAAAACAGGGTCAGGTCGTCTGAGAAAGATAGATCAGGCGATCTCAGGTAGCTTTTTCTGGGATTTGCAACAACCTCACTGTTAAGTTGATAAACAAGCCCTTCAATGGAATAGTCGGGTGTTCCTGATTGCAAACTTGACAATAACCTGTACAGACCTGCCTCACCTTCACCAAAGATACCGTAGTCGGGCTTAAAATAGGAAAATAATTTTTTTGGAAAGATGGAGAAAGCAGAACCGCCAATGATCAGGGTAGTCTGAATAGTTTCTCTGATAAGGTCGATGACCTCTTTATATCCCGTGAGGAAGAATTCACGGGACATCGAGCTGACATCGTCTACATTTCTGATTGACAAGCCGGTATAATCAGGTTGAAATTGGTTGAGGCAGGCGACAAACTCTTCTTCAGCATGAAGGTTGAAGTCAAACACCCTAATCTCGAAACCGGTTAATCGCTTTTGCAGGTAAGATTCTAAATAGGAAATGCCCAACGGATAGACAGGGTAGGGGACCGCATAGCGGTTAGCAGATATGAGAAGCAGTTTTTTCTTCGTCATTCCCCGGGCTTTTAATTTGCTGTCTTTGTTTCAGGTTTCCAGAAATCGTAATAGTTGAACCACTGAAGAGGATATTTCCTCAGGATCTCCTCAAATTTTCCAACATATACAGCTAATGCTTCTTGCAGGATTCCCTCTCGCTTCTTCAGGTTCCGGGAAAATTCTACATGGTAGAGCGGAGTTGCATAGAAGTGGTAGTGCGACCGTCTCTCTTTTACAGCAAAGACATAGGAAACCGGAACGTTAAAACGGGCTGCGAGGTTTATAGGGCCAATAGGGAACCTGACGGGAAAACCCATAAAATCAAGGGTCACCGTTTTATTACCTTCAATATAGCGATCGCCATGCATGGCAATGATATCACCATGTTCAAAAGCCGCTTCAATCTCTTTCAGGTGGTTGTAATTTTCGCGGATGATGATAAAGTGGACATTACGTTCTTTCAAAACCTCTTTCAGGTACCCTTTGATCCGTTGATGCTCGGCATCAAAGAGGATGATGTGGACACGCTTATTGAGCCGGTTCAGCAGGTTTCCTGCAATCTCCCAGTTCCCGACATGAGCACTGATCAGTAATCCGCCGTTTTTCATCTGGCGCAGATATTCTTCTCCTTCAAAATTGAACGTAAAACGGTGTTGAAATCCTGTCAGTATCGCCACTTTGTCGATCAGGATCTGACCGAATATATAGTAGTTCCGGAAAATACTGAAAAAGGCTTTCATGACTCCATAATTGAGGATGGTCCTGAAATAGTAATACGTAGCTTTGAATGCCTGGTGAGAATTGAAAACGAACCAGGTGACAACAAACAGTAACAGGAAGTAAGCAAATGAGATTCCCAGGTATCGAATAGTCCAGATAAATAGTTGATAACCAAGTACCCCTCCGCGGCTTTTTCCTTCCCAGGATGGCATCAGGAGGTTAGTTTAGTTTGACACGTTGGAACAGGTAGTTGTAGAAGTCCTGGAGTGTCTTTACATCAGTCATCTCCTCGGCTTTCATCTTGAAACCGAAATTATTTTCTATGATAACAAAAAGGTCGACAAAGTCAAGGCTGTCTATCCCCAGATCTTTTTTCAGGTCCGCTTGTGGTTGGATCTGATCTTCATCTATCTCAATCTCCTCGATCAGTAATAGGTTGATCTTGTTGATTATCTCGTCTTGCTGCATCAGGACATTCATTAATTGATGCAAAAGTACATAATTTTTTAAAAAACCTACCGGGAAAACTTTCGAATTACGAGAGCAGAATTGGTTCCGCCAAAGCCAAATGAGTTGGAGAGAAACGCGTTGATCTCCGCTTCGGTTGTTTTTCTGACAATGTTTAATCGAGCCGTTGACTCATCCGGGTTCTCGAAGTTGATATTTGGAGCCACAAACGAGTTCTTCATCATGATTGCGGAGTAAACCACTTCACTGGCGCCTCCCATCCACATCTCATGACCCGTCATTGATTTGGTACTGCTCACCAACGGCTTGGTCCTGCCAAAGATCTGCTCAATCGCCTCGGCTTCATTCCCGTCACCTGCCTGGGTAGAGGTTGCGTGAGCATTGATGTAATCCATCTGACCGGCTTCCATACCGGAGTCTTTCAGAGCCATCTCCATGGCACGACGCGGACCGTCAACATTAGGGAGTGAAATGTGTTCCCCGTTAGAAGAGAAACCATACCCCTTCACTTCTCCATAGATGGTCGCACCTCTTTTCATCGCTGACTCAAAACTCTCCAGGATCACTGTCGCTGCACCGCCACTGGGCACCAGTCCGTCTCGATCCCGGTCAAAAGGGCGGGATGCTTTGGTTGGATCCGACTCGTTGATTGAAAAGGCATTCAGGGCATCGAAACTAGCAGTAGATTCCGGGTTAATCTCCTGAGCGCCACCGCAGATGATGATATCCTGCTGGCCCTGTTTGATCATCATGTAACCGAGTCCGATGGCATGTGAACCGCTGGCACAGGCACCGGCTATCGTGAAGTTGATACCCCGGAGACGAAAGATCACCGAGAGGTTCATCGAGACCGTGGAGTTCATAGACTGGAAAATATTCCCCGAACCAATCATCATGGTATCTTTTTTCTCTCTCAGGATATCGACAGACTCTACAACCGGCAGGGCTGAACTGTCATTTCCGTATAGAATCCCCACCTCATGCTGATCCAGAAAGGCTTGTTCGATACCGGCTGTTTTAAGCGCTTCAAGGGTGGCCATGTAGGCGTATTCACCCTGCTCAGCCATTCCTATACGCATCCTGCGATCGAGGATCCCTTTCAGTTTTGGCCGGTCGACCATTCCTGTAAGACCGGACCGGAACCCCATCTCTTTGCGGCGGGGATCAAGAACAATACCGGATTCTCCCTTGTACAACGAATCTTTAACCTCTTCAAGATTTTTCCCGATCACTGAGTATATACCCAATCCGGTGATGACGACACGATTCATGTATATAAACCTCCGTTTACATTAATTACAGCACCTGTGATGTATGAAGCCTCATCCGATGCCAGGAATCCGACAATGCCGGCGACCTCTTCAGGATTGCCAAACCGTCCCATTGGGATCATCGACTTCAGCTGGCTTTCATCGATATCTTTTGTCATATCGGTCCGGATGAATCCGGGAGCGACAGCGTTGACTGTAACTTTTTTCCTGGCTACCTCCTGCGCCATCGCTTTCGTCGCCCCGATCACACCTGCTTTGGCTGCTGAATAGTTAACCTGACCAGGTAATCCTTTCAGGCCGGATAGTGAGACCACATTGATGATCCGGCCAAATTTGTTGATCAGCATATCCTGGATCAGGAGACGTGTGACGTAAAGGAAACTGTTCAGATTGGTATTGATTACATCTTGCCACTCGTCATCTTTCATCCACATCACCAACGCATCTTTCCGGATCCCGGCATTATTGACCAGCACTGAAATGTATTTACCTTCATTTCGTTCAATCCATCCATTAATTGCAGATTCGACATCCTCCTGAATGGAAACATCAAATTTCAGAATTTCTCCATCGCTGCCTTTTTCGCGTACCATCTGAAGGGTTTCTTCTGCCGCCTCTTTATTTGAGTGATAATTAATCAGAAGATGGCATCCCATTTCAGCCAGTTTCACACAACATGCACGGCCAATCCCTCTTGATCCTCCTGTAACTAATGCGTATTTCATATGGTCTGCAGAGTCAAATTAAGTCAACAAAAATAAACTTTTTTACGGTTTTTTCAAGAATGAACAAATCATTCCATAAAACCTGATTTTTTGTATTTTTACCCTCAAATGGAAACGCTCTTCTTATGAGAAATGGTTTCATCTGGTTATAACAATTAAAACTACCCGTATGACATTTATTGATTTCAACACAAGGAAAAGACTGCAAATATGGGAAGGTATTAGTGGACCGGTATTTCATTCAGGTCAGGCTACGTTTGGTCATTTTACCATAAACGCAGGATGTGAATTACCTGCACACAGCCATCCTCATGAACAATGGACAAATTTGATTGATGGTGAGTTGGAGTTTAATATTGATGGAGAATCAAACGTGATGAGTGCTGGAATGACAGCTTACATACCTTCAAATGTTGTTCATTCGGCAAAGGCAATTACAACATGTAAAGTTATTGATTGTTTTATCCCGGTACGTGAAGACTTTATTGAGCTGGAAAATAAAACTCAATAAGATTATCAAGGAATCAACTGATAAAGAACATGTAACTATTGACGGATTCGATTATCATATTCCCAAATATTTTATTGAGAAATTAAAAAGTC
The DNA here is from genome assembly GCA_014382125.1 of Bacteroidota bacterium. Lineage (GTDB taxonomy): Bacteria > Bacteroidota > Bacteroidia > Bacteroidales > FEN-979 > QYOJ01. The sequence continues at coordinate 3,094 of JACNKI010000046.1, read as the reverse complement.
CCATCTTATCTCTAACAAATGAGGTAGGATCTTCTTTTTGGTGTAGAAGAGTATTGTTTTATATTTAACAGTCAAAATAAGAAAAATCTCAATTGATAACACTAAATTCTTCTATATCATACTGTCTTTTTTCTTCCTAAACCAGCTTTTCAGGTATATGTAATCCAGGTGATAGAGGACCCGAATGGAAATGGAATTGGCCGATGGAGATGAGAAGGTCTCCTGAAGTGCATCGATATAATTCGGGGCCGGGATATTCCCCTGGTTCAGAATATTGTTTTTCCAAACCAGGCTCAACTCACTTCCAGGGGCGAAATACCAGAGAAACTGCAGGTCAAGGCTAAAAGCATTGAAGTTTACATTCGCATTCTCCGGATATGCTGCAGGAATCAAATTCCCGTCACGGTTTAAGGTGTAATAGGAGAGGTAATTTGCTTTCGACCAGTAATGTCTGATTCTCAGGTTCACCGACATCCCGGTATTAAATATATACCGAATATTTAATATGTTGTTCAGGGTGGTGACATCCCTTCTGCCAAAGAAAATAGTCGGATTATTCAGAGAATCCCACTGGGTTTCAACCCATCCATAACCGTTTATCACGTTCGAATAATTGATGCTAATGTAAGCCGAAAACCGGTCGCTGAATCGGAACCGGGGAGAGATATCTACCCAATAACTGAAGGTATGATCCTCCGAATAAGCGAAAAATCCTGATTCAAGGCCAACCGAAAACCATTTTCTTGAATCGGTTTCCAGCTCTATCCCACCATCCCATGAAGGAGGCCTTCGGTAAAACCATCCATTCACACGGGGTTCATAGTAGTCGTAATATCCAAACGGACGCCAGGCTATTTCTCCGTAGACCTCCAGATAATTTTTAAACAACGCCTGTTGATTCAGTTCAACATCCATGAACATGAAATTAAACGGCTGATAACGGGTATAATATTTAATCTGGAACTCGGTCCGGGCTCTTAGGAATTTCCAAGTGGGATCATAGATATTGTAAGAGAGTACTCCGAAATTCCGGATCTCATTATTTTTTTCGAGAAAACCCATATCATTGGGATTATAGCGGTTATCGGTGATCTGATTCTCCAGTTCATAACGGATCGTTCCGCTGGGCCGTGAAAAAGCAATGGTGGATTGATAACCGAAATCGGGATGGTAATGCTCTAGAAAAAGTTGACTTACATTCAGCCGTCCAAGAAAGGTAAGGGTGTTTCTTTTGTTCGTCAGCTTGGTCTCGCCCCCGGTTACGTTAGCACAATACCTCCATTCCGGGATCCAGTAGTTTGTGTTGATGAAGGTAACGTATGAGTTGTTTGGCAGGTTCTGATCCACTACCAGCACATTGTAATTGGTAACTGGTTGTGTGCTGATACGTCGGGTAGTCCCTGTCAATGTATCTTCCACCGTTGCCAAGGTGTTGGTGGTCATACCGTTGAAAAATCCCAACCCGAGACCTCTGCTGTTCCTCCCGCTGATCTTGGTAGCATTGATCAATTGGGTCCTGTCAGGATTTTTCGTTATGACCTCATCCGGCCGAAGACTCTCCTCCACCCATTCGTACCCTTTGGGTTCACCGCCAACCCTTCTTGAATAAAAGATATCGCATTTCTCAAAAAGTTCTGTTCCCTCCGTGAAAAACTGGCGTTTCTCGTTATATCTCACCTCAAATGGACTCAGATTCAAAATAATATCGTCCGATTGAACCTGTCCGAAGTCGGGTATCAACTCCATATCGAGCGTAAAACTCTGGTTGATCCCGTATCTCAGATCCATTCCACCCCGAATAAAAGGTGTCCATTTTTTTGAACCGGGGTGGTTTTCAATATAGGCACCCAGGTATGGAGTCATCGAGAGCCTGACAGGCGGTTTTATCTCTTCAATTCCTCTGAGTTCTCCATAGTACCGCAATATCTCTTCCACATCGTTGGGGATATAGGTCCAGGTTGAGTACTCCCGATAGCGTTGCAGGTTTCGCCAGATATTGATCCCCCAAACCTGTTCCTCTCTCTTTGGAAAACGGAGGGCACTATAGGGTATCTTAACCTCTGCACTCCAGCCGGAATCGCTGATGTGAACCGCACTTTCCCACACTGCATCCCAGTTTCTGTCCTGGCCAACCGCACTGTATTTCCCATCCCCCTGGATTCCGCAGGCACTGATTTTAAATTCATACATATTCAACCCGTCGTTATAAGGAAGGATGTCGATGGAGACAAAATCGGTGTTCAGGTCATCAATTTGGTCCCGGCGTCCCAGTTCGCGGGGGATGCTGTCGGGATGGGAGTCGTACATAAAAATCCCGACATACAAGGCTACATCGTTGTATCCAAACTGTACGAAAGTCTCATAGACCGGCGGTTCCCCATTATAGGGAGTATGTTGAACGAAATGTGTTGCTGCCGGGAGAACATCCCATACAGGATCATCCAGGATGCCGTCTATTTTTGGCGGAGTAGTGATACGGGAGCCAAAAACAGTCTTCTTCGACAGGAAGCTTGAATCCTCATCGGATTTGATCTCTTGAGCTTGGCCGGTTTGGAGAAGTACAAAACAAAGAGAAATAATGAGGAGTGCCGGAACCTTTTTCATTTGACAGCCAGATGGAGCCTCAAATATACATATCTTCTCAAAAGAAGGTGATTCAGGATGAAAAAATTGATCTTTGGGTTTCATAGTTACTTTTTACCCCTTAATCTGGACTCCACTTGTTCACTTGTCCCCTTTTCGTTATCTTTGTTCAACATCACCCAAGTCAGTGCCATGTCAGTTATGCTTTTGATCCTTCATAGAAAAATGAAAAGATGAAAACAACAAGAGATCTAATGAGATTAGTGATTCTATTATCAGTTTCGCTAATGCTTATTCAAACTGGTTGTAAAAAAAAGAATGGTGCGCACTACAATCCATATAAACTTGAGGCTGCTATTCTTGGAGGTTTCCCGGATACGCCATTCTTTAATGCCCTTAGTTTGAAGTTTTCACTCAAGCCGTTATCCAGTAATATGCCCATTTTTATTAATTCTGACGCGTTGTGCTATTAAGATGCCAACGCATATTTTAAATGGTTTAACGGTTTATC
>JACNKI010000008.1 GCA_014382125.1 Bacteroidota bacterium | reverse complement strand
TGATTTGTAATAAGATGTTGCACGGTTGTCATCCGTGTTTCCTAATCTGATTAATTTCTTAAAACCTTAGAGAGTACCCCAATCAGAAGTTCCCTTGTAAATGGCTTCTCAATATAGTGATTAGCCCCTTTGGCAATGATGAACTCCTTCTCATTCCGGAAGGTATATCCGGTAACAGCAACGATCGGAGTCGCTTGATAAGAAGGCATCTTCCGGATTTCGGTGATGGCATCTATTCCATCCATACCAGGACCAAGATTAATATCCATCAGGATACAATCATATTGTTTCTTCTTAACCATCTCCAGCGATGACTCACCGTCATTGGCTACATCCAGCTGGTATTCTTTCGTCAGGAACAGTTTGATCAGCTCGATATTTGCATCATTGTCTTCCACCAACAAAAGGAATGGCTCGGTGACAGTTGGTTTTTCCTTCGGCCTGGGTTCAACTGGTTTCGGTGATACGACAGCTTTTTCACCTGGTTCTTCTGCTTTCCAATTGACAGGAAACGACAGGATAAATGTTGACCCTTTACCTGGTTCACTCTCAACATTGAGTATCCCTCCAAGGATTTTGATGCATTTTGAGGCGATCGACAATCCCAGGCCACTCCCCTCATAGGGTCTGTCATATCCTTCCTCAGCTTGCCGGAACTCTTCAAAAATCAAGGATAGCTTTTCGTCCGGTATACCGATTCCGGTATCACAAATCCTGATCTCAATTTGATCCCGGTTACTGCCAGTCACACATGTATTTATAGTAACCTCACCGGAATTGGTAAATTTTACAGCATTGTCAAGAATGTCGGTAAGGATACGTTGCAATAACGATGAGTCAGATATAAGAGTCAGTTCATCCTCAACCGAAAGTGTGAGATCCAACCCTTTTTCAATAGCCTGTTCTTTCATCGGGGAGGCTATCTCCTGTAACATTGAGGCCAGGTTTATCTCTTCTGGATTCAAGGAAATATCTGACTCCAGTTGTGCAAGGAGCATGATAGAGTCAAGGGTTTGTTGTAATCGTTTTCCGGATGACAGAACATATTCTGCTTTCGTCCGGGTTTTCTCATCTTCTAACTCCTCGAATAAGATCTCGGAGAATCCGAGGATGCCATTCATGGGAGTCCGGAATTCGTGACTCATATTTTGCATCAGGGCAGATTTCATACGGCTCGACTTTTCTGCTTCACTCTTCGCCAGGTGCAGCTCTTCTTCAGCCTGTTTTTTCTCTGTCACATCAATGACTATCCCACCCATTAGAGGTTCTTCCTCCTCGTCGGTGAAAACCTTGCAACGGCGATCGTAAACCCATCGGATGGATTGATCGGGACGAACAATGCGATATTCACCTTCGCATACTCCCGTTAGTTTTAGCTCTTCCGCCATAGGACCTAAAAGGCTTTTGTCATCCTCATGGATGACATCCTGCCATAACATAGGATTCTCCTCCAGCGCTTTAAGAGGCTGTCCATAGATCGCTTCAAAAGCAGGATTGACAATGTATATTTTTTTACCATCCATGGAAGAGAGAAATACCAGATCCCGCAAATCTTCAATCAGACTCTGAAATCGTTTCTCTGTTTGAGTAAGAACAGATTCAATACGCTTCTTTTCACGTTTCACCTGTGTCTCTTCAAGTTCTCGTTTGACCGCCGGTCCCAACCGGTGAAGATGTGTCTTCATCAGGTAATCATTGGCGCCACCTTTCATGATGGTGACAGCGATATCTTCACCTACAGTGCCGGAAACAAGAATAAAAGGGATATCAAGGTTTTTTGAATTGAAGAGGTCAAGCGCATCTTTGCCCCCGAAACCGGGTAATGAGTAATCGGATATGACCAGATCCCAGGTGTCACTGGCAAATGCCTGCTCCATTTCGTCCCGTGTTTTTACCTGAACATGATCTATGTCCAGTCCCTCTTTTTTCAATTGCCTGACAACCAGCAACGCGTCTGTATCGTTGTCTTCCACCAGCAGTAGCTTGATCTGTGTCATCGGATGTTGATTTAAAGGGTGAAGAAAAATGTGCTGCCTTTTCCGGGTTCGGAAGTAGCCCAGATCTTCCCCCCGTGTTTCATGATAATTCGTTTTACAGTGGCAAGCCCAATCCCGGTACCGGTAAATTGATCATCACTATGAAGACGCAAGAAAGGAGTGAAGAGCTTCTCATAATGACCCATGTCAAAGCCAATGCCATTATCCCGGATAAAGAATATTTGTTGATTATTTTCTTTTTTAAGACCAAATTCCACCTCCGGATCCGTTGACTTTCCGGTATATTTCCAGGCATTCCCTAACAAGTTGTATAATGCAATCCGCATCATTCTGGGATCAATAGTTGCTTTGATGTCTGATTGGATATCAACCTTCACTTTTCTGTCAGGATCCTCGTTTGCGAGCTCATCCATGATCTCAGTCGCCATATCACTCAGGTTAAAATCGGTTTTGTCAATCTCCTGGCGGGCAATACGGGCCAGCTTCAGGAACTCTTCGATCAGCTCTCCAATCTCTGCGGAAGAAGCTGCGACCTTGGTCATTAGATCTTTACCGGCATCATCAAACTTGTCAGTATAATCTTCTATCAGCATGTCAACCAGCCCTTCGATACGCCTGACTGGTGCACGAAGGTCATGGGAGACGGAATAAGAAAACGCCTCCAGCTCCTGGTTAGCTGCAGCCAGTTCACCGGTACGGTCCAGAACCCGTTGGTCCAATTCCCTGTTCAATTCCAGCAACTCCTTTGTGCGAGCCTCCACCAAAACCTCCAATTCTTTCTCCCGGATTTGCCGGATGCGATACTTATAAATGGCATATAGAATAAACAATCCCACGATCCCACAAAGAACCAGAAACCAGATC
>JACNKI010000113.1 GCA_014382125.1 Bacteroidota bacterium | reverse complement strand
AACTTAAAAACCAGGGCAATATTACAGAAAAATTTGTCAGGATCAGGAAAATCCTACCGGTTTTTCTCTATCTCCGGAAACCATTTCCGGCAAAGCAAGAAACTCGTATCTTTACACTCGATTACAAAATTAATAAAACAAAGGAAAATTCTATTGGAATGAACAGTGATATCATCCATAATCAACTTCAGGAGCTTTTCGACACTATTCAGGAGCAATTCGAAGTGATCAGCAAAACAGAGGGACGGATTCCTCAGATCGAATTTGATATTCTGCTGGAGAACCTCCGTAAAATCTACAATCAGATACATTTGCTCCAGCGAATGAATGATCCATCAGGCGAACCTCTGCAAGCTACTCCACCTTCGCCGGCAAAGCCAGGGCCTGTCCCGAAGTCGCGGATAAAACCCGGCCCTCCTGAACCAAAGATCCCCAGGCCGGAGATCAAATCAGGAGAGCGCCCGAAAGCAACTATTCGCAAAGAGGAGGTTGAGGAGGAGAAAACATCAAAAGAGGCTGAAATGGACCTCTTTGGAGATGAAGAACCAACGTTTAATATCAAGCTACAGGAAGCCCGGGAGAAAAGCCTCCCGCAAAAGCCTGAACAGGTAGAACATCTGAAAAGCCTGATCAGCATCAACGACAAATTTATTTTCATCAACGAACTTTTCGACGGAAACCTGAAAGAGTATAACGAAGCAATTGAAACCCTCAACGACTTCAAGGATAAGAACGAAGCCATGGATGCCCTCGATCAATTCCGTAAAAAAAACTTGTGGGAACTGGGATCAGGTACATTCATGAAGCTGAAAGAGATTTTAGAGAAGAAATTCCCGGGTTAATCCCTAAATCCCATTGAGAATTTTTACCACTTCTTTTGTTAATGTTGCTTTCATCAACTCCATCCGGTAAGGTTTGAATGAGGGGATCCCCCTGAAATAGCCGCTGTAAAATTTCCGGAACTCCAGGATTGCTCTCCGCTCCTCTTTGTGTTCCAACGATTTACGGAAATGTTCCTGTAATACTTCCAGACGCTCCCGGATAGTGGGTTGTGGTGGGATCATACCGGTTTCAAGGTATGACCGGATCTCCCGGAAGATCCATGGATTCCCGGTTGCTGCCCGACCGACCATGAGGCCGTCGACAGCCGTTTGCTCTAGGCGCTCTTTTGCAACAAGGGCGTTGGTGATATCACCATTGCCAAAAACCGGAATCCGCATCCGTGGATTAAGTTTCACCTGGCGGATCAAACTCCAGTCGGCCCGGTCACCATAGCGTTGAACTGCAGTACGCCCGTGAATGGCTATTGCAGCAATACCCAGATCCTGGAGTTGCTCCGAGAGCTCAACAATAGGTTGGTCACCGGAATCCCAACCCAGACGGGTTTTGACAGTTACCGGAAGCCGGGTTGACTTCACGACAGCATCCGTCATCTTCAACATCCTGGGGACATCTTTCAGCATCGCTGCACCAGCACCTTTTTTTACCACTTTACGCACAGGGCATCCAAAATTGAGATCGATGAAATCCGGATTACCTTCTTCAGCCATTTCAGCAGCTTTCTGCATTGAATCTACATCGTGCCCGAAGATCTGCACGGCAATTGGACGTTCATCCTCGCCAAAGGTAAGCTTGACCTTACTCTTCACCGCGTCCCGGATCAATCCCTCCGACGAGACAAACTCCGTGACCACCAGGTCGGCACCGAACCGCTTACAGATGGAACGAAAAGGGGAATCGGTGATGTCCTCCATTGGAGCCAGTATCAACGGACAGGCAGGAAGTTCTCTATTTCCAATTTTAATCAAAATGATCTATATTCGCAACAAAAATAGTGAAATCGGATACGAATATGAAAATCCCGCTACTCCACAGCCTTAATCCGTTTTCCAGAATTATCTTTTCAATACTGCTGATCATCATCTGCTTTTTTAGCATTTTCATGATCGGATTGCTGGTTGCTTTACCCCTCTTCGATCTCTCCCTGACAGAAACCATGACAATGTTGTCGGACTTCACAAGCCCGAAAGCAATCTCCTTGCTGAAATACTTCCAGGTCGTTCAGGAGTTTGGGCTCTTTATCATCCCGCCCTTGCTGGCGGCTCTCTTCTTTGCCGTCAAACCGTTCCATTTCCTGAAGCTGAACAATCCATCACGGTGGCAAAGCTGGATCCTGACCATCATCATCATGACATCCACCTTGCCTCTAATCAACATCTTGATTGATTTGAATGAAGCGATGCAACTGCCTGAGTGGCTGAGTGGGATTGAATCGTGGATGCAGGAGACAGAGACCAAAGCGATGGACCTGACGGAAGCTTTTCTGAGCATCGATTCATGGGGGGAATTTATATTCAACATCGTGATGATAGCTATGCTTCCATCAATCGGTGAAGAATTACTCTTCAGGGGACTCCTTCAGCGGCTCTTCAACGACTGGTTCAAGAACATCCATTTTGCTATTATCCTGGCTGGATTTCTTTTTGGAGCGATGCACATGCAGTTCTTCGGCATCCTGCCCCGGATGGTACTGGGAGTTTTGTTTGGCTATCTCTTCTACTGGTCAGGTTCACTATGGATCCCGATTTTCGCACATTTTCTGAACAATGGCGTGGCGGTTACGATATCTTTCATGGAGAGACAAGGATGGATAGTGACACGGTTTCAGGACTTTGGCTATTCAACCAGTCTCTTTCTGATCTTCGCCAGTATTATTATCTCTGCCCTTGCTTTGTATGTTTTCTGGTATATTACCTCTTCCCGGGCAAAGCAAAATACGTTTTAATGGTAAATCGAATGAAATTCATCACCCTGATGGTGATCTTCTCCTCTCTTCTCTGTGCTTCTCTTTTTGCTCAGATTCCAGACACCAACGATTTGCCTTTCCGAGAGAAGTAAAGAAAGGGTGGATATAGGGAATATCTGTTAAAAAGCTTTATTGTAAGCTTTGCGGAAGTAGTATCCGTAAATCGAGTAGGTAATGGCCAGAAAAATGACTTCAGGTTTCCGTCGAAAAGACCATAATATCAGTCGCCAGAAATCCTTTCGGGAGGAGTCGAAACAGCCAAGCAGAAACAGAGGTTTTATCAATAAGCCCAACCGGAAAAATGAGATTGTGACTGGATCTTGCTTATTGGATTTAAAGAGATGAAAGAACTTGTGCATCCGGACATAGAATGTCTTCCCGTCATATACGCCTCGTATGATGTGATCGAAACCAGTTAGTAGTTGCTGTTTGTTCATGTTTCGATTTTCCAGCCCCTCTGTACCAGTTAACTGTAAATTCATTTCATCACATTTTTTTACAATGATACTACGGAGAGCAAGCCACTGCAATAATTAGGGATGAAAAGATGTTTTTTGTGATGAATGAAGCTTAAAATGGGGCGAATGACAGTTGGCTTGGGGCGAATGACACTCACCCCGCCAGGAAATTGAGGGTCTCGGTGACCCGGAGAAGGTAATGACGGGATACAGGAATGGGCTCAGGGAAGTCGGACAGAATAAGTTGTGAGGTATTTGTGCCGCCTGAAAGTTTTTTAACACAATTTGCATTGATGATATACATCCGGTGACAACGGATTATTTCGGGGTATTTTTTCAGCATCCGTTCCGTTTTGGAAAGGGTAGCACGGATCAGTTGCCGCTGAACCCCTTCAGCCGTTTTCCAGAAGATTTCGATGTAGTTGTTGGCCGACTTGATCAGGATAATTTGATGAAGGGGAAGGTTAAGTTTCTCGGATTTCGTTCCGGAAGTAAATTCAATTTCAACCGGCTTTTCTTTTATCTCCTCAACATTCACCCCTGCGTTTCCTGACTCTTTACGCTGGGTTAACAGGGCGTGTTTTCTGTTTCTCCTGTATTCATTGATGATGATATAAATAACAACTGGAGCAAGTGCGATAAGAACAATCTTCACAACCAGGAAAAATGTAATTGGAACCTGCACAACAAACCGGGTGTAAAATCCAAACGCCACACAGAGGAAACCCCAGGCGATGGCATTCAGCAGGATATCCCAGGATAGTTTCCAGGAAGAACCACTGAACCATGATGGAAACATGGAAGGAATCACAATTTTGAGAAGGGTGAGAATGATCAGGATGATCCCGGCGTACCCGGCATAGAAAAGAAGTTTATTATCGAAGTTTGATTGAATAGCCCCGATAGGCTGAAAGAAGAGAAGGAAAAGAAATATCCCCAGGGTGATTCCGGTTACCACCTTCAGGTTGTAACGAAGATCATCATGATACGGATATGGCCGGTTCAGAAATTGCAGCATCTATTGCGGATTCTTTTCCTACCAGGTTAAGTTTTGGCAAAGGTAAACATTATCGAATATCTTTGTGATTCATTATCACCTGAATCTCGATTATACGCATCCTGCTGGCTGGCCTCTATTTTGCCTATGAGTATGCGAAGACAAAAAGTGTTTTATTTACCTCCGTATTGCATGGGGCACTAGGGGATGTTGTCTTTACCGTAGGATTAGGCCACTATTTCTGGCTCGATATGTCCAAATACCTTTCCTAAAATGTAATCTTAAAGGTAGCAGTAGCTTCTTTCCCGTTGCATGCGCAGACGCCCTTAAATGTTACGGTAAATTCTCCGGATGAATAGGATGTCAATCCTACGGAGGGCCCTGGAGGGGCGCTGTATCCATAGCTTGTCGAGGTGGTGGTGACTGTGTTGGTCCAGGTTATACCTCCGGGGCATCTGCAATCATGCATCTCTGCATCCAGACGGAACCAGGTTCCTGTCTTCATATTTGACAATGTATTGTTAGCGGCATAACCGGATGTTTGCGGGGAGTTATTTCCGCAAGATGGACCATAGGCCCAGGTTACCCGAATCTTAACTCTTGGGTTGTCACATAAGCAAACAGGAGCCGGTCTAGGTTGGAGTGGTGGGATAAAAATAGGTACCACGATTGGTGGAAGCGGGATGTGCATCAGGATCTGGGCCATCACAGCAGGTGAAATATTTCCCGCCATCTGAGCTTTCATCAGGAATGAGATCAGTGAGAATGGTTCCGTATCGAACCGATAGATATCATAAACGGCCTCAATAAGCTGTTCATTCATGACTAATTCATAGATATAACCAATACGTAATGTCAAAGGGACCACCTCTCCTTCAGGATCCGGCAGGCCATTCGGAAGGGTGTCCATGTAGGCCATTACTTCATGAGCCTGGCATAGAGAATCGATTTTGATAAGCGCTGCCGCTAACTCCTCAACGGTGGAATACCTGTAATCCATAAGAAATTCTTCTTCCTTCGTCGAACAACTTCCTATCAGGAGGATAATCATGAGGATGGGTACAAAAGAAAAGATTTTTTTCATAGCAATTTTGTTTAAGGTTTCAACTATTATATTGAATTATTCTGATAAAACAGATGCAATATAGGAATATTATTACCTGAAAGCAAGGAAAGTTTAACTTTCATGTTCAATCTTTTCTCTGTGGGCACACAATAAGTTATTCCCACGACCTTTCAGCCATTTAAAACTTCATTACATCAACTTCCCCAGGATCTCCTTCATTATTTTAACGGCTAAATAGGCTGTCATATTTTGAACATCACGGTTGGGATTAAATTCCACGATATCAGCCCCAACAACCTCGGCATCAATCCGCTGAACCAGATCTATCACCTCTCGTGAGGATAGCCCACCAGGCTCCTGATGAGAAACCCCGGGAGCGAATGCCGGGTCAAAACCATCCATGTCAAGCGATATGTAGAGGGGATTTTCAAACCTGGATATGCGTTGAAGATCCAGATCTTTCATTTGATGGATCTCCACGTTGAATTTTTCAGCCTGTTCCGCCTGGTGGGTGTTTAAGGTTCGAATGCCAACCTGAACCAGTCTGGCAGCTAATCCATTCTCCATAATCCTGGCAAATGGGCAGGCGTAAGAAAACGGATCGTTTTTGTATTCATGGTATAGGTCAGGGTGTGCGTCAATATCCAACACATCCAGTACCGGATATTTCTCATGAAACGCTTTCAGGATCGGGAAGGTAATGGAATGGTCTCCTCCAAGTGTCAATATCTTGCTGTCATCTTCCAGATGTTTCCTGGTAATTGTTTCAATCTCAAAATAGTCCGAAATCTCAAAATCCCCTTTATCCTCAATTGCAGGGTTATCAATTGTAACTCCATTTTCAGTAAAAAGATTCAGCACATCGCTATTATGAAGGGTTTCCCTGATTATAGGAGGCGCCTGTGCAGCTCCTTTTTGAAAAGAGGACTTTTCGTCGTAAGGTATTCCCTGAATAATGATTTTCTTCATGATGCAGATAATCGTGACCTTAAAGGTCTCTGAATGTCGTTAATGCAATTACGACTCCCGACGGATCACCATGGCGCTGGTGACTCCTCCGCCTCCACAGATTCCGGCAACACCGTAGGTTTTGTCCAGACGCTTGAGAGCATGATAACCAGTGAGGAGAATGCGAGCGCCGCTGATGCCTGTCGGATGACCAAGCGCGATGGCTCCGCCATGGACATTCAGTTTTTCGGGATCTAACTTCAGCACTTCCTTGTTGGCCAGCACCTGGATAGCAAATGCTTCATTGATCTCAACGATATCCATTTCAGCGAGGGTCATGCCGGCTTTTTTCAGAGCCGCCGGGATGGAATAGGCAGGGCCTTCACCCATCGTTGACGGGTTAACAGCTGTTTGGGCATAGGAGACAATCGAGAAGAGAGGCTTCACGCCCAGCTCTTCGGCCTTCTTGCGAGATGTCACCACCAGGGCCACAGCTCCATCACTCAAACCACAGGCATTTCCTGCTGTGACGGTGCCCTCTTTTCGGAAAGCGGGCCTGATCATAGCCATTTTCTCCAGCTTGATTTCGTGCCGGATCGTCTCATCTTTCTCGAACATCGATGCAGGCACTTTGCCTTTGGCAGGAATTTCTACCGGAACGATCTCCTCATCAAACCAACCGTTCTTTTGTGCCGCAGAGGCTTTCTGATGACTGCTAACAGCGTATTCATCCTGCGCTTTCCGTGAGATGCCGAATTTATCGAACAGATTTTCGGCTGTCTCGCCCATACCCTGTTTAATCAACGGATCGATACTGTCGCTCCAACCATCTTCGATGGTTTTATTTCCCATTTTAAATCCTTCCCATCTGGCGCCTTTCAACAGGTACGGAATGGTGCTCATGCTGTCGAATCCGCCGGTCACTACAACCTCAGACTCACCCAGACGGATCGCCTGGGAAGCAAAAGCGACGGACCGCATCCCGGAAGGACAAGCCATATTTAATGTGATAACAGGCACTGAAGGGGATACGCCGCCTCGTACAGAAGCGGTTCTGGCCGGATTCGGACCATTCCCGGCTTGGCGGCAACTTCCCAGGATCACATCATCAACCTGTTCACCGGTAATCGAAGCACGGCGAAGGGATTCCTTCACCGCAGCAGCTCCCAGATCATAGGCCGGAATATCTTTCAATGAACCTCCAAACCTGCCCATAGCTGTACGGCAGGCTGAGATAACCACAATGTCATTTAGTTCCATAATAAGAGTTTATTTATTACACCCTTCACCTCTCTCCTTCAGGAGAGGGGCCGGGGGTGAGGTTTATTAAATATATTGTCCACCATCCACTTTGATCACTTCACCGGTAACATGTTTAGCCAGGTCGGTGCATAAAAAAGTCACCACATTGGCTACATCTTCCGGCTGGCCCATCCGTTTCAGCACGATATCTTCCAGGGCTGCCACACGAACACTCTCATCCGCGTTTTTCATCATGTCGGTTTCAATCAATCCCGGAGCCACGGCATTCACAGTGATTCCGTATTTACCCAGCTCTCTGGCAACGGTTTTCGTAAGTCCGATAATCCCGGCTTTTGAAGCGGAATAGTTCGACTGGCCGAATTTCCCCCGAAGGCCATTGATGGAAGTGACGTTGATGATCCTTCCCGATTTTTGTTCGCGGAAGAGAGGAGCCACGGCCCGGATGTAATTGAAATACCCTTTCAGGTTGATATCCAGCACACTGTCCCATTGCTCCTCAGTCATTTTCCAGATCACCCCATCCCAGTTAATGCCTGCGTTGTTGACCAGGATATCGATCTGCCCGAAAGCATCTTGCACGGCTTTCACCATGTTTGCTGCCTCTTCGAAATTTGAGATGTCAGCCTGGACAAGCAATCCCTTGTGCCCCAACTGTTCAACGGTATCCAGGATGGCCTCGGCCTCTTCCCGGTGTTTCCTGTAATTGAGAGCGACATTAGCTCCGGCTTCAGCCAGCTTCACAGCAATAGAAGCTCCGATGCCAACACTGCCTCCGGTGACGATGGCAGATTTTCCTTCTAAACTCATTGATGTATTCATTTTTTCATAGATTTAGGATTCTATAAATGTAATTAATTTAACTTCAATTAAGCGCTAATTCTTTCAAAATCTTCATGTGTATTTATATTTGTAAAGGCTTTCCTGTTTAACTCATTGTCTTCCATTTCCATATATTGAACATTGATTAATTTTAAAAAACCCCTGATCCTGTAATCCCGGGTTTCGTTGATAAAAGACTGAAGTATGTTTAAGGTCGTTTTTTTATATATCGCATGAAGTGGTTCAATAAATGAACCCATTCTGGGTATCATGGCGTCACAATCAGATTTGTTATAAACTTCAATCACTTTTTCAATCACCTCTTTTTTTAAATATGGCATATCACAGGGAACAACGAAAATGGCTTCAGCAGAACAATGATATAACGCTGCATTTATGCCTCCAAGAGGCCCGATCCCTTTTATTTTATCTGTGATGATTGAATAGTTGTTTTTTAAGGCAGTATATTCAGAAGGATTATTTGTGACGATAATTATATCATTGAATAGTTGCTCTAAAATAGACGTGATAATAGTCAGAAAACTTTTATCATTCAGTTGAATAAACGCTTTGCTCTTTCCACCTATCCTGGCGTTTTTTCCACCTGCTAAAATTACCCCCGCTATTTTTGAGGTTTTTTTCATTTAATTTTCAAAACTAACGCATCAGCAACGCAAACTCCTTTACCTTCAGGCATCACCAATAACGGATTGATATCCAGTTCCGCTATCTGGTCCTCCAGGTCGAGAGCCATACGGCTGACTTTAACAAGTACACCGGCAATCGCATGAATATCAGCTTTTGACCGCCCCCTGGCACCTGTGAGCACCTTAAATCCCTTAATCTCTTTTATCATTTCCATTGCATCTTCAAAAGAAAGAGGAGCCACACGCATTGAAACATCCTTAAGGATTTCAACAAAGATACCTCCAAGACCAAACATCACAGTTGGTCCGAATTGAGGATTATTATTGACTCCTATTATCACTTCTATACCATCCCTGACCATTTCCTGAATAAGGATACCGTTTAGCTGAGCATTCGGATTGTATTCACGGGCGTTAATTAATATTTCATTATAAGCCGCCAGTAAGTCTTCGTTATTTTGGATGTTCAGTTTTAACCCACCTGCTTCTGTTTTATGTAAAATATCCGGAGAGTTGATTTTTAATGCAACCGGATAACCGATGGTTTCAGCTATACTGACCGCTTGTTTTTCTGAAGAGGCGATTTCTTCTTTTGTGACCGGAATACCATACAGAGCAAGCAACTTTTTCCCTTCATACTCAGTGAGGTTACGCTGTTTATCATCAAGAAAGGATCTGGCCGCTTCTTGGATCTTTTCGTCTTTGTTTTCTTTTAAATCAATGGTTGTTCTTGATAAAACTTCTTTTCTGAAAACACTGTAGTTCATTAATACTCCCATTGCTCTGACTGCTCTGACCGGAGATTTATAATACTGTATCCCGCCTTCAGACAATAGTTGAAGATTATCAGCAACAAGGAGGTCTCCGGTGGTCCATGCAACAGTTATTGGTTTTTTAGTTTGTTTTGAGATTTCTACAATATCCTCTGCCATTTGCCTGCCCTGATCACCGGTTATCTGTGTAATCACGATAATGAGAGCGTGAATTTGATGGTTTGCAACCAGGACCTCGAGCACCTTCTTGAAGTCATCAGCCTGATTGATCACTTGTGCTGTCACATCAACGGGATTAAGCGCTGAACCATAGGGAGGGATTACCTCCATAAGGATTTTCCGGGTTTCAGTATCTAATTCCGGGATGTCGAGTTTCATTTCAGATGCTTCATCAGCCATCAGGATACCTCCACCGCCTGAGGTTGTGATGAGACCTATTCCCTTGCCTTCGGGTAGAACAGGTATCTTTTGCATCAGGGCAGCAACGTCAATCATCTCTTCAATATCATGAGCCCTGATAATTCCTTTTTGCCGGAAGAAGGCATCGCAGACAGCATCTGACCCGGTCAACGACGCCGTATGAGAAGAAGCTGCTTTTTGCCCTACTTCAGAGCGGCCTACTTTCAATGTAACGATGGGCTTCCCCAGTTCGAGTGCCCGATCAGCTAACCGCGCAAATTGTCTGCCGTCCTTTATTCCCTCGAGATAACTTATAATCATTTTGGTATCGGCATCTTCAAGAATAAACTCCATGAAGTCAAGCGTGTGAAGGTCAACTTCATTACCGGTACTTGCCACATAACTAAATCCGACACCTGCTTCCTGTGCAAGGCTGAAAATGGAATAACCTAAAGCTCCACTCTGGGTAACATAACCGATGGGCCCTACGACTAAAGGTTTTACCCCAAGGGATGCACTGAAGCCGCCAATAGCATGATCTTTTAAACTTACCGAACCCTGGCAGTTAGGTCCGCAAATACGCATACCTGACTCTTTTACCAGGTCAGCTATTTGTTGCTGTATGAACTTGCCTTCTTCACCGGATTCGGCAAAACCGGAAGCAAAGATTGTAGCAAATTTTATTTTTTTTTCCGCGCATTGTTTTAATGTGGGAAGAACCAGTTTGAAGTTTACTGCCAGAAGAGCAAGATCAACAGGTTCGGGTATATCAAGAACACTTTTATAACATTTAATTCCTCCGAGCGTATCATACTTAGGATTTACAGGAAATATTTTGCCTTTGTAATCATGTTCTAATAAAAAATGGAGGGGTTTACCACTGATGCTGGTAAAATTCTCAGAAGCCCCGATAATCGCAATGGTACGGGGACTTAAGAAGTAACTTAGATCAATTCTATACATTAGTCAATCCATATTCAAACCGTCCAGACTTAAGGGGAGCGTGTATTCCTCCTTTCAGGACAACTTGTCTGAGGAAGAGCCCTCCTATAATACCGAAAGCTGATGCAAGAAGGATAAATATATGACTGCTGCTTCCGGAGAGTGCATAGAGGCCAACCAGGTCAAATAGAAGCGGGAGCAGAAGACCGAGAATAGCTACGCCAAACCAGAACATAGGCGCTACGGATCCGCTGAGAACAAGTTTTGCCGAAGCACGTGATTCGGAAACCCGGTGAGTCCCCTGGAGATAAAAAGCGACGACAAATATTTCAAGAACAATGAGTGCGATATCAATTCGTTCGAGAAAGCCCAGTCCCTCTTTTGGTACACCGATAATTGATGAACCCAGGATAACAGCCATGAATCCTGTCGACAACGCAGAAACAAGAAAAAGCAGGGGCAACATGGCAGTACTCCAGAAAGCAATCGGACGTGACGCGCCCAGAAGAAGCCCTGTATAAATGATTGTTCCAAAAGCAAAAATGAGTCCCAGGAGATTGATTAAATGCCGTGCACCGGTAAAATCAGTTAACACATCAAATGGCCATATCCAGAGAATAATATGTAAAAAATCTATGATCAGAAAAAAAGTGATGATGATTGTACCTCTTGCAATCCAGGATGTTTTAGGTTTCATAAAAGCCCGCCAGAAGTTTATCGGCTTACCCAGGTCTGCTATCAGGAATATGCATCCCAGAAATACGCAAGGAAATCCCAAAAAGACTCCAACTTTAGAAATGCCGGATGACATTCCCATAAAATCAGCTAGAACTCCGGCTATATATGCACCTCCGCCAAGTCCGGCAAGAAAAAGATAGATAGCAATCAGCCATCCCCATTTTGTTTGTGCTTTCATATATTACGCAGTTTTTTAGTTAAAGTTAGTCCTGAATCCTACATTGTTTACCTTGCTGGCAAGTAATAGACCGAGGGATTGGTCCCGAACTCAGGATTGAGCTGGAAACCCCGATCCCTCCTGATTAAAATTGACACTTCGCTTTCAGGATCGTTGATATCCCCGAAAGTACGCGCTTTGGCCGGACAGGATTCCACGCAGGCTGGTAATCTTCCATCTTCTACCCGCTGCATACAAAAATCACATTTTGATGCGATCCCATAACCGTTACTCTCTTCCCATTTTCTTTTCGCATAGCTTTGATAGGCATCAAGTTCGCCTGTGGCAGCTGGGAAATATGTCCTCCACGTGGAAATCTTGTACCGTTGCCCGTAAGGACAAGCCATCATACAATAGCCGCAACCCATGCAGAGCTCTTTATCCACCGTCACGATGCCATTTTCATTTTGCACGGTAGCTCCGGTAGGGCAGACAGTCTTACATTCCGGGTCTTCGCATTGCATGCAAAGTGTTGGAAGCATCTGCCGTTGCGTGGCCGGATAACTCCCTGTTTCACCTGAAACGCACTTGGCAAAATCAACTCCCATAGGTGTGTTGTTTGATGCTTTACATGCCGCAGTACAGGAATAACAGCCGTAGCATCTTTTCAGATCAATAACAAAACCGTACTTTACCATGATTAATTGTTGTATTTATAGATTTTTACTTTTACACATGCATCGGAGCCCAGGGTTAATGAATCAGTATGAGCTTCATCAACGACAATGAGGTCATCAAAGAATTGTCCTTTTCCTTTAGCTACCGGTTGTCCTTTTGCCCAGTGACCATGGCAACCAGCTATCCCAAGATGCTGGGAGTGCATACCCTGAACCAGTTTTACCGGACCTTTGATTTTTTTGCCTAGCGTATTCTCAACCCATATAATATCACCGTCTTTCAGCCCTTTCTTTTTACCTGTATCTTCATTAATCTGTATCAGATAAACATAAGGATCATTAACAGATATCTCATCAAGCCAGGGATTGCATTGAGAAGAAGACTGAGTATGAAAAGATGGGCGCCAGGAGAATCCCCAAAAATCGAATTCGGGATCTTCGTTAGTATGTGACGGGCACGGATTCCATTGTGCCAGGGGTGTAAAGAATGACATATCAAACATATCAGGCCTGCCGAATTCGGTCGTTACTTCACGGAGTTTTTTTCCTGCATCAAGAAAGTATTCAAAATAGATAGGCACTCTTACAGGAACGAACCACCTCCAGTAGGTCTCTTCAACTCGTGCTTTCCATTTTACAAGTCCTGTTTTTTGAAGTTCTTCAAGCCCTTTATCCTCTCCTAACCTGTCTTTTAATACCCTGTCGCAGATATCGGTCCAAGCATAATCACCTTTGGGATCGAGCCTGTATTCATCATCCATCTCCCCCCCGTAGCGGATTGGAATAAGATTATTAATGGCTTCGTAATATTTATCCTGAATTCCGAGTCTCTTCGAAATGTCAAGCATGATTTGGTTGAAATCCCTGCGTTCATGTAAAGGTTCAACTACGGGTTGACGAATTTGCCACACCCAGTGGTCCATCCCGGTGGGATGGCAGAATGTTGATGGAAATGTAACACAGGGAGTGAACCTTTCAAGGAAGCAGGTATCGGGAAGTACGATATCGGCAACCGCTTCGGTAAATTCGTTGTGAATGATATTAAACGAGAAGATGAACTCAAATTTCTTGAGGAAATTTTCAGTTACCTGCTCGGCGTTACCCATAGTCATGACAGAATTTGAACCGAAGTTTATCATAATGGAAGGTTCATAATCTATCTTGAATTGTTTTCTGTACTCCTCCCAATCGGGTGACATAATCGTAAATGCATTGTAAACCGAACAGGGGAACATATCATGCAGGTCGAGCCTGGTGGGTGCTTTTGGTTCAGAAAGAGGATAGGGCTTGTGGTCATAAACCCAGCCTTTAACAACCATAAGACCATCTTCACATGGATAAGGAACCGTATTGGGTTTGCCTGTAGCGGGATAACCAAAACTGACCGGAGGTCCGTGTCCCATGGCTCCACCCGGAACATCACATGCTCCAATGATGTGATTCATGAGGTCTATTGACAGGCAGGTCCAGCCGGAATTGACATGGCCCTGGCTTCCTCTGAAGAATATGGCAGCGGATGGCCTGAGAGGCAGGGTTTTGCCATCTATAACAATGGTGCTGCCTATCTGGGCATGATCCACAAATTCTTTTGCCACGCGGCGTAATGTTGAAACAGGTACCGAAGTTATTTTTGATACTTTTTCAAGAGGATATTCCTTTTTTACATGTTCTCTGAACAACTGAAAT
>JACNKI010000052.1 GCA_014382125.1 Bacteroidota bacterium | reverse complement strand
CCTGTGCCAGATCCCGGGCATCCTCCAGGTCATGTACCAACCCGTAGCAGGTGCGGACAACAAGTTGCTGATGTGTTTCCACCAGTTCTTTGAAAGCAGCCTGATCACGATCGATGATTCCCTGTACGAGTTCCCGGTCAGTCATGGAGAGATTGTTAACCACGAAGATACAAAGTATTGATGTAGCGAATAGCGAATAGCGAATAGCGAATAGCGAATAGCGAAAATAATTTCTTCGTGGTTAACAAGTCTTTTACTTCTTTTCTGGTTTCGAGTGGTTTTTATGAGTACACTTCCTGAAACCATGACGATGCTGATGCCCTTTTCCACAGCAATTTTTTGGATTCATCCCTGGACATTCTCCTTTCTTCATGCCTTTCTTGCAGCATTTTTCCTGGTTGTCACATTTCTTAGAGTAGTCACAAACACCATCACCATCTTTATCGACAAATTTGCATTTGGTTTTCTGGTCGGTTTGTGTGGTTTGGTCTTTGGTGGCTTTGTCCGGACTCTGAGATGTCTGAGCATGAACTGAGCTCGCCAGGAATGCGATCCCAATGATCATTCCGGTGATTAAAACGAGTTTTTTCATGAATTTAATTTGATTTAATTGATTTATCAATGAGTTACTCATTAGACAAACCGGAGAAAGAAAACTTGCGGGAAGAAATGAAGTTAACCACGAAGAACAGGAAGGAGTCATAAAGAGCCACGAAGGATTCATTAAAAATCACGAAGCAGATCATTGTAGAGTGCCTCGGAAAGATTCCACAATTTATTCCCATTTTCGGGATTGGCGGGTTTCTCATCGATCTCCTGCCGCGACATCAGGAAGAGATAATCGAACGGCTTGCCCTCCAGATCCGGTGATGCAGCCAGGTAAACAACCGGTTTGGCAGCCTCTTTCGGGGATCGGAAGAAGATCGCAAAGATCAGCTTTAACAGGGGCTGGAAGATCTTTGGAGCTTCCCGGGCAATGTTAGAGTTTACCGGCCCGGGGCACAGGGCAAAAACGGAGGTGTTGGTTTTTTCATCCGGATTGAGCCGGCGGGAGAGCTCCCGGGCAAAAGTCACCAGCAGCAGCTTGTAGTATCCATATAACTCCATCGACTGCTTGATGCCATAATCCTTGTACTTCCCGAATCCCTCCCAGTCGTACTTTTCCGGATTGCGGTGGGATTCGGATGTCACGAAAACGATTCTGAATGCTCGATGCTCGGTGCCCGGTGCTCGGTGCTCGATGCTCGATGTTGGATGTTGGATGTTGGATGTTGGATGTTGGATGTTGGATGTTGGATGAAGATTATCAAGGATCAAGGATCCAGGATCCAGAATCAATCTTTTATCAATCAACAGTTTAATGAAGCTGAATTTCGCGAAGTAATTCACGGTGAACATCTCTTCGAGGCCCTGGGGGGTTTTACGGGATTTTTTGGGGACGATGCCGGCGTTTAGGATGTAGATGTCGGGTGGGGATGTTAGATGTTGGATGTTGGATGTTAGATGTTGGATGCTGGATAGGTCTGACAGGTTAACGTGGAGCATATGAATATCCTGGTTTCCTGATATTTTTTTGACTTTTTCTCCTTTTTCGGGGATACCGCTGCGACAGGCCATGATCACTCTGGCACCACGTTTTGCCACATCCACTGCAATAGCAAATCCGAGGCCTGAGCTGGCTCCGTCGATGAAGACGGTCTTCCCGTCGAGACGATCTGTCTCCTTCAACTCACCACATACCTCTCTGGTTTTAAACAGGTCGCGAATGCCTGTTACAAGGGCCATAGCCGCATTATCATACTTCTTTTTATGGGATTCTGTCATAGGTTGTCGAGAAAAATTGTTGATAGTGGGATGTATGGTGATCAATATCCGCTTTTGTCATGCCAAAATCGGATAGATTATAACGATGTATACCATGTTTCTGATGAGGGTGCTCCTTTTCATGACTGACAAACAGGTCGGCCAGTTCGGGATTGAGTCCACCCTCCTGACGGTAGATCTTCTTCATCTCGTTGAGGCTATCAGTGACCAAATCCCTATAATCTATGTCAATAAATTTCGTATCATTATTACCCTGCTTCCTGAATTCGATCGATTTCTCCAGAACATAACCTGTTTTCCCGGTCCACCTTGTGGCAATTTTTTGTGGATCCACATCATCACTGAAAATCATATGGTTATATGTCAGCATGCTGAGGAAGGATGGAATCGACTCATAGATGGTCCGGTGAGGCCATATGAAGGTGACTTTCGGGATTTGCTGGTCAATAATATGCGGAAACTCCAGGTGATGGGGACTCTTCAGCACCCATCGTTTCGCCGGTCTAAACCATTGGAGGAGTTTAAGCAACTTCACATAATAGACATATGCCGGCGTCTGATCAATTGATTCGAGCCATGAGGCATACGACGTCACATCCATCATCGCCTCGGTGGTGGTACTCATGAAACTGATATCCAGCAGCAACACATCTTCTTCAGGTTGGAGGGCATCTATCGGATGGATGGCGAAGAAGCTGGGGGAGATGCGTTTCAGGGCACGGACGGAGTTGCGGGCGATGCGGATGCGTTTATCGTTGGGTAACTGGTGAACTGGTAAAATGGTGAGTGGAACGGGATTGATTGCTTCCCAGCTGGGGAGGACGCGGTGATCGGGATCGGTGGCGAGTAGGCGCTGGAGCTTGGTGGTACCTGTCCGTTGCAAGCCAACGATGATCCAGGCGGGATAGAGCTCCTGCTCAAGGATCTCCGGGAACCGCTTGAAGTATTCTGTAGCTCTTAGTCGGATGCTGAGGAGGCTGACCAACCGCTCCCTGGAGATGAACCGGCCTAACGGATTCAGGTTTGCCTCTTCATTCATGGAAACAAGCATCCGATCTAACGGCTCTTCCCAGAAATCATGACCCAGATCGTGCAATCCCGTTGCTTTTCTGGCCCGCCTGATCAGGTCATCCCTCTCCAGCCTGATCTTTGTTCCCACCAGGTATGAAGATCGCCACATACTATTCAATGCACGGAACCAGAGGGGTTGGGATTGGAAGTTAAAAGATTTAGTCATATGATTATTAAGGTCATTAGGGTCATTAAGGGAAAAAAGAAATTAGAAGTAAAGAAATTAAGAAATTGGAAATTAGGAAATCATTCCTTTGTGCCTTCATCCCATCATGCCTTCTGACCTTCATGCCTTTTAGCTTTAATCTCTAAATGTTGAATTACCCGAGTTTGCGGTTCCACAGCCTGCTTCCCTTCTTTCAACCGGTACCATCTCCAGCACATGGTTCCTTCCGTATGGCCACAGGTGTTGATCCAGTTGGGAAGGCCGGGATCTGAGTGAGCGACGATCACTTTTACGCTCCCATCAGGTTCGTAAGTAGCTGTTGCTTTATTTATGCAGATGGTGAAATAGCGGTAGTCGAGCGACTCCATCCAGTAGTTGTTGAGCTGGAAGTTCCAGGAGTCGCATTCGGGCGGTTTCACTTCAATGACAAGCGCCTGATCCGGCTCCAGTTTCCAGTGGCTGTGATAATAGATGATGTTCGGATCTCCACCTGCGGCATTACTGACTGAAGGATCAAACAGGGGCAACTTGTTGGTATGTTTTTGGAAACCTTTTGCCCAGCGTGCAAACAGAAGAGAGGCGCCACCTACAAAGAGAGCGGCTGTTTTCAGTCCTTCATCCACCCTTTCAGGGGTCACTGGAGAAGGTGTTTTTCTTCCGTCGAGGTTTTCAATCGTCAGTTCGGCCGGCACCTCTTCAAACCGGTTGAAAAATGTCTGCCTGACCATCACCAGTCCGGTTTCCTCTTCAATTCTTAACCAGTTCTTCCCTTTTCTCTCTTTGCTCAGGATCACTTCGAAGCTCCCATCAGGTTCATACTCTATCTCATTGTGATCCAGCTGTCCGCAGGGTTCCAGTCCGCCTGTGGTCCCATAGTTCCCATTCTGTGTGAACAGACCAAAATAGTGTACCGTATTCCGCTTCCCGGTGATCCGATACTCATAGTTGCTGCCATCAATCTGGGCGTTGAAGTAATAGTTGTCCGGGTTGTCAGCTCCCATCTTTACTGTTTCGTGGACCATCCTCCGCAAAATAGGAAAAGCCGGATCGCTATATTCGATAAATGCCTCCAGTCCGGCCCGCGTAAGACGCGTCAGATACCTGATTCCTTCAGCCTGGCTGAATGGATCTTTAGGTGTTCCTGAATACATCAGGGAAGCGCCGGCAGCTTTAAGGCTGTCGCAAAACTCATCCCAGGCTTTCCCTGACACAACCCGTTCGGCATGGATATCGGCTTCTGACTTCCCACTTATTCGCCTCCTCATTTTTTGCCAGGACTTTACGATTGAGAGAAACAGAAACAGGAGCTTCTTCATGATGACAACAGATTGAATATTCTGATTATTTTTGTTTTCAGCGATTCACGCAAAAATAGAAAATAATTGGATCAATTCAAGAAACGGTATGGAGAGTGGGCTCTGGTAGCCGGAGCGGGTGTTACCACGAGCCATCTCGCTGAAGATTTTGGGTCGGACGATGAAGGGGATGTATGAGTAGGGATTACCTCACCGAAACCATTTTCTTGGTCGCCATTTTATTCCCTACTACAATCCTGCAAAAATAAATCCCCACAGGCAACGATCCGGCAACCCAGGTGAGGCGGTTCAATCCTACTTGTCCTTGGTGTACAAACGAATCGATGATCTGCCCGAACTGGTTATAAATCAAAAACTCCACTTCTCCAAGCTTTTCCAGATCAAATTCGATTGTAGTTGATGTTGAGAAAGGATTCGGGTAATTCCGAATTTCAAATTTCAAATTTCGAGTTTCATATTCTTCTTCCCCAACCAAAGGCATCTTACCGGTTCTCCAAATATGAAACTGCACCGGGCCGCCGTTGCTTTCGATCCTGAAGGTGAGGGAATCGGTTAATGTATCCACAGGGGTATAATAGATGAAAAATGTATAATCAAATGGTCCTTCCAGTGTGGTTGTGATATCAAAATCTGTGCTGAATTCGGTTCCTGCCAGGGAGGTGACCGAGGTAAATTGCAGGATGGTATTGGCCCGGTTGGTAACGGTTATTGAAATAGTATCTGTGTTCCCGATGGTTACGGTATCATCCGGTATAACCGTGTCAGAAACAGCCATTTGTAGTGGAGCGAAATCGGGTGTGGTCGGAAATCCCTGGTTCTTCCAATCTGTAATCCCACCCAGCATATTCACGATACTTGGAAATCCCAGTGCAACCATTTTATTGTACGTGCTTCCACTTCTTCCCCCGGAAAGGCAATAGAGAACATACATTTTATGCCGGGGAAGCAAGTCGATCAAACTGTCGAAACCGGCTCCATTATAGTTTCTATTGATAGCTGCTTCCAGATGTTCGGGTGTATACTCGGCAGGCGTTCGTACATCCATCACGCAAAAATCGGGGTTGGTAGCGTTAGCCTGGATCAGGCTGTCGACCTGAAACACAGTGAAATGAGCCTGGATGGAGTCAGCGGTTTGAGACACCCCTGTTATAACCAGACAAGAGAATAGAATTAATATCCAAATAAACCTGGTGATTTCTTTGAAGGGACGTTGTTTCATGGTGGTTAGGATAAGATGAATTTACATGATAAATATAATAAAAATTCCGATTCAAATTTCCATACATTTGTTTAGAAAAAAGAACCTGAAGATTTTACCACAACTGAACATGGGTAACATCAGGAACATTAAGAAAATAAAAACCGGAGATAAACGGACCATCTTTGGCTGGGTGATGTACGATTGGGCTAACTCGGTGTATCAACTTACCATTGCATCGGCAATATTCCCCATCTATTACAACCAGGTTACCCGGCACAACGAGGCTTTTATGGTCGACTTCTTCGGGTTCGAAGTGATCAATACCGTGTTATACTCCTGGGCCATTGCCGGCGCTTATCTGCTTTTCGCCATCTTCTCTCCCCTCTTCTCTTCCATGGCTGATTATTCAGGGAGACGGAAAGCGTTCATGAAATTCTTCACATGGCTGGGCGCAATCTCCTGTGGGATGCTATTCTTTTTTACCGGTGATAATATCGAATTCGGGATCATTTTCTTTGCATTAGGGACACTGGGCTATGGAGGCAGCCTGGTATTCTATAACTCGTTTCTGCCTATAATTGCAGAGCCAAAAGATCAGGACCACATTTCTGCCCGAGGCTATTCTCTTGGATATCTTGGAGGGGTAGTGCTGATGGTCATTAACCTGATTGTCATCCTTTTTCCGGGAGTTTTCGGGATCACCAGTCCGACTATGCCGGCTCGGATCGCCTTTCTGACAGTCTGTCTCTGGTGGATCGGATTCTCACAGATCACTTTCTTCCGTCTACCGAAATACACCTTGCCTCAACGAATGCACAGCGAGCGGGTCATCACCAAAGGGTACAAGGAATTACAAAAAGTGTTCCATGTGGTTATCAGGAGCCGTTATCTTACCATTTACTTGCTCGGTTTTTTCTTTATTACCATGGGATTGCTGACAGTCATGTTCATGGCCGCTACATACGGCGAAAAGCAACTCGGCCTGTCGACGGAGATCCTCATTTCTACTATCTTGCTTATCCAACTTGTAGGGATGGCCGGCGCCTATTTGTTTGCCTGGCTCTCATCCAAACTCAGCAACCTCAAGGCACTGTTAGTAGCTACCTTCTGCTGGATTCTGATTTGTATCGGGGCCTGGAGCATAACCGATGCGTTGGGATTTATGATTGTAGCATTTTTCGTCGGACTTGTCATGGGTGGATCCCAATCACTGGCCCGCTCTACTTACTCGAAGATGATCCCGAAAACCAACGATCACACCTCTTTCTTCAGCTTTTATGATGTAACAGAAAAACTAGCTATCGTCGCCGGCACCTTTGCTTTTGGGGCTATTGAAGTCCTGACCGGCAGCATGCGGAACTCGGTGCTGGGGATCATTGTATTCTTTGTAATCGGATTTGGATTGTTGGCTATGTTGATTAGAAAAGAGAAGGCATTGATACTTGATAATTGAAAACGGTTTTATAACGGGTTCCCTTTTTTCTCTTATGGATATCGCAATCTGTGATTTCCAATCGTAAATCTAAAATCATCAATCGAAAATCATCTTCAGGGGTTGGGGTGGGTAATTAATTTTATCCCCAACTATTTACACGCCGCTCTGGCCCGTTTCATCTCCTCCTGGTTATGAATGGTTTTGATCGTGCCATCCTTATATTTTATATCAACCGGAAACTGCAACGTAGGTTTTTCAGTTACTCCAGGGTTCTCCCTGTACCACATCCTTACAGCGATCAATTCCCTTCGGTTATTGCATGTGATTGTTGAACCGTCAGGCATGATGTAGGTGATCGGATAGATAAATTCAAAACAGGGCTTTCGGTCCTTCTTACAGGCTTCTCTGACTCGTTTCATTTCCTCCACATTATTAATTGTCATGGGTCTGCCTTTGAATATCACATCTACAGGGTATTGTAGTGTAGGACGCTCTTTCGATCCGGGATTTGCTCTGTACCATCTTTTCATGGCAAGTTTTATTTCCTTTCCATCATTGCCAGTAATGGTTGAACCATCCGGCATGATGTAGGTTAAGGGGTATACCATTTCAAGGCAACGTACGTCGCTTTTGACACCTGCATCACCTGCCTTCAATTGTTCATCATTGTTGGGTGCTTTTTCTTGACATGAGAATAAGATTCCGGCGAGCACTACACCGATGAAAAATAGTCGTTTCATAGTTTTTGGTTTCATTGGTTAATTGCAAATTTGATACAAATATAGGCCTAGAATTATCATATTCCTAGAAAATATGTGAAGCGGAATCGTAACCACGTACCAGATTTACCAGCTGAATCCTGCTCTTCACCTCTGTCTTGATGAAAATCCGGTAGAGATGATCCTTTACAGTTTGAAGTGTGATAAACAAGTCGGCGGCGATTTCCCGGTTCGATTTACCCTGGCAAAGCTCCTGGATGATCTCCACTTCACGGGGGGAGATCTCGAACCTCGAGCAGAATACTTCAAATCCAGTTACCTCAATTGGGGGGGTATCTGAATCCCTGGAGATCAGGGGTACCATCCGAAGAAAGATTACCGGGATGATCATCCCAACAAAGAACAGGAGGGTAACAAAAAGATCAATGAAGTATGCATTTCCGGAAAAGAGTGATGGGATACTCAGCAAGATCCCTGATCCGATCAGCAGCCATCCGAGGATTGTAATAGAAGATCCCGTTTTATATTTTCTTCTCGTTTTCTTGGAAAAAATCAGGATGAATCCGGCCAGTAAGAAATAGAGGAAGTTGAAGGAAGTAAAAAAAATCCTGCTGGTATCAGTGATAACTGAATCTGTCGAAAAGACCTTCAGGAAGATCCAGGAGAGGATGATGCAGGAGATGTTGACCAGAAAAAATGCAACAATCAAATAGATATTGATCGTTTTGAACCGGATATCCAGAGTAAATTTCAGCAGCATAAACCAGGCAGTGATCAGGAATGGGATTCCCAGGAATGAGAGAAAGCTGGAGATCTTTTCAATCAACTCCGGACTCTCAACCGGTGTCAGGACATAATGTAAAAATTGTTGTCCCCAAATTCCGTACAATCCGAATGCTGAGAGAAAGACCATGTAAAAAAGAAGGCTGGAAAAGTATTTCTGCCTCGTTTTCTTTCGTAACTCAATTGTCAGAAGCATCCCCAGGATAGAAACGGCAAGGCAAAGCACAAAGTCAATCGTAAAAAGTATCTCTTTCACAACGTCGAAGATAAGAATTTCTCAAAAGTATTGATACGACTTTTGTTGGTTATCCGACTTTGGTCGTGATTTTTCAGATTCCGACCTAAGTAGGAAGGAAATCATCGGTATCAGGTTTACTTTTGCTTCATCATCAAAACTTTTTCAATCATGAACAAACAGATATACCAACCGTTAACACCATCTTTCTCCACCAGCTTCAGCACCGGGTGGGAGATCATGAAAGATTATTTTCTACGCCTGTTCTTACTTCTTCTTGTCCTCTGGCTCGTTTCCATTCCCATGGGACTGGCACATATTGACCATGAATATGAAACAGCAGGAGCAATCCTGCTCCGGATCATTGGAATCGGATATTTTTTCCTTATCTACCCTGTATTTGACTATTGTGTTTCATATCTATTTGTGAAAGGAGTCAGACGAGAAGAGGTTGATGTGAAAAATGTCCTGAAAGGATTTGATTACTATCTCAATATTGTTCTTGCCAATCTCTTGTTAACAGCATTGATCGGAATTGCCTTTTTGGCCCTGATTATCCCCGGGATCATTGTTGCCTGCCGGCTGGCATTCGTCCAATACCTCGTAATAGATAAACAATTGGGAGCCATTGAGGCTATCGAGGAGAGCTGGCGTATGACCAGAGGATATGGCTGGACCATTTTTGGGATGGGTGTAGTCAGTTTCTTTATCGTTATCGCTGGTCTGTTGCTCCTGATCATCGGAATCATCCCAGCTATCATCTGGATCAATGCCTCTTTTGCTGCTCTTTACCAGAACGTTCTGGCTGAAAAGGAAAAACAGCAAGAAACCACCTTAGAAACTTCTCAATAAGAGAATCTATATATCCGGTGTTATTAAGGGTTTCGCCGGACTGCCATGCAGGCTTAAATGCAATTTGGGATTTACTATGATGACCCCTCCTTGAGGGGTCATTTTTTATTCATGATGTCAAACCAAACCATCATCTTCCCGGCTCCCCGGTGATTCCATGCATAGTATGGACGAAGGACGAGGGACGAGGGACGTTTTGTAATGGGTCGGTTATCGCCATCGCCGGAGAGCTTTTCGACATTTCCGGTCAGGGTCCCTACTCCATTCAACAGGCCGGGATCGAAAGTATATTTAAACGGGGCTGCAATTGGGACGACCAGGCTCTTTAAATCTCCCCCATTATCAACACCTTCTGCGCAAAAGACAACAGGTCCACGCGTAAGGGCAACCTTATTCCGGTCATCCACGATTAGATCTGTTGCCAGCACTTTTCGTACCTGCATCGGAAGAGAAAGCTCCACGATATCACCCATTTTCCAGGTTCTTGTGATTCGGGCATATCCATTTTTAATCTTCAACTGACGTAACTTTCCGTTCACCATCAGGGAGGGAGAGAGAGCTGAAGGTTGCGCGAACCGGTACAATCCGCCGGGAAGAACTTCATTCCGGGCCCATCCGGGAATCCGGAGACAAAGGGTCATAGTGACCGGTTTCTCCGGATTAACTGTCAGCCTGATATCTCCATCCCATGGATAGTTTGTTTGTTGTTTCAGGTTAACATCCTGGATGCCAATCTTCACATTCCCTTCACTCCCGATGAAAAGGTTTACGAACAAGCTATCGGCCCGGGTCGCATAAATATAGCCGGATACAGATGGAATGAACCGGGAAATGTTGGAAGGGCAACAGGAGCAACCAAACCATTCAGAGCGATTATAGTCTCCTTCGGATTCAAGCGGGTTAGGATAGAAGAACCGATCTCCCGTCATCGATATTCCGGATAGCATGCCGTTATAAAGCGTTCGTTCAAGTACATCAAAGTATTTACTGTCGCCATGCAATAAAAACATCCGTTGGTTCCAGAAAATGTTCGCGATAGCAGCACAGGTTTCATTGTAGGCGGTGAGGTTGGGTAATTCATATTTATCACCATAGGCTTCGCCTGACCTGCGGGAACCGATTCCTCCGGTAAGGTAAATCTTACCGGTGACCACATCATCCCAGATCCGGGTACTTCTTCTCCCCTGTTACCCTGTAAAGTTTTGCCAGACCGATCTCGATCTCCTGGTGGCCGGACGCAATGTATCGCTTGTCAGGGCCAAACGTATTGCAGAGCATATCGGCATTTTTGATCGCCACATCCAAAAAAGAGCGTTTTCCGGTAGCGTCATACCATGCGACAGCGGCTTCATACATATGGCCGACATTATAAATCTCATGACTTCCATTGTGGCGGGTATTGATCCACCGCTCCTTCGCCCATGACTTCTCAGGATTGATGGTCCGCATTGTATAAAGATAGCCATCCGGCTCCTGGGCACCAGCGATATCCGCAATCAGGTTGTCGAGAAAGCTTTCCAGCATAAAATCGGGATGAGTCGTTAACGAGTATGCTCCTCCCTCAATGATTTTATATACATCAGAGTCGTCGTAACCATATTTGCTACAGAAATTGCCTGTTTCAATTTCACCGGCATTCACCTCCCCAGCAACCTTAAAATTCTTCAAACGGCCGGTCTCCTCCGATTTTTGAAACGCGAATGGAATGGTTATGATCCGGTTGGTATCCAGGCGGGGAAGCCAGAAGTTATCCTCAATTTGAACATCGGAAAATCCGACAGGCGTATACGGATAATCACCTGTCTGGGCAATCAGGGTACCCGATATCAGGAAGGCAGTCAGGAGATAAAATAGATTTCTCATGGTTTCACACGATTCTCTTCTTATCCAGAAGCATCTGAAAGCTTTTCTTATAGCTTTCACCGATTGGAATCAGTTTATCGGCCACCTTAATCATGTTTCCTTCAATCGATTCGATTTTGTCGACTGTCACGATATATGATTTGTGGACGCGGATGAAATGATTGGAAGGGAGAATCTCTTCGATACCTTTAAAAGTCTGCAGGGTCATAATCCTGGCTTTTGGAGTAACAATTTTCAGATAATCCCCCTGGCCTTCAATGTAGAGGATCTCATCATAGGAAACTTTATGCAATTTGAAACCGCTTTTAATAAAGAAGTAGTCGATCTTTGGATTGAAGATAGAGACTTCTTCAGGTGTATATTTGCTATTGGCCTGACGGCAAAGTTTCTCGTGCACCTTATCCACTGCTTTCACAAAACGCTCAAAGGAGATCGGTTTCAGCAGGTAATCTGTCACATCCAGTTCATATCCCTGTAAAGCGAATTTATCATACGCAGTGGTAAATATCACCTCTGGTTTTGGTTTCAGAATATTCAGCATCTGAATCCCTGTCAGCTCTTCCATCTGAATATCCAGAAAGATCAGGTCGATTTTTTCCCGTTGTAGAAAATCCACCGCTTGCAGCGCATTATCAAACGATTTGACCAGCTTTAAAAATGGGATTGTCTGAATGTAATCCTCTATCACATCCAGTGCCAGAGGTTCATCATCAACAGTAATGCATGTAATCATCATAATTTCCTAATGGTTAAATGAACATGGTATTCCGCTTGCTTATGACTGGAAAATTGAAGTAAAGATATAAAGATCAGCGTCAAATTGATGCTGAATGCTTGATTTTATCGATGAAAAGGGTTCGTCGATCTGTCAATCAGGTTTTTCATGATATCACTACATACATCCCGGCTTATGCGCAATAAGACGAGCTAAGTGTATGATTGATCCAAAATATTTTTTGTACTAAGCCTTTACTTCTATTTTTGACTTCGGAAGCTGATGTGAATCGATGGTTTTGGTTTAATGAATCCAACAATTTTAGTGAATAATTAATATTTACTTCACCCCCTAAAAATCCCCCGAAATTCCATCAGCTTCTTTTTTTATTACCTTGGCTGGTGAATATGGCAGTTAAAATCCGACTCACATTTCTACTTCTCTTTCCGTTAATCTTTTTCTCTCTATCACCTACTACAGCTCATCGCCGATTATATTGAAGATATCGGTAAAATCCTTCAAACACCTCAGGCAAACAGTTTTTCTTTTAGAAAAGGGTATAATCCACTATTTTCGCAACTGAATCCCTAATATGATTACCGGACTGTATACTGGTTTTCTCATTGTTGCTATCCTGATACTGACCTCTGCCTGTGTCCCGGAAGAGGAACGGCAACGAATCAGGAAAGCGTCTGATGGCCGCATTGTGATCAAAAGAAAACGTAACGTTGCCCGAACTACAGTTGCTATCGGCCTGGATCAGGCATGGGAGCTCTTCTGGGATTGAGCTTTCGTTGAATCAGAATAACACGTACTACGTTAATAATATCGAGTAAAAACATAAATTGGTATAAATTCCATTAAAATCACGTCTGTTCAACTTATTTTTGACTAAACAACTAAGATTATGAAACTATTTGTACGCTTTTTCTTCCTCTCCATTGTCTTTCTGTTTCTTGCCGGATCATCTTTCGCCCAGGAACCAGATGACGGCCCGATGAATCGGAATGATGTTACTTTCTATGAGCCATCAGGAGGAGGATTCAAATCTGATCTGAACCCGGTTATTGTCAATGTGATCAGCCAAATCAACTCCGACAGTATCCGTTCCACGATTCAACATCTTCAGGACTATGGCACACGGTTCATGATGGTTGATAATCGAAAAGAGATTGCCACATGGATTGCTAACCAGTTTATCTCTTATGGAATGACCAATGTGGCCCTTGATTCGTTTCTTTGCTATGTAAATTGGGGTGGCATTTATGTTGATACTCTATGGCAATACAATGTAGTAGCCACGCTAACCGGTCAGAGCGCTCCGGAGGAGATCTATGTGATCGGTGGGCATTATGACTCCTATTGTAGTCCCGACCCATATACTTTTGCACCGGGAGCTGATGATAACGCCTCATCAACTGCCGCTACATTAGAAATTGCCAGGGTCATGCAAGCCAGCAATTACCAACCGGAATCGACCATTCAATTAACCCTGTTTGCAGCCGAGGAACTCGGTCTGTTTGGCTCTCGTTATCAGGCCCAGAAGGCTTACGAAACCGGGGAGGACGTCAGGTTTATGCAGAATCTGGACATGATAGCAAACAATCCGGACAGCACGGATCAGGTACTCATCTTCAGGTATCAATTTTGTGAATGGGCCAGCATTCTTGGAGCTATTGCAATCGAGCAATATACATCTCTGGATGTTGTTTTCTCCAACCAGTGGAATAGTTCAGGATCAGATTCAAGAGGTTACTGGGAGTGGGGATTCCCCGCCACATACTTTGAAGAATTTGATTTCAGCCCTAACTGGCATCAACCCACTGATATTATTGATAACTGCAATATCGATTATTGTGCTGAGATCACACGAGGAGCCTGTGCTACAATCATGTCACAGCAATTTCTGCCCTACCCTCAGGGACTCCAGGCATCGTCATCAAGTGACAATATCACGATTTCCTGGGATCCGACGGAAAATGCCCTTGTGGACGGATTTAATATATACAGATCAGAGGCCGTTGGGAGCGGATTTGAAAAAGTAAACCAGGCTCTTTTATCTGACACCTTCTACCTGGATATCCCGTCGGAATCGGGCAAACAGTTTTATTATAAAATTACGATTGCAAACGATCAGGGTGAAGAGAGTATGTTCTCAGAGGTGGTCTGGGGATCTCTGTTTGCTTTTACCGACACCCTTCTGGTGGTCGCTTCGTTGAATGGGAATG
>JACNKI010000147.1 GCA_014382125.1 Bacteroidota bacterium | reverse complement strand
AAGCGGATGATGTCAATAATCAAACGGTGTTTCTTAAGTTGGAAGAACAAGTCCCTGGCACATCTCATTTCAAAGAATACAGGTCACTCCCCTATCAACTGCGCCGTTCTTTCACGTCCGATTTTGATTTTTAGCAAGGATTGCTTATGAATTATCTCGACCAAAAAATCAACGAACATTTTGCCGGGTTGGTTGTGCGAAAAGACCTTGTCAAATTGGTAAAGGGCAATGCCATCGTCCCCACCTATGTGTTGGAATATTTGTTGGGTCAATACTGTGCTACGTCCGATGAAGACAGTATTAATTCCGGTATCGAGACAGTCAGGGAAATCTTACGCAATCACTATGTGCATCGCAACGAAGCCAATCTGGTCAAGTCAACGATCCGGGAAAAGGGGCGACATAAAGTTATCGATAGAGTAAGTGTGGAGTTGAATGATAGAAATGATACTTATGAAGCCTCTTTTGCTAACCTTGGCATTCGAGAGATTCTCATTGACAGCGACACTGCAACAAGGCACCCCAAACTGATGGTTAGTGGCATCTGGTGTATTGCTGATATTGAATACCGTTATGATGAAGACCCCCGCTTGGTTCCCTGGATCTTAGATACACTGAAACCTATTCAACTTTCACAGTTTGACTTCGATTTATATCTAGAAGCAAGAAAGCAATTCACTCTGGAAGAATGGGTTGATCTGCTGATCCAGAGCATTGGTTTTGACCCTAAGAAATTTGATCTGCGTAGAAAATTGATGCAGTTGATGCGCCTGGTGCCATATTGCGAGCGTAATTACAACTTGATCGAATTAGGTCCAAAAGGAACGGGTAAATCACATATTTATACTGATTTTTCACCCCATGGGATTTTGATCTCCGGTGGTGAGGTTACTGTCCCCAAGCTTTTTGTAAATAACAGCACGGGCAAGATTGGCTTGGTTGGCTATTGGGATACCGTAGCCTTTGACGAATTCGCGGGAAAAAAGAAACGTGCAAATAAAGCCCTGGTTGATATTCTCAAGAACTATATGGCCAACAAAACCTTTTCAAGGGGTATCGAAACGCTTGGCGCAGAGGCATCAATGGTTTTTGTGGGAAATACTGCCCACGAATTAGATTATATGCTCATGCACAGCAACCTGTTTGATGAGCTTCCTCCTCAATATTACGATTCTGCCTTCTTGGATCGTCTTCACTTCTATATCCCAGGCTGGGAAGTGGAAGTCATCCGAGGAGAGATGTTTTCAGAGGGATATGGTTTCGTAGTGGATTACCTGGCAGAACTCCTACGAAAACTGCGCAGTTATGATTACTCACTAAAATACCAGGAACACTTCGAGCTTTCTAGCGATATTTCCACGAGAGATCGGGATGGGATCAATAAAACATTTTCTGGCCTGATGAAGATCCTCTTCCCTGACGGGGAAGCTCCGAAAGAAGATACTGAGATGATCCTGAAATTCTCGATTGAGGGCAGGAAAAGGGTCAAAGATCAGTTGATGCGCATTGATTTTACCTATCCAGATGTGTCGTTTGTCTACAGGGACCTTCCAGACGGCGAAGAAACTGAAGTCACGACAGTTGAAGAAACCCAGTTTCCACAGCACTACAATAAAAAGCCTGAGAGGGTTGATGTTCACCGAAAAGGCGAGAAAGAAAAACCTGCTAAGCCCAAACAGATTGAACGATCAGAGGAAGAAAAACTCATATTAGCTGGAGAGAGCGCCAACCTGGAATTCAAGTCTACGCTGCGCTGGAACCTACATGCTGATAGGGCGGATAAAGCCATTGAGCACAGTGTCTTGAAAACCGTTGTGGCTTTCCTGAACTCCGAAGGCGGCACTCTGCTCATCGGTGTCGAAGATGATGGCAACGTAATTGGAACTGAAGCTGACCAATTCCCTAATAACGACAATTACCTATTGCACTTTGGAAATCTGGTAAACGATAAGGTTGGCAAGCAGTATACTGATCAAATTCGATGGAACTTGAAAGAGATTCAGGATAAAAAGATACTACGTGTCGATTGCAGCCCGAGTTCCACTCCAGTGTTTCTGAAAGCCAAAGATGGGGAAGAATTCTATATCCGCAGTGGCCCATCTTCTGTGCAGCTTTCACCGAGTGAGGTGTTGGATTATTCGAAGAAGCATTTTCGGTAGGACTCAATTATTTTGGTCCTACCCTGTATGATTTAATAACTGGAGGGAGTAATGGCCTTAGTGAGATGTCAATATCATGGAAAACCCAAAGGGCGTTCTCGTTTGTATGTGCGCTCAGTCAATCCCGTTGGCTGGCCTGATACAGCTGCTATTTGCGGGCGTGCAAATTGTGAAAAGCCTGGGTTGATCTGGCTCAATGACGACGAAGATCATTCCTATAAACAAGGGCAACGTATTTTCAGATTCAACAATGCATCGATGAAGGTGCGCGCTGAATGATTGAAGAAAATTCCATAACTGATTTAGAAGCACTAGAAGCTCTCGTCGTTGGTAACCCGGATCTAGAGCGCCTTGAAACTCTGCTACAACAGTTCAATATATTCGAAGCTGTAGGCGCAGTACGACAAGAACTGCGCCACTCAGATTTTCTAGCTTTCCTTTTGAATCCTTTCCAACCTCATGGACTAGGCGACTCATTTGCAAAGAGCCTATTGCAAAAAGCAATCATAAGTTCTGGCATGGATACCCCAATAAGTCCAATCGATCTGGATATATGGACTCTTGATGAGTTGGAAGTTCGCCGTGAGTGGAATAATATCGACATTTTATTAATTGACGATGCCCATAAATTTGTTGTCATCATTGAGAATAAAATCGATAGTGGAGAACACTCTCAGCAATTAGGCGCTTAGGGCGCCAATATCGACAACTTTTTGTCGATCTAAATGGCAATGC
>JACNKI010000009.1 GCA_014382125.1 Bacteroidota bacterium | reverse complement strand
TCATTCACGTAATGTTTCTCACAGAAGGCTTCAAAATCAGCCGAAGAACCATCACTTTCGCGCCACAGGGAAGCAACCTGATTAACTCCTTTGGAAACCCTGAATACAGCGTCTTCTTCGTATTGAGCTACGATCTTGTTCATCACCGCTTCCACTGTAGTTTGCGGAATGAATTGGGCGGTTTGTTCTTTTTTACCTTCCTGGCATTGTGTTAGAATTAACATGACCGGAAGCAGCAATAGAAATATATACTTTCTCATGGTAAAAGGGTTATTGATTTGGATTCAAATTTAAGAAAATATGGAACGCAGATGACATGGATCAGAACTGATTTTCACGGATAAAAGAAGAATTAGTATTTTTGCACACTAAAAACTCTTCAACTCACCAGTTCACCAACTCACCAGTTCACCAGTTCACCAATTCGCCAGTTATCATGAAACAACTTATTGAATGCGTTCCTAATTTCTCTGAAGGCCGGGATATGGCTGTGATCAAGCAAATTACTGATGAGATTGAAAAAATAAACGGAGTTAAATTGCTGGATGCAGATCCGGGGCAGACAACGAACCGTACGGTTGTTACCTTTGTCGGGACACCCGATGCTGTGGTTGAGGCTGCCTTTCTTGCCATTAAAAAGGCTTCTGAGATCATTGATATGAGTAAACATTCGGGAGAACATCCACGTTTTGGTGGCACTGATGTTTGCCCGTTTGTTCCAGTCGCCAACATTACCATGGAAGAGACCGTGGAGTATGCGAGAAAATTGGCTGAACGAGTAGGGAACGAGTTACTTATTCCGATCTATTGCTATGAGAATGCGGCTTTCTCAGAAGAGCGTCGCAACCTGGCCAACTGCCGGGCAGGAGAATATGAAGGATTGCAGGAGAAGCTTGCTGATCCCAACTGGAAACCCGACTACGGACCTGCTGAGTTCAATCCTCAAACTGGTGTGACAGCAATCGGAGCCAGGGACTTTCTGGTCGCATACAATGTCAATCTGAATACCACATCCACCCGCCGGGCCAATGCCGTTGCATTTGATATTCGTGAACGGGGGCGTCCCATGCGTGAAGGCAATTCGATTACTGGAAAGAAGAAATTGGATGAGAACGGAAAAGAGATCTGGATCCCTGGGGCATTGAAAGCATGCAAAGCGATAGGCTGGTTCATTGAAGAGTATGGGATCGCGCAGATCTCGATCAACCTGACCAATATCAGCAGCACTCCGGTACATGTGGCGTTTGAAGAGACTAGTAAGAAAGCTCAGGCCAGGGGAATGCGTGTAACAGGCTCAGAGCTTGTTGGATTGATACCCAAGCAGGCAATGATCGATGCCGGGAAATATTTTCTGAGGAAGCAAAAGCGTTCGGTTGGTGTTTCGGAGGAAGAGATCATCAGGATCGCTGTAATATCATTGGGTCTCGATGACCTGAAGCCGTTCAACCCCAATGAGAAAATCATCGAATATCTTCTGGAAGATTCTGGACAGGAACAACTTATGAGGATGACTTGCAAAGGATTTGCCAACGAAACGGCGTCCGAATCGCCAGCTCCCGGCGGTGGATCTGTTTCTGCATATATTGGTGCACTGGGTGTTTCACTGGGAACCATGGTCGCTAACCTTTCCTCACACAAAGCTGGTTGGGATGATCGGTGGGAGGAGTTTTCCGATTGGGCTGAGAAGGGTCAGCAGTTGAAAGATGAACTCCTTTTCCTGGTGGATGAAGATACCCGCGCATTCAGCAGGATCATGGATGCCCTCGGATTGCCTAAGAAATCCGATGAAGAAAAAGCGGCTCGCTTAGCTGCCATCCAGGAGGCGACCAAATATGCTATCGATATCCCTTTCCAAACCATGAAACGAGCGTATGAATCGATTGAGGTAATCAAAGCGATGGCGGAAATTGGAAATCCCAATTCAGTATCTGATGCCGGCGTTGGAGCTCTTTGCGCTCGTTCCGCAGTCATCGGCGCCTATCTAAACGTCAAAATCAATGCATCGGACCTGGAAGACCAGGAGTACATCACAATCCTGATGAAGGAGGCTGATGAGATTGTGGAGAAAGCGAAAATGGCCGAAGAGGAAATTCTTGGGATCGTTGCCGGAAAGATTAGTAAGTGACAAGGTGACGAGGTGAAAAGGTGAAAAGGTTACAAGGTAATCATTTTAGCCAGTATCCAGCATCCAGCATCCAGCAACTAGTTAACCCAGATCGGTGGATCTGTCACCCCATGGCAGGAGTTACAGTTTCCGTTAGGAGTCATGATAGGCATGGTTTTAACATCACCCGATGTGCCCAGTATCTGAGGGTAGACCCCCTGAGCGGGGAGGATAGATGAAGTCGTATAGAAATTCCCTTTGCCATCAACCTCGAGGGTTGCGTATAGCATTCCGGTCCCCCCCTGATCAGACCAAAAAGAGAGCGTCCCATTCACAGAGGGTGTCGACTTGTCTGATTGGAAAACGGAGCCGGCAACTACAAAAGAGATTGTTGCAGTTCCACCCGGAATATGGCAAGTCAGGCAAACCTGCCCATTCCTGTGGCTCAAGGTATCTCCATGTTTAGAATAGGTTGCCCCGGGTGGTTCAGGCAGTTCCTTCTTACTGCACGCCCAGAGAAACAAGCATGCCAGAAATAGGGCAACGATAATATGCTTGAACTGTTTCATGTTGCAATTTTTTCTAATTTCCTAATTTCCTTCTTTCCCTCAGTCCCTAATACATCTCACTAAAAACGTATTTGTCCACTGGGAAGGATAGAACGAGACACTCGGTGTATAATCTGTTTCGAAAACCACCTCGTTGATTCCGTGCGACCAGGCCTTGTCAGGTCCGTGCTTTGTAGATGACCAGTAGATAGTTGAATTTAATACAACATCAGTGGTTCTGAATCTCCAGACGGTGTTGTGGAAACG
>JACNKI010000105.1 GCA_014382125.1 Bacteroidota bacterium | reverse complement strand
AGTTCCCATTATTGCTGACACAGGGAGTGGAAGGGATCGCTGTGGGATTGGCTTCGAAAATTCTGCCCCACAACTTCAATGAACTGATAGAGGCTTCCATCAAAATATTACAGGGCAAAGAGTTTGAGCTTTATCCAGATTTTCCGACAGGCGGCCTGGCAGATATCTCCAGGTATAACGACGGATTGAGGGGAGGAAAGGTCCGGCTCCGGGCGAAGATCAGTCAGATCGACAAAAAGACATTGGGGATCACTGAGATCCCCTACGGTACGACCACCGAGTCAGTCATTGATTCAATCCTGTCAGCAAATGATAAAGGGAAGATCAAGATCAGGAAGATCGATGACAATACTGCCAGGGATGTGGAGGTCCTGATCCACCTGTCACCTGGTGTCTCCCCCGATACCACTATGGATGCACTCTATGCCTTCACGCAGTGTGAAGTGCCTATCTCACCCAACTCCTGTATCGTGGAAAACGAAAAACCACGGTTCCTGGGTGCGAGTGATATCCTCAGGATTTCGGCTGATCATACGGTTAACCTACTGAAATGGGAGCTTGAAATTCGGCTGATGGAGTTGAACGATCACCTGCACAACACCTCTATTGAGAAGATATTTATCGAGAACGAAGTTTACGAACCGATCAAGAAGTGCAAAACCGATGAAGCGATCGACAAAGCGATCAAGCTGGGAATGGAGCTTTTTAAGAAGGAGTTTATCAGACCGTTGGATGACGAGGATATCAACCGGCTGCGGAAGATTCCCATTGAGCGGATCTCAAAGTATAATGCTGATAAAGCAGATGAAGTGATCAACGAAATCCGGTTGGAGATGGATGAAGTGAACAACCACCTGGAAAACCTCACCGATTTCGCTATCAACTACTTCCGTCAGATCCGAAAGAAATATGGGAAGGGAAAACAGCGTCGCACGGGGCTCCGGAACTTTGATACCATCGAAGCAGCGAAAGTAGCTGCCGCTTCCCAAAAATTATACATTAACCGGGAAGAAGGGTTTGCCGGAACCTCCCTCCGTCGTGATGAATTTGTCTGTGATTGCTCTGACATCGACGACATCATTGTATTTCGGGGCGACGGATCCTTTATGGTGACAAAAGTATCGGACAAGATCTTCATTGGCCAGAAGGTTATTCACATTAAGATCTTCAAGAAGAATGATATCCGGACGATTTACAACCTGATTTACCGCGATGGAAGAAACGGGAAGGTGATGGTGAAGCGGTCTGCCGTATCGGGTGTAACCCGTGATAAGGCGTATAGCATGACCAAAGGGACTCCGGGCTCCAAAGTGCTCTATTTCTCGGCCAATCCGAATGGGGAAGCAGAGGTAGTCAAAGTTGACCTCAGGGCAAAACCCAGGCTGAAAAAGACATCCTTTGAGTTCAACTTTGCCGATCAGG
Source organism: Bacteroidota bacterium (assembly GCA_014382125.1). GTDB lineage: Bacteria > Bacteroidota > Bacteroidia > Bacteroidales > FEN-979 > QYOJ01. The sequence continues at coordinate 1,508 of JACNKI010000105.1, read as the reverse complement.
CTATCAAAGGACGCAACTCGATCGGGAATATCCTGACCAGGAACGCGGTACGAAGGATTGATATCCGGCAGGAAGGTGTTTCAACCCTCGGCTCTCTGAATATCTGGTATGATGATACCGTCAGGCGCCTCAACACGGAAGAGAGGGGAGTGTTACTGGGAGCCTTCTCCGGCTCAGACAGGATTATCAATTTTACACGTTCTGGCCGATACCGTCTGACATCGTTTGACCTCTCTACACACTTCGATGAGGATATGTTCAGGATTGAAAAATATGACCCGGAAAGAGTCTATTCGGTCCTGTACCAGGATGAGAAAACAAAACGTCACTTCATCAAGCGTTTCAAGGTAGAGGTCACAGACAAGAAAATGACCTTTCTTAATGGTGGCGAAAAGTTTATCTCCATGACCATCGACCAACATCCCGGGCTGAGGATCCTGTTTGACATGAAACAGAAAACCAGGGGAACGAAGGAAGAATTGATCAGGGTAGAGGAGTTCATCGCCATTAAAAGTCATAAAGCCAAAGGGAAACGATTGACGAACTATCCCGTGAAGAAGATATCCTGGATTGAAAAACCAAAAGCGAAAAGCGAAAAGCGAAAAGCAAAAAGCAAACAGCGAACAGCGAACAACGAGCCATCTGACAGCAAAGGCCAGATGGAATTAGAAATTTAGTATGAAAAAAATCCACCTCTTTCTTTCATTCATCATCCTGCTCATCCTGAGTTCCTGTTCATTTGAATATAAGCTGGCGAAAGAGTTTCAGCAAAACCCCCCGGATTTTTATCTTAAGGTAAAGCCCCCGGCACATCTCTTTAAATATAACCACAAAGGAGAAATGATAGAGGATTTTGAAAAACTGACCGGCTCACAACAAGACTCCGCCCTTGATGCGTCAAGTTTTTTCACCCGCCATATCGATGATTCAGTTTTTCTGGAGAAGTATGTAAATGGATTCATTGACGAACTCCGTAAGCTGGATTTCAGTGTCTATTTGGGAAATCAGGCAGATTCGTTTCTCTTGCAGCAGACCCAATCATATTTGATTGACATGATCCAACTACAAATTGATGAATATTTTTATCCGTTTGAAGACAAAGAGTACTATTACGATACTCTCTATTACAAATCAGTCAACCTGAATGCGGTCGATTTTTCAACCTGGATTGAACTCGGAAAACTGAAGGCTTCCAGGAAGCAGAAGACGGTACTCTACTCATCTCATATGGCGACTGATGATTTTGCCGGCAGCTTCTTGCTTGATCCTTTTCGTCAGGATGTAAAGTACAGTTATACAATCGACTCACTTTCTGTTCCTGATATTTATGAGATCGCTGGTTTCCTGGGGAAAGTGCATGCCAGTTATCTTTACGATTTCTTTCTGAATCAATACATCGCTTTCCACCTCCCGCAGGGATTCAGGCCAGAGGTTTATTATCATTATAATCGGTTCCGGAAAAGTTTTGTCGTTGTCGATGAGGAACGGTTTGAACTTCTGGAAAGCAA
>JACNKI010000054.1 GCA_014382125.1 Bacteroidota bacterium | reverse complement strand
TTTTCAAATGATGCAGGCAACTCTGAAATATGAAAGCCATGACGTTTCATTAATAACAGTTCTTGTTTTTTTAGTCCCGAAAAAATAGGATCATCGGGTTTAAGTATTGTGATTAGTTCTTTTTTTCCATGATACTCTGCTAATTTTTTAATCCGCCCTCTATAAGCAATAGCTAAAATTTCGTGTCCCAGACAAAGACCAAGTACCGGGACATCAAAATTCATTAAAGCCACAAAGTTTGAAGTCAGATTTAAAGGTTCAAAAGGAGAGCCTCTACCACCTGATAGAATAATTCCCGTAATTTTTGTTTTAGCAGATAAGGTAATCGGTTGGTTATGGTCAAAAACCACATAGTCAAAATCTTGCTCAGCAAGATATTGTCTTTTAAACTTTTTTATAAAAGCGCTCTGATTGTCAATTATCAATAACATGTTGATTGTTTTAGAATTGCAAATTTTCAACGAAATTCTGACAGTAAAGATATAATTATAATATGTGGTTTTTATGTGAAAAATTTACTTAAAACCAACACATTATGGGCTCAAATAAAAAAAAACGACTATTTACAGTGCTGCATGTGTTAAATTGATCGCATCAAGGAAATAAATCGGGATAATCAATTAGATTTTGTATTAAATTTGTTTCGATTAATTTTAGACAAATTGCCTATGAGTAATTAATCATAATGCCTCCGCAGGCGCAATAATTATTTTCGGCGAAAATAGCAGTTGTGCGTTATTTATTCCATCCCTGTTAACATATTTGATTCTAAGTTTTATTTCACATAGATGAAAAACACATATTTTGATTTAATTGAGCAAAGTTATTACTTTCCACAAGAGGGCTTTGATCTGAGAGATGGCTTTTTAACCTTCCAGGGAATCTCTCTTAAGTACTTAATTAAGAAGTACGGCACACCTTTCAGATTTATATACTTACCCAAAATTGGGGAACAAATTAAAAAATCGCGGAACCTCTTTAACAGGGCAATTAAAAGAAGTAATTATAAAGGAAAATACTTTTATGCTTACTGCACCAAATGCAACCACTTTCACCATGTAGTGAGTGAGGCTCTGAAGCATAACGTAAATCTCGAAACGTCGTCAGCTTATGATATCGATCTGATAATGAATCTTATGGAAGAGAAAGAAATTGATAAGAATAGGATCATTCTACATAATGGGTGCAAGACGGATGAATATTTGAAAAAAATAATATTCTTGCAAGAGTCAGGGTTTGAAAATTCAATCATCATTCTTGATAGCATGGAGGAACTCTCCAGGCTTCTTAAATACGATATCAAATATAAAATTAAAATTGGGCTGCGGATGGCTGTGAATGAAGAAGCTCAATCAGCCTATTACACCTCACGGTTTGGAATCCCTAATTCAGATATAATTGAGTTTTTTCAAACCATGATCATGAACAACGAAAAGGTTGAACTCAAAATGCTCCATTTTTTTGTGGACTCCGGAATTCGGGATACGTTATATTACTGGGGTGAATTTCAGAAAGCCCTTAAATCATACGTGGATCTGAAGAAAGTTAGTTCAAGCTTGGACTCTTTCAATCTCGGCGGCGGCTTTCCTGTCCGCAATCATCTCGGTTTTGAGTACAATTACGAATACATGATCAACGAGATCATCAATAACATCAAAGAAGCATGTGTTAAAGAGAATATCAATGAACCGGATATCTATACAGAATTCGGGAAATATACAGTTGGGGAGGCGGGTGCAATCATTTTTAAAGTCATCGAGAACAAGAAGCAAAACGATACTGAAACCTGGTATCTCCTTGACAACAGTCTGATGAATACTATCCCCGATTCATGGTCCATTCATGAAAAATTTATTTTGTTACCCGTAAATAAATGGAATAATGAATACCAACGTGTCAATATAGGAGGCCTCAGTTGTGACCATTCCGACTATTACAATTCCGAAGATTTGAACCAGGAGGTGCTTTTGCCAAAATACTCAAAGCAAGATAAGGAGCCTCTTTATCTTGGATTCTTTCACACAGGCGCTTACCAGGAAGCAATTAGCGGATATGGTGGCATCAAACATTGTCTCATACCTTCTCCTAAGCATGTGATCATCGACCGGGACGAAAACGGTAATTTCTTTGATTTTGTTTACAGGGAAGAACAATCTGCACAAGAAATGTTTAAAATACTAGGGTACTCCAAATAGGTTATGAGAAACTTTGCAGATATAGATGATAAATATGCTCAGTTTGACAGAGCATCCATACTGCTCCAGCCCATACTTTATGATGGTACCTCCACCTGGGGGAAAGGTGCTGATAAAGGTTTTCATGCTGTTATGGAAGCTTCAGAACACATGGAGCTTTACGACATTGAAACAGATACCGAAGTGTATAGGCACGGAATACATATATTACCACCCATCACAGAAGGTTCATCACCGGAACATGTTTTTCAAACAATTTACAACAAGACTAAAGCCTTACTGAAAACACAGAAGTTTTTAACTTTCTTTGGAGGTGAACACGCGGTTAGTATTGGCATCATCAAAGCGTTTTACGAGAAATACCCCGACCTTACCATTCTACAACTCGACGCACATACCGATTTGCGGAAATCTTATGACGGATCACCACTCAATCATGCCTGCGCCCTACATGATGCCAACAAGCACACCAACCTGGTCCAGGTCGGGATCAGGAGCATGGATCAAAGTGAGATACAATACCTTAAGAAGGAGAACTGTTTTTTTGCCTGGGAGACGATTGACAATGACGGTTGGATCGGGAAATCCATTGACCTGATGACTGAAAATGTTTATATAACAATTGATCTGGATGTCTTTGATCCTTCCATCATGCCTTCCACGGGCACCCCAGAACCAGGCGGTTTGGGCTGGTACACTGTGTTGCATTACCTGAGGAAGGTATTTCAGCAAAAAAACATAGTGGGATTCGATATTGTGGAACTTGCTCCGGTAACTGGAAATCCGGCTCCCGATTTTCTGACGGCGAAACTTTATTATTCACTACTCTCTTACAAATTTAAGTATTCTGAAACATCAGTGAGATGAAAAGAAAAGGTGCAATCGGCAATTTCATCATGGAACATTTCAAGCATTTCAATGCAGCCACCCTGGTGGATGCTGCTTCAGCCTATGAAGATCAGCTGGCACAGGGAAATTTGATGATGATCACGCTGGCCGGAGCCATGAGTACAGCTGAGTTGGGTAAATCACTGGCTGAAATGATCAGGACAGGCAAGGTGCATATCATATCCTGTACAGGAGCAAACCTGGAAGAGGATGTTATGAACCTGGTCGCCCACTCGCACTACAAACGTCTGCCTGGCTATCGTGATCTCACACCGTCTCAGGAGTGTGGTCTGATGGAAAAGGGACTAAACAGGGTTACTGATACCTGTATCCCGGAAGAAGAGGCTTTCAGAAGGCTTCAAAAGCATATTTTTAATCTGTGGAAAAACGCAGAGGAGCTGGGTAAAAGGTACTTTCCTCACGAATTCATGTATCAGTTACTCCGTTCCGGGAGATTGGAAGAGTATTACGAAATAGATCCACAAAACAGCTGGGTGCTGGCTGCTGCGGAGAAAAACCTCCCCATTGTTGTCCCGGGATGGGAGGATTCTACTATGGGGAATATATTCACATCCTATTGTGTTAAAAAGGAATTGAAGCCTCATACAATGAAGTCGGGCATCGAATACATGGCATATCTTGCCGATTGGTATACGAAAACTACCCAGGACAAGCTAGTTGGTTTTTTCCAGATCGGAGGTGGTATTGCCGGTGATTTTCCCATCTGTGTTGTCCCGATGCTTTACCAGGATCTTGAGAGACATGATACTCCAGTGTGGAGCTATTTTTGCCAGATATCTGATTCAACCACTAGCTATGGATCATACTCAGGGGCTGTTCCGAATGAAAAAATCACCTGGGGCAAGTTAGATGTCAATACACCCAAGTTTATCATTGAATCAGATGCGACTATCGTTGCCCCACTAATATTTGCTTATTTATTGGGCTGGTAAAAAAAATTAAAAAAAATTGAATAACGATAATAAACCAAGAGTGATTACTGATTTTAAGAAAATCAGTCAGGAAGTTCAGGAGCAGGTTAAACTTTTATATCCAAATGGATTTAGCCAGTATCTTATTTCAATAACAAATAAGGAGGGTAAGAAAGCTAATGCTTTAAGGTTCGAAACAGAGGATAAGATTTATCTTTTTAGAATGTCAATCCATCAGGCAGAAAAACTTATTTCTGAAGATTCAGACTATGATGAAGAAGGAATCTTAAAAAAGGATATAAAGAAAAATTATATCGAAAGGTATATTGATTTGGATTTACTATTATTGAATGACGATGAGGATAACATATATGACCTTTCATGAGAACTAAACGTGAACACCTACATGTAAACCTGAACCTCAATGTCAGGGGCCTCAAAACATCTTCCACCCTTGCCATTAATGAAAAGTGTCAAGTCTTACAAAAAAAAGGAATAGAGGTTGTCAAATTCGGACTCGGACAGTCCCCGTTTCCAGTTCCCGATATAGTGGTGGAGGCATTGCGCAGGAATGCACAGCAGAAGGACTACTTGCCAGTAAAAGGACTGCCGCAACTTAGGGAAGCGGTTGCCGCATACAACTACCTGACACAGAAAGTAAGTACGGACCCTTCTAATGTGCTGATCGGACCTGGCTCAAAAGAGCTGATTTTCCTTTTGCAACTCGTTTATTACGGCGACCTTATCATTCCTACTCCCAGCTGGGTCTCCTACTCTCCACAGGCTCACATAATTGGGCGGCATGTCAGGTGGGTGCCTACCCAGGAGGATAATTACTGGCGTCTCAGCTATGAAGAGTTGGAGCAAATTTGCCATGAAGATCCTGAACGACCCCGTATTGTAATCCTGAATTATCCTGCTAATCCGACTGGTTATACCTATCCTATCGAGCGGTTGAAATTGCTTGCAAAGGTTGCTAGAAAGTATAAGGTGATTCTTGTTTCAGATGAGATCTACGGTAGTATCCACCATCAGGGGAAACATATCTCCATTGCCCGGTATTACCCTGAGGGAACAATCATCAGCAGCGGATTGAGTAAATGGTGCGGAGCAGGCGGCTGGCGGCTGGGAACTTTCTCCTTTCCACCCAATCTAGCATGGCTTCAGGATGCTATTGCTGTTGTTGCCAGTGAAACCTTCACCTCTACTTCAGCACCCATCCAATACGCAGCGGTAACGGCTTTTCAGCAGCATCCGGAAATCGACATATACCTCCATCACTCCCGCAGAGTGCTGAAAGCGATCGCTCATTATATGGCCGACAGGTTTCACAAAATGGGGATTGATATCCCACTACCTCACGGAGGATTTTACATGTTTCCCAATTTCAAACCTTTCCGGGAGAAGCTGATGCAGCACGGCATTTTTAATTCCTTTGAATTGGCAAATCGCTTGCTTGAGGATACGGGAGTGGCTGTTTTGCCTGGCAGCGATTTTGCCCGTAATAGAGATGAACTGACAGCCAGAATGGCTTATGTGGATTTTGATGGTGAACTTGCTCTTCAGGCATCTTCAAACGCCCTTCCGGAGAACAGCTTGAATGACTCCTTCGTCAGGGAGTATTGCCCAAAGATAGTGAAGGGAATCGAGAGGTTAGGTAATTGGCTGACTGAACTCTAACAGGATCCCTGATAAACAAGGTGTCGTTTCCATCCTAAGATGGTATTCAATTCAGCTTTTAAATTTTTACAATCCAGAAGAAGGCATTCAATCCGGAAAATTTCATTAGAGATATATGCTCCTGTATTAGGTTTTTTATATTTTTGAACCGACATTAATTCTTCTTTTCTTTGGGATATTATGTCAGTTGACACCATCTACCGTGTTGCCCATTTGTTGCCCGATATATGTATATCACTGATAATCAATATACATTTATATTCTGTATCGGGAAATAATTTTCCTTCTCTTATTGGGAAAACCGTAACTACTAACCACCTTGTGATGATTTTATAGTGAAACCAATTAAAAAGGAAGAACTAATTGGGGCTTGGCGAATAAGTCTTAAACATTTGATTGTTAATAACTTATCGTAATTTTTATGCAAAAAATTTGCAGGTTTTTCGTACTTTTATGTTATAAAGCTTGCAGTTATGATAAGGTATAAATCGAATAAACAGTTAACAATCGAAGAGTTTAAAGCTCCTTTTGAGATTAAACTTGACAAAGAAAACCGTTGGGCAAAACTGGCAGCATTGATTCCCTGGGACGAACTGGCCGATATTTATTATCGGGGTCTTAGCAAAAAGATGGGACCTCCTGCCATTGATGCCCGGATTGTTATTGGCGCCTTGATTGTAAAACACAAACTTGGACTGGATGATCGTGAGACGATTGAAACCATTCGTGAAAATCCATATATCCAGTTTTTTCTGGGTTTAAGTGAGTACACCTATGAAGATGTCTTTGATCGTTCTCTCTTTACAACCCTTCGTTACCGAATGGGACTGGATAAATTTGATGCGATGACGGTTGAGTTAATCAAACGATCTTCGGTTAAAAAACCCAGAAAAACTCCAATGCCTCCTAAACCAGATAAGTCAGATGATAACTCAAAGGGACCGCATAATGACAGCCCTGAAAATACAACCAACCAAGGTAAATTATTGCTCGATGCAACGGTTGCCGGTCAGACGATCATCTATCCGACAGATCTTGGTCTAATCGGACAAGCTCGTCAAGAGAGTGAACGGATTATTGATGTGTTGTGCGTGACTGGTAAAGTTGATCAAAAACCTCGTACATATCGCCGTGTCGCTCGCAAACAATATTTGAATGTTGCTAAGAAAAAACGCAAATCAAAAAAGGAGATACGTAAAGCAATTGGTCAACAACTTCGTTACTTGCGCAGAAATCTGAAATCTATCAATAGTTTACTTGACAATGTCGAAAGTCAACCTTTCCCCTTAAATCGAAGAGATCAAAAGATATTTTTTGTCATCCAACATATCTTCGATCAGCAAATGAAGATGTACACAACCAGAACACATAGCATTGAAGATCGGATTGTCAATATTTATCAACCTTATGTCCGTCCGATTGTACGTGGAAAGGAGAAAGCAAAGGTGGAGTTCGGTTCAAAAATCGGAGTTAGTCAGTGTAACGGATATGCCAGGATAAACACATTAAATTGGAACGCCTACAATGAGAGTACGGATCTTAAAATGCAGGTAGATGATTTTAAACAAGCTAATGGACATTATCCTGAAGTAGTGATTGTGGATAAAATTTATGGCACACGTGAAAATCGCAATTGGCTTAAAGAACGAGACATACGGTTTAGTGGTAAACCCTTGGGCCGACCAAGAAAAGAGGTCCTAAGTCCTTATCAGAAAAGGAAACAAAAAATAGAGCAAGGACTCAGGAATGAAATCGAAGGCAAATTCGGACAAGGGAAAAATGCATACGATCTGAACAGAGTACGTACAAGAACAGCTAAAACATCCGAAAGCTGGATTGCATGCATCGTGTTTGTGATGAATCTGATCAAACACAGCAAAGATTTTTTGTTCTCTATTGTAAATGAGTTAAAAAACAGTCTTGAGAAAATTGTTTTCAGGTATTTTGTTAACCCAACAATGATTTTGCTGTTGGTAAAATGTTGAGTTGTTCACCAAGCCCTAACTAAACTTACTGTCCTATTTTTGGGGGTAATTATATTTACAATATTATAATTAAATACGATTAGCACATTGGAATGTATATCTGTCTAAACCTAATCGCCTCAATTTACATACAATACATTTAACTATATTATCTATTTCCCAAATTTCTTTATAGTATTTTCAAGGTTCTTTAATGACTTGTTTATTTCCCTGATTGCTTTTTTATTTGAGCTGTTACTATCTTTTAATTGTATTCCTTGTCCGCATGTGCATTTTACTAATGCTTCATCGGCAACCTTTTTAATTGAAACTGTGATGGGCCTTTTACAATCAGGGCAGTCAACTTCAACGGTTTGCTTGCTAATATCTATCATAGCTTGTTATTTTTTGTCTTTCGGTGGACATGGGTCGTTGCCGAAACTGTTTTTATTTTGAATTTTTCCATCACTTTTTAAAATGGTTAATTCTGATTGTTGATTCTTCGCAATAATAGTCGCAATTTTTACGGATTCCGCTTTAGTTCGGGTTTTAACAGTCAAGCGTTCGCTTTTTTCGCTTCTTACGCCCCAACCATCTTGGATTGGTACAACGTATTGATTTTTACCTTTTGCCATTTTATAACTATTTAAAATTGTCAATAATTCTTTGTCTATCTTCATTTTCCTTATCGTTCTTATGATACAACTCGATAAAGGTTATTCTTTCATCTTTTTCAAAGTGAGCGTATATCAATCGTAATCCAGAGTTTACACCCCTCCCTTTTAGTGCTTTACAAGCAATTTTTCTTACTTTTATGATACACGTTTCCAATCCTAAATTATCTATCCGAAAACTGAATGGTGGTCTTTCATCAGGAACAACTTCCAAGACTTTTCTTACCACGTCCAAATCATCATTCAACGTTCTGTATTTTTTCAAAAGGCTTTTCATATCCTTTTTAAATTCATCAAGTTCATCATAGGTCATTGTTCTTCAATTTCATTACCGTAGTTTCTTACAGAGTAAGGAGCATCCCTGTAAAAAGCTAATTCATAATTTATTTCTTCTCCTTCTTTTGAAGCCAGCCAGGGCATATCTTTATGGGAATAATTGCTTATTGCAGCCGCTGACCAATCACTCATTTGTTCAATAACCCTGTCAATGACTTCCTTTTCGCTTGCTTTTAGTTCAGTTAAATTTGCTTTTTCCAAGGGTAGATACCGAGTTTGCGGATAACCATGATATTCCGTTTTTACTCTTTTCAATTGAGTTTCATCAATCATTTGATTTATAATTGTGTCTAGATTTTGTGGAACAGGCCCGTAAGGTAATTTGCAGTATTTTGCTCCAGTTAAATGCTCCTCATACAACTCAAAATAATTAAAGTCTAAAAAATACAGCAACTTGTAAAGAACAGTTCCCCCAACATTCGGTTTGCCTGCACATCTTTCAAGAATATACAACAACACGTTTTTAAATTTGTTGACTTGTAGTGTGGGTACAGAAATACGTTCCTCTAACTTTATTGATTTTACTTCGGCTTTGCTTTCAACATCTTGGCTGACTGAAAAATCTTTAGACATAAAATCATCTAAAGAAAATCCTAAGACCATTGATAACCTTTGTAATTCAAGAATATCAACATTTCTATTTCCTAACTCAATCTGAGCCAAGGATGGTCGGGATATTTTGACACTTTTAGCTAAATCTTTCTGGGACAATCCCTTCGTTTTACGAAGTTCGGTTATCCTCTGGCCAATTTGCTTTTGCGACAATTTTAAATTCATATTAGTTTTATTTTGGGATTTAATAGTACAAAGATAAGCAATGTTTTAATATAAAGCAATACTTTGTTTACATATAGAACAAATACTTTTCAACAATCTAACTGTAGAACACCATAATATTTACAAACTTATTTCTAAAATTTTAAAAGCCAAGGTCTTAATCCAAATTTCGTCAAAGAAAATATAAAGTCAGTTCAAAGTCAGAATAACATTACTATTCATATGAATAATAAATTGACGAAAGCCAGAAACACAACCAGCCCCTGAAGCAAATGCTGTATGTCATAAGTTTTTAAGTAAAGGTTCGTGTACCGCACAAGCAAGGGAAATCATGGCATCTGGGATAGCATGCTTGTTCAGTGTTTGTTCAATCTAGATTCAATATATCAGTAATATAGAGTCAATATTGAATAATAGTGCTCCCGATATGCTCCCGGTATGAATGGGAGATGCTCCTAACCAAAAAGATTGATAGGGAGATACTTACAATGATTCAGAAAACCCTTGTCCATTCTACGGTGCGGCCGGGCAGATCGCAGGATACAATACGAATCAGAGACCCCTTGTGAAATTGGTTTGGCCGGGTTGTCACATAATGCCAGTGGAATCCGGAGATTTGCATAACGGCCTGACCCGATTCGATAGTTTCCCCTTGTGGGCTTTCGATCGTGACCTTTACGGATTTGACCGGAACGATATTATCAACCCTGATGACAATACGATAACCAGCTCTGCCCATATAGCCTGAAGTGACCACCCGCCCTATCACTGAAGGCTTTAAATAATCCTTTACGGCCATGGAGGTTGCGCTGTTGAATCCCTCTGCAACTTTTTCATAGAGTGCCCTGATCTCCTGATTCTGAAGGATGTGCGATGCATATTTTGTTGCCATATAAAACTGTTTGACCTGGTCAGGCCAATCTTGCGGGTTTTTGATTTTTTCCCTTTGCGGGCACCTCTGGACGATCTCCTTACCGTTCACCACACGCTTGTAAAAGCCAGTATCGCCTATCTTTCCTTTATATCCTGCGAGGAGATTGTTTTTTCCTGATTTCATATTATTAGTTCTATACTGTCACCTATATCCAGTTTATGATATGAAAGTAATACAGTTCCATTGAAAAGTTATCAACAAACTCTGTAAATATTTTTACGGAAACAATAACTGATTGGAAAATCGGAAGTCCAATAATTTTTCAGGGAGAATATGAAGGGCATAAATACAATGATAAAGGAAATGTTCTGGAAAACAAAATGAAAAAATTCTGAAATATGATTAATCCAACTATGAGGCTTTCCAGTTCATCTATTAGTCTACCTCCTTTTGATAACATATATATTTACTGCACCATCATCTTGCGGGTCGCTCTCCGACCATCAACTTCAACACAATAGGCATACATTCCAGCTGACAATCCAGAAACATCGATTGTGATCAGATTGGTTCCGGAATTCATCTTTCCCAAATCGATCCTTCTCAATGTATTGCCGAGCAAATTGAGTATACTTACTGACACATTAGCAGGTTTTTCCATCCTGATCTCGACACGGGTGGAATGGCTGGCCGGATTCGGGTAATTCTGAGTAACGGTAAAGCCTGAAGGCGTATTGGCATCCCGGATTCCCACAAAAAACTCCTTGGAAAAATTCATATGGTTTATGAAACACTCTTCTCCCGAACCCGTTCCAGGGGTGAAATCTTCCTGGAAGATGATATGAACCTGGTCGTCGACAATTGGTGAAACGCCCGGAAATACACATTCAGAATACCAGAATACAATACCATCGGTCATGTCATTGATGCCATTCCATGTGGTTCCACCATCAAACGAGGCGTTACTGTAAATATGACGAAAATAGTAAGGGTTTTGAAAGTAATCCGGCGCCAACGCTGCATAGACTAAAAATAAATTATCCTCAGCATCTATTCCAAGTTGGGGCATGGAAGTCAATCCAACTCCGTAATTAGGTTGATCGGTGGGGATCTCGAGGGCTGCCGTATCACCCACCAGCCATCCCACCAGATTTCCTCCGGCCTCCAGGAATTCAAGGGTGTAAGTACTAATCGTCGTTGAATCCAGCATAGGCATAGTCTCATTCCAGTAAATCATTCCTTCGGTACTTGTAGGATAGTAATACCAGGGTCCTCCGGCGGCTAAATCATAAAACCACAACATCCTTCCAAAAACTACGTGAACCCCACCCTGTGAATCCAATGCGATGGCGGAGGTGCCATCTCCACCCCCATAAACCGGAGTCAGATCAGGGATAGTTAAAGGCGAAAATGGCGACTCATAAACAACTATCTTTTCCCATGTATCACCATTATCAGTAGATTTAAACACCAGGCCGTTGAAATAATCAAATCCATAAGTAAATGCGATGGTATTGCCAACAGGTTGCGCCCATGAATATCCGAGGCTACTCAAGGTAAGCCAATCACTGGAACTCAGACCGTCGATGATCTCAGCCTCGATGTCCCAGGTAACTCCACCATCGGGAGACCTGTAATACAATACCGCATAATCCAGCCCTTCATATGGATCATCATATGTAAGAGCAAGCAGATGGAGGTACTCATGATTTTCGCCGCTGGTGATCATCGAATGCCATACAATCGAATAGAATCCCTCGGGAGGTTCTAAAACACTTTCTGCCCAATCGCCCTGCCCTTTGATTTCCCTTCGCAGAATCTTAATCGGTCCTTCTCCGGCGATATACTGGTAATGGGCAATAATCTCCCCGGTTGGGCCCCAGGGTGCATAACTCGGGAATCCGTTGTTGGGATCATTCCCCAGGTGAGGAAGGGCTCCTGTCCAGGTAGTCCCGTCATAATAGTTATACGCAGTACCCCTGTCCGGGTCACCGGAAGCGCCCATTAACATCCAGGTGGCGCCAATCGTTCCATCAGCATGCTGATAGATCCTGTTCATCATGTTCCCGTGGTTATAGGTTTGTGTATCGTACCAGGTATTGCCGATGAGTGTGGGATCGAGCATCTTTTGTCCGATCACCCTCGGTCCTGAATTGAGGAGGACTCCATCAGGAGTCGTCATTGGTTCGTATACCATTGGATGAGTCAGGGGTAAATGATCAGTAAAATATCTGTTTTGCGCATACCCTGATGCTCCAATTAATAGAAGCACGAAAATGAGGATCTGTTTTTTCATCTTTTCTTTTTTTTGTTGAATCACTATTCCAGGTTATTCCTGAATAGACAAATATAGTTCAATTTTTACTATACCCGAATTTACATGTTTAGTTGCCGGGAAAGCAATCCGACAGTCTCTTTGTACTCTGCATCATCTGCCAGGTTTTTGTTTTCCTGTGGATCAATGTCGTGGTCGAACAATTCACTGCGTAAGAATTCTCCTCTTCTCTCCTCTTCCTTATTCCATCGATACCACTCCACATAACGATACCGATCTGTTCGAATAGAATAACCCATCATCTCATTTTTGATTCTTTTCGTACGGCCATACTTTCCCAGTAGAAATTGACTGAATGCAGCTGTTTTCCACGCTGTATCCGGATTCTCCAATAACGGTACCAAACTTGTGCCCTGTAAATGACCGGGGATCTCGAATCCTGCCATCTCACAAAGAGAGGGATAAATATCCACAAACTCTGTCAGTGCGCTGCTCTGTTCTCCTTTGGCCTTCACCCCTGCCCCACTGATGATCAATGGAGAGCGGGTGTCGATCTCATAATTCCCCTGCTTGCACCAACCGTTATGTTCCCCAAGCTTCCAGCCATGGTCGCCCCAGAGCACCACAATTGTGTTTTCAGCCAGCCCAAGCCGCTCTATCTCGTTGATAAGCCTGCCTATCTGCGCATCTATGTATGACACACTGGCATAATACCCATGCTTAATCTCTCTCTGCCTCTCTTCATCCCAGGGCTCTTCATAAGGGAATGGCAATTCATGGCAATCCGAATACCCTCTTAGCTCCGCATCTCCGTGAACAGCATACGAAGGGCTTCCTTCCGGAGGAAATTGGTTTTCTGCTAACGAAATTTCATCCCTGTTATAGAGATCCCAGTATTTTTTAGGGGCATTAAACGGGAGGTGAGGGCGATAGTAACCCACAGAGAGGAAAAAGGGTTCTTTTTGTGATGCTAAATCCTTCAGGATTTGAATGGCCAGGGTCGTTTGAGCGCCATCAAAATATAGATCATCATCCACATCAGCATTCTCTGTCGCGCTGGCTTTTACATACCAGTGCCCCAACTGATCAATACTTGACCTTCCCGCTTGCTTCATCCTCTCAATTTTTTGTTGCTGGATCTTCAGGTTCTCCTGGTTGGCATAAACTGCGTCGGGATCAAACGGGAACCCATCGATATGCGGTTTTTCTGTCCACGATATTGTATCCGGAATCGTATTATGAAATGTCTTCCCCAGTCCGATGGTTGTATAGCCATGCTCTTTAAAAAACTGAGGCAAGGTCACAACATCAGGCAGATTCTGTCTGAAATTTGTTCGTAAGTCCCAAACCCGGATTGAATCGGGACGCAGGCCGGTAAGCAAACTGGCTCTTGAAGGATTGCAAACTGCTTGCTGGCAATAAGCCCGGGTAAAGATAACTCCTTGCTGAGCCAGCCGGTCGATATGAGGTGATATAATATCTTCACTACCGTAGGCGCCAAGCTCAGGTCTGAGGTCGTCAACAGGAATGAACAGGATGTTTGGTGCAGCCTGCTCTGATTTTCTCTTCTTCACAGAACAGGAAGAAAAACTCACAATTATAAGGGCTAAAACAGGGAGTAATTGCAACATTCCAGGGTGTCTCATAAGATTACTATTTACAGCGAATATACGTAGATCTGGATAATTTCTAAGCCCTTCGATCCAGTCAGTTGAATATTTTAGTATGTTTGTGAAAGATCACGTAATAAATATGAAAGCAAAAGAAATTAAACAGGGGATTTACTGGGTAGGAGCAATCGATTGGGATGTGAGGAACTTTCACGGATACCTGACTCAAAGAGGTACAACATATAATGCTTATCTTGTTATTGATGAGAAGGTAACATTAATCGATACTGTAAAATCCAACCTGGCGGATAACCTGATATCAAGGATAAAACAAATTATCGATCCTTCAAAAATCGACTATGTGGTATCGAATCATGTGGAGATGGACCATTCCGGTTCATTGCCTCTGATCATGGAATATGCTCCACATGCCACAATTATTACATGTCCATCGGGTGACAAGGGCTTGCGGGCACACTACAAAAAGGATTGGAAGTTCAGGATCGTGAAGACAGGCGATAGCATTTTGCTTGGAAAAAGATCCCTGGAGTTTGTCTTGACGCCCATGGTACATTGGCCTGATAACATGATCACCTATATGCCGGAAGAAAAAATCCTGT
>JACNKI010000214.1:11761-14833 GCA_014382125.1 Bacteroidota bacterium | reverse complement strand
ATTATTTTCTTACCAATTTTCCGGGAGGTCTGGGGCGTTGTCATAGAATCGTTTGATTACCGCTTTCATACTCATGTCCAGACTTTTTATCTGATGGGTCAGGCTACCCAGCGAGATGAAATCCACACCGGTTTCGGCATATTGTCTGACATTCTCCAGGATGATTCCCCCGGATGCTTCTGTTTCATATCTGCCATTTATTATCTGAACTGCAGAGATGACATCTTCAACGGAGAAGTTGTCGAGCATGATCCGGTCGATATGGCCATAATTTACTGCATCCAGAAGCTCTTCAAAATTTCTGACCTCGATCTCAACCTTCAGTTTTTTTCCGGTACGTTTCATATATTTCACGACAGCTTCTATCGCATTTTCAATCCCTTTGGCGTAATCCACATGGTTATCCTTGATCATGATCATATCATACAAACCCATCCGGTGGTTTTCACCCCCCCCCAGTCTCACTGCGTATTTCTCCAGTTCACGCAACAGGGGAGTGGTTTTCCGGGTATCGAGGATCTTCGCTTTTGTTCCCTGAATCTCCTTGACCATCCGAAAGGTCTCTGTGGCAATCCCGCTGAGTCGTTGCATGAAATTCAGGACTGTCCGTTCAGCTGCCAGGATGGATCGGATATCCCCTTCCACCGTAAACGGGACATCGTTGACCTCGACAAACGTCCCGTCAGTGATCAGGATGTTCATCTTCAGATCGGGATCCACTTTCTGAAAGACCTTCTCTGCGACCTCTATTCCTGCCAGCACACCATTCGCTTTCATCAGCAGCTGAGCTTCTCCCGACGTCCCCTCTTCAATGGTTGCCAGCGACGTGTGATCGCCATCTCCCAGATCCTCTTTCAACGCCTCTTCGATGATTCTGTCTAATTCCATATCAACAAACATACAAATTTACAGGATAATTATGACCTTTGAGTAAAATTTCCGGTAGGATGGTTCGTTTGATCTGTGTTGGTAAGCCAGAAGATCCTTCAATCGTGCAGTTACCGGATGATTAAAAGAAGCGTATCATCACGAAAAGTGGATTTCCTCAGGGAATCTTTAACAAACTTTTAACGGATAGCTTAACAATTATTAACAGCGATAATTTTTAACATTTTATTGCATTTCATAATTTTGCGCGAATAAAAATTTTAATGATGGTTGAAACAGATATTAAAGAATTAAATGAACGAATCCAGAAGGAGAGTGCGTTTGTAGACCTCCTTACAATGGAGATGAACAAAGTGATCATCGGACAGAAGCAGATGATCGAACGATTGCTGATCGGATTGCTATCCAACGGACATATCCTGTTAGAAGGAGTGCCCGGATTAGCAAAAACGCTGGCAATTAAATCCCTGGCGAACACCATTGATGCAAAATTCAGCCGCATCCAGTTTACTCCAGATTTGCTGCCGGCCGACCTGATTGGAACGCTGATCTACAGCCAGAAGAAAGAGGAGTTCCGGGTGAGGAAAGGACCTATTTTCGCTAACTTCATTCTGGCTGACGAGATCAATCGCTCTCCGGCAAAGGTCCAGAGCGCTTTGCTTGAAGCGATGCAGGAGCGACAGGTGACGATCGGGGAGGAGACCTTCAAGCTCGATGAACCCTTTTTGGTGATGGCTACTGAGAACCCGATTGAGCAGGAGGGAACCTATCCTCTGCCGGAAGCGCAAGTCGACAGATTTATGTTGAAAGTGATCATTGACTATCCTGATAAAAAGGAGGAGAAACTGATCATCCGGGAAAATATCATGGGTGACTTCCCAAGTACGACTGCTGTTGTAAGGACGAGTGATATCACACGTGCGCGTGGAGTCGTCAGGGAAGTATACCTCGATGAGAAGATCGAGAACTACATCACGGATATTGTCTTTGCTTCGCGGTACCCCGCTGAGTATAAGTTGAAGAAATTTGAAGGGCTGATCAGCTATGGCGGATCTCCGCGTGCCAGCATCAACCTGGCTCTGGGCGCGAAAGCATTCGCATTCATCAAACGCCGGGGATACGTGATTCCGGAAGATATCCGGGCTGTCGCTCACGACGTGCTCCGTCACCGTATTGGCCTCACCTACGAAGCCGAAGCAGAAAACATCACATCAGAAGATATTATCGTTGAAATACTAAACACGGTTGAGGTACCGTAAAATCGTGAATCGTGAATGGTGAAACGTGAATGGGTAAACCTTTTTACGTCTCACGTCTCACGTCTCACGTCTCACGTCTATGGAAGCTGCTGAAATATTCAAGAAGGTTCGCAAGATCGAGATTAAGACTCGTGGATTGTCTAACCAGATTTTTTCCGGACATTACCATAGTGTATTTAAAGGTCGCGGGATGGCTTTCAGCGAAGTGCGGGAATATCAGTACGGAGACGATATCCGTAACATCGACTGGAATGTCACCGCCCGTTTCAACCACCCTTACATCAAAGTTTTCGACGAAGAGCGTGAACTGACTGTGATGTTACTGATCGATGTAAGTGGTTCAAATCAGTTTGGGACACAACATGCGCTGAAGCAGGAGGTCATCACAGAGATAGCAGCCGTATTGGCTTTCAGCGCTATTCAAAACAACGACAAAGTAGGGGTGATCTTCTTCAGCAACCAGGTGGAGAAGTTTATCCCACCAAAAAAAGGGCTGACACATATTCTGCGGATCATTCGTGAGTTGATCGATTTTGAACCTGCTCACAGGGAGACCAATATTGCGGAAGCGCTGAGATACCTGACGAACGCGATCAAGAAAAGGTGTACAGCATTTTTATTCTCCGACTTTTTGGACAAAGGGTTCCAGGATGCTATCAAAATCGCTAACAAGAAGCATGATCTGATTGCCGTGCAGGTTTTTGATGAGCGGGAGACAGAGATTCCTAATGTGGGATTGATCCGGGTGAAGAATGCCGAGACCGGCAAACGGATCTGGGTCGACACCACCGACCGAAAAATCAGGCAGAGGTATCAGAAGTGGTTTAACAGCCATCAGAATTTTTTAAATGATCTGTTCCTCCGAAGTGGTGTTGATGTAGCCCGGGTAAAAACGGATCAGGACTATGTGAAACCCCTGATGAAC
>JACNKI010000214.1:0-11321 GCA_014382125.1 Bacteroidota bacterium | reverse complement strand
AGGGTGTTGCCGGATACAACAATCTTTGTGGCAGAAACAAGGATGCACTTTCTGGCTGTTCATACCCTTGCTGTTGACACAACAAAACCGATTAAACCCATCAAAGGGCCGATGAGAGCGCCATTGACATTCCGGGAAATCCTTCCCTGGATTATCGTTGGCCTGGTCGCCGTTGGATTGATTATTTTTCTCATTTACTACCTGAGAAAACGAAAGAAGAAGGAACCTGTTTTCCGCATCCGGCCCCGGATCAAACTGAAGCCTCATGAAGTTGCCCTGACGGAATTCGAGAAACTGCGGGCCAAACAATTGTGGCAACAAGGGAAAGTAAAAGTTTATTATACGGAACTTACAGATATATTGCGACATTATATTGAAGGTCGTTTTAGTGTGGCTGCTATGGAGAGCACTTCCGCTGAGATCCTGCACAATCTGCTGGGAGTGAAGGAAATCAACCGGAGTGTATGGGATGAAGTTGGCAAGATATTGATGCAGGCAGATATGGTGAAATTTGCTAAGGAAACTCCCACACCCGATCAAAACGAAAAGAACCTGGAGAAAGGGATACAGTTTGTTAATGATACTATGCAACGAGATGACCCCACCCCAGCCCTCCCCTAAAGGGGAGGGAGTAAGTCCCCTTCAGGGGATTTAGGGGCAAAGGAGAATAGGAACAAAAGGAAAAAGTGACAAAGTAACAAAGTAACAAGGAATGACATTCCCTTAATAACCTTAATGACAAATGACCAAATATCAACTAACGAGCACCGAGCATCGAACATCGAGCATCGAGTAACGAGAAATGTTTAATGGCATAACATTCGCGAATCCTGGATTTTTATTCCTGCTGCTGGTCATCCCTGTGCTGATCGCATGGTATTTCTATAGATACAGGAAAAACTATGCAGATATTCAGGTCAGCACAACCGATGGATTCGAAGGGAAAGGAATGAGCCTGCGGGTGATGCTCTATCATGCACTCTATGCCCTGCGATTGCTGGCTATAGTGATGGTAATCCTTGCTCTGGCACGACCGCAAACCAGCCTTCGGAGACAGGATGTTACTGTTGAGGGAATCGATCTGATTATTGCGCTTGATATTTCCGGTTCCATGCTGGCAATGGACTTCAAGCCCGACCGGCTGGAGGCTTCGAAGGAGGTAGCGATTGAATTTATCGATGGCCGTCCGGATGACCGGATTGGACTGGTGGTCTTCAGCGGAGAAAGTTTCACCCAATGTCCCCTCACGATTGATCATTCCGTATTGAAGAATCTCTTCCGGGATATAAAGAGTGGTATGATCGAAGACGGCACAGCAATAGGAGACGGGCTGGCTACAGCGGTCAGCCGGTTGAAGGACAGTAAAGCGGTGAGCAAAGTGATCATTTTGTTGACAGATGGTGTGAGCAATATGGGATCAATTGACCCTCGTTCAGCGGCAGAAATTGCAAAGCTTTATGGGATAAGGATCTATACAATAGGAGTTGGTTCGATGGGGATGGCGCCCTATCCGGTGCAAACTCCTTTTGGGATGTCTACGCAGAATATGGAAGTAAAAATTGATGAACCGTTGCTTCAGGAAATCTCAGGCATGACAGATGGAAAATATTTCCGGGCTACCAGCAATGCAAAACTAAGAGAGATCTACCGGGAGATTGATCAACTGGAGAAGTCGAAGATCGATGTCACAGAGTTCCGGCGTAAAAAGGATGAATATGTGCCTCTGATATTGATTGCACTGGCACTGTTCGGATTGGAGATGCTGTTGAGATACACGGTTTTGAGGAATATACCATAGACAATTACGAATGACGAATGACGAATTACGAGTGATGAATTGCGAAAAGCGAAAAGCGAATAACGAATAGCAAAAAGCGAATAGCGAAAAGCGAAAAACGAATAGCGAAAAGCGAAAAGCGAATAGCGAAAAGCGAAAAGCGAACATGTTTCGATTTGCACATATCGAGTACTTCTATCTTCTGGCTCTGATACCGGTCTTTACAGCCCTTGTGATCTGGCTCTTTGTCTGGAGGAAAAAGGCATTGCAGCGATATGGACAACTTTCTGTGATTAACCGCCTGTTGCCTGATAAATCCAACTCAAAGTTAATCCTGAAATTTGTGCTGATGATGGTGACCTGGGGTTTGCTGGTATTTGTGGTAGCCGGCCCGCAGACAGGTTCCAAACTGGAAAAAATACAACGAAAAGGGATTGACCTGATCATTGCTCTTGATGTATCCAACTCCATGCTTTCGCAGGATATCAAGCCCAACAGGCTTGCCCGGGCCAAGCAGTCGATCAGCCGGCTTATTGATAAACTGGAAGGTGACCGGATCGGAATCATTGTGTTTGCCGGTAAAGCATATACCCAACTTCCCATTACAACCGATTATGCGGCGGCCAAGATGTTTGTTGCGACCATCAATCCCGGGATGATCCCAACACAGGGAACAGCGATCGGGGATGCAGTTGATCTGGCGATAAACACATTCGGAGAATCGAAAAAAAATAAGGCGTTGATTATCATCAGCGATGGTGAAGATCATGAAGGAAATGTGTTGGAGCAGGCCGAACTGGCTGCAACTAAAGGAATTACAATCTATACAATCGGCATGGGATTGCCTGAAGGTGGACCTATCCCGGTATACAATGGAGATGTGCTGGTAGGATTTAAGAAAGACAAAGAAGGAAATGCTATTGTCAGCAAACTGGATGAGACTCTTTTGCAACGGATAGCAACTATTGGTAAGGGGATGTATATCCGGGCAACCAATTCAGAAACAGGCTTAAACAGGATCTTTGACGACATCAACGAAATTCAGAAGTCGGAGATAGAGAGCAAGCAGTTTGCGGATTATGAAAATCAGTTCCAGTATTTTCTTGCGATAGCATTGATCCTGATGATACTGGATTTGTTTATTTTTGAAAAGAAAACATTCTGGATGAAGCAGATAAAACCCTTTAATTAATTACGATTTACGAATACCCCCCAGCCCCCTAAAGGGGGAGTAAGTCCCCTTCAGGGGATTTAGGGGTAGAAAAATTAAAACACAAATGACGAGAACCAAATTTCAAATAAATTACAATGTTCAAATAGTCAATAACCAAAACAGTTTTGTTCAATTGATTATTGGCATTTCGAAATTAGTTGTTTTTTGTTCATTGTTTTTTGGTGCTTTTGGTCTTTCACTTTCCGGGTTTGCACAGCAGGAGAACAAATTTCTCCGGGAAGGGAATCGCAAATTCAAGAAGGGTGATTATCAGGAAGCGGAGAAAGATTACAGGAAAGCCCTGGAGGTTAACAAGGAATCGTTGAAAGGGCAATTCAACCTCGGTACTGCTGTCTATGAGGAGAAGAACTATGAGGAATCGGCCGGTATTTTTAATACGCTCGGAGAGAAAAGCCTTCCCAAACCGGTTAAGTCCGGCGCCTATCATAACCTGGGGAACTCCCTCCTGGAAGCAAAAGAGTACGAAAAGAGCATCGATGCTTTCAAACAGGCGTTAATCAACAATCCATCGGATCTGGATTCGAAGTACAACCTGGAGTATGCCAGGATGAAATTGCAGCAGCAACAGCAGCAACAACAGCAGAACCAGCAAAACAAGGATCAACAGGATAAAGAAGAGAAGGAAAAACAAGATCAACAGGATCAGCAGAACAAGGATCAACAGGATCAGAAACAACAACCCCCCAAGCCTAATAAGATCTCTAAAAAGGATGCTGAGCGAATGCTGGAAGCGATGAAGAATGACGAAAAAAAGACGATGGAGAAAGTCAAGAAGCAGAAAGCAAAAGTCGGAGTTGTTGCGATTGAGAAAGACTGGTGAAACGCCCGCTATTCGCTATTAGCAATTCGCAAAAAAAACGACCAGCGAACAACGACCAGCGAACAACGAACAGCGAACAACGAACAACGAACAGCGAACAACGAACAGCGAACAGCGAACAACGAACAGCGAATGGTTAACCGTACCATCTTCGGATTAATTTTTACGATTGTTGGCTTGAGCCTGACAGGTCAGGAGATTGAATTCACTGCTTCGGCCAAGCCTGTCGTATCGGTAGGGGAGACGTTTGTACTGACCTATTCGGTAAATGCACAGGGGGTGAATTTCAGAGGACCGAAAATCCTCGGGCTGAATGTGCTCTCCGGACCCAATACATCTACCTCCTCCAGCATTCGTTCCATCAACGGTCGAACATCCATGACCATCACCTATACCAATTCTTATTTATTACAAGCGTCAAGAGTAGGGAATTTTGAGATCCCGGCAGCAACTGTGACTGTTGATGGCAAGAGTTACCGGTCGAACAAGGTAACTATCAGGGTACAGACCGGAGCCACGAATTCTCAGCCTCCCGGTCAGGCTAATCGGCCGGGAAAGCAGCAGACGCCAGCTCAGGGAGGTGTTCAGACCAATGCAAATGATGTTTTCCTGAAAGCTTATGTGAGCAGAACCAAACCTTACCAGGGTGAAGGCATCATTGTGACGTATAAACTTTTTACCCGGGTTCCGATCGCTCAGATCTCTATCAACAAGCTCTCTTCTTTCCAGGGATTCTGGTCTCAGAATTTGTTACGCGACAAAGAGCGTTTTCCACAATACAATCAAACCATTAACGGAGAACAATATGTTGTAGCCGAGATCAGAAAGATCGCTCTCTATCCGCTGAAAAGCGGGAAGCTTACGATTGAACCACTTGAGGTTGAATGTGTTGCTCAGATCAGAAGGCAAACACGGCAACGAACAGGAGATCCTTTTTTTGATGACTTCTTCAACAATAGTTTCTTCTCCTCCTCTTATGCAACGGTTGAGAAAGCGTTGAAATCTAATCCGCTTGTGATCAATGTCAAAACACTTCCTCTTGAAAATAAACCTGCCTCATTTGGCGGAGCAGTCGGTTCGTTCACCTTCCGGTCTGAGATTGATAAAACGACCCTTCAGACCAATGAACCGGTTACCCTGAAATTTGTGGTCTCCGGAAAAGGAAATATTCAGTTGATTGAGAAGCTGAATGTCACGTTCCCGCCCGATTTTGAGGTCTATGACCCGAAGATCGTCAGTGATTATAAAACAACCGCTTCCGGTGTTTCCGGGATACAATCTTTTGAATACCTGATTATTCCAAGGAAACCGGGGGAGTTCAAGATCAAACCGGTTACATTCACCTTCTTTGACCTGGCTAAGCAATCGTATGTGACATTGAAGAGCCCGGAGTATGCCCTGAATGTGGAGAAAGGAAGTGGAGAATCTGCTGTTATGACCTATACGGGTGTGAATAAAGAGGAGATACAATACATAGGGAGCGATATCCGGCACATTGAAAATCAGAATTTTACAATTAGAAAAGCGGGTACAGGCTTTTTTGGCTCATGGATATATTTTCTCTCGCTTTTCATCCCGTTAGTACTTTTTATCGCATTGCTGATATTCTTTAAAAAAGAAGCGGCTCGCAGACGTGATACGCTTTTAATGAAAAACCGGAAAGCTACACGGGTGGCGCGTAAGCGGCTTAAGAAAGCAGAGGCATTCATGAAGAGTGGGAAACAGAATGATTTTTTCGAGGAGATCTCTCTGGCTTTATGGGGTTACCTGAGTGATAAATTCGGTATACCATTGGCCGGGTTGTCGATGGATTCGGTAAAAGAGGCCTTACGAAAAAAAGAGGTTAGCGATGAGATCATCGACCAGTTTATGTCCACCTTGAATGATACTGAGTTTGCACGTTTCGCTCCTGGTGATAAGACATTGAAGATGGAGGAGATCTATGGCAAAGCGATGGAGATCATTGCTAAAATTGAAAGAGAGCTAAAATGAAAATTGTCCGCAGTTCGCAGTTCGCAGTTCGCAGTTTGCTTCTGGCTTCTGGCCTCTGGCTTCTGGCTTTAGGATTGTTAGCCCAGGAACCCCAGACCATTATTTCAGAGGGCAACAAGGCTTATACGGAAGGCCTTTATACAGATGCGATTGATTATTACAAGCAGGTTGCTGATGCGGGATTCGAGGCTCCGGAGCTATTCTATAATCTGGGCAATGCCTATTTCAAACTGAATGATTATCCGCATGCCATTCTCTGGTATGAACGTGCTCGTCGATTGGACCCGGGGAATGAAGACATCGACTATAATTTGAATGTTGCAAACAGCAAGATCGCAGATAAGATTGATCCTCTTCCGGATCTCTTTTATGTCAGATGGTACTGGAGCATAGTCAACCTTTTCCCAATAAACACGTGGGCCATACAAACTATCGTGTGTTTCATTCTCACTTTGGTGGCTATATCCTTGTATTTCATCTCCCGAAGACTATTTCTGCGTAAAACAGGATTCCGGGCTGCCATTTTATTTCTTGCGCTCACCTTGTTTATCCTGCTCTTTTCTGTTTCCGGCTATCACCGGATGAAAACCCTTCACGAGGCCATTGTCTTTGATCCTACAATTACAGTGAAAAGCTCTCCGGATGAGAAGAGCGTTGACCTCTTCGTGATCCATGAAGGGACAAAAGTTCAGCTTCTTGATAAGATCGGTGAGTGGTATGAGATCCGTATCGCTAATGGTTCCGTCGGTTGGCTTCCTGAAGAATCCTTTGAAGAAATATAGGGATCAGGGACGAGGGTCGAGGGACGAGGTTCAGAATAGTCTTCAGTCCACAGTCTTCAAGTCTTACTCACCAGCTCACTAGTTCACCAGTTCACCATCTCACCAATTCACCAGCTCACCAGCTCACTAGTTCGCCAGCATCCAGCATCCAGCATCCAACATCAAACCAATGTCCCTTTTTCCTCGACCATCATGCGTAGTTCATAGATAAAAATTTTTTGCAGAATTAACTTTTTCAATTATATTTGTTGGTTGAAAAGGAAAGTCGGCAAAACATTTGTTTGATATGATTTTCCTGTAATATCAAATAACTAAAACCAGGGATATGAAAAACAGACTTTTACCATTTGGCTTCTTCGTGTTATTTCTAGGATTCTTCTTCCTGCTGTTTTCAAATTCTGCGATTGCTTCCAGTCCGGATAATAACACGCCAGACCAAACCTCCGATAAACGGATGCATCAGATCCGGAGTAACCAGGCAACTGGGTTGATTAATCCGACTGATGTGCTGGCAGCCAGGCACCAGCTTGGACTGATGCAGCAGAAATCAGCGACGGCATTAGGCCTGAACTGGATGCCGGTCGGTCCAACCAACTATGCCGGACGTTCTCGTGTCGTTTTATTTGACAATCAGGATGCAGCTGGACTTACAATGTATACAGGAGGTGTAACGGGAGGCGTCTATAAATCGACAAACAAGGGGCTGACATGGCATGCTCTGAATACGGAATCTTCTGAGGTTCTCAGGGTATCGGCTATGACCCAGACTGCAAATGGAACTCTCTATGTTGGAACAGGAGAATACTATTGTGGTGGGATTGATTTCATGGGGACTGGCCTCTACAGGTCTGCAGATGGAATGAATTTTACGGTCATACCGGGAACACAGCCGATATTAAACGATCCCTGGTCGAATTGGACAGCTATCGTGAAAATGGCTAATGACCCAAACTCTGGGAGGCTCTTTGCCGCTACGAATAACGGAATTAAGTATTCTGACAATGGAGACACCTGGACAGACCTGATGCTTGGTACTGCCATCGATGTAGTAGTCGGAGCAAACGGAACCGTTGTTTTTGTTGTAGATAATCATGTATATGTTGCAGCCGGAGGCGATTTAAGCAATCCGGTAGATGTCACCACAGGCGATGCAGATAAACTTCCGCTTGATAATGCAGGGTGGACAGATCTGGCGATCTCACCCTCCGACCCGAATGTGATGTATGCCAGTATTGCAAAAGAGTCTGACGATTTTCTGCTGGGCGTCTACTCCTCTGAAGACGGAGGAACAACCTGGTCGCTTATTTTCCCTCCAAACCCTTCATTTGATCCATTTAGAGGAAATGGATGTTATGCCAACACGATTGAGGTCTTTCCTGAAGATCCATACATGGTACTTCTGGGCGGAAATGCCGGATGGCTTGGAAAAAAATACCAGGCGACAGGATATTATGACTGGCAGCAGGTATCTTCCGGATTTTTTAGTATTGTTCCTCCTTTTCACCATGATTATGCATTCCGTCCCAACAATCCCGCAGAGTTCGCCATCGCAACTTCAAATGGGATCACTACAGGAACATACAGTCCGGATGGATTTGAATATCAGACAAGTAATAAAAACCTGGTGACATCACAATTTAATTCTGTCACCATGACAAGCGTTGCCAAATGGATCATGGGTGGTGGCGTTGATGTGGGGACAGAGTTGTTTAACGCAGTTCTACAAAATGCACCCATGGATGGATACATTCCACCAACATCATTTCAGACCGGAACCTATTGTGAATGGTCACAGTTGCAACCAAACTCCATCTTCTTTTCAGGAATCGACGGTATAACCCAAGGATCCATTCGGTCAGAAGATCTTGGAGAGTCTTCCGCATTGACATTCCTCGGTGGGATCTCAAGTCCTACTACAGATTATCCCCCAAGTGTCCTGTGGGAGACGGATGATTTCCAGTATTCAACTGACACAGTCTGGCTTTTTGCCCGGCATGGAACGATTGCAGCTGACTCCACAGTTCTTGTTGAAAGCATGAATTGTTACGAGTGTCCATTTGAATTTACCGTTCCAACTACGATCCCGGAAGGAGATAGCATGGCTCTTATCGATCCATTTCATTCAAGGTACTTTATCTACGGGGTCAATTCGTCAAATCGGGGTGTTTACATGACCCAGGATGCGATCAAATTCTACAAAGAGCCTGTTTGGTTTCAGATTGGTGTAACTACAGATACTCTCACATGTATGGCTCTTTCAGGCGATCTGAATTACCTCTGGGCAGGAACTGATAATGGGAAATTGTACAGGTTCTCCAACCTGACTCTGGCCCTGGATTCCAATACAGCTGACGTAAGCAGTCCATACTGCATTGTATCCCGAAGTATATATGAGCTTCCTGAAACAGCTAACAGGTTTGTAACCAATATAGCGATTGATCCGAATGATGACAATAATGTCCTGTTTACATTGGGGAACTATGGCAATGATCACTATGTCTATGTGACTGAGAACGGCCTGGATTCTCTTCCTGAGTTTTTCTCTGCTCAGGGCAATCTTCCGAAGATGCCGGTGTTTGACGGGCTATTCGAAATGAATGGGGCTGGTCCGGCTATCATAGGTACGGATATGGGTATTTTCAGTACAAGCAATATCTTTACCGGATCCCCGCTCTGGGCTCAGGATCTTGAAGGCATGGGAGATCTTCCTGTAACAGATCTGGAACAACAGACATGGGATAACTTTCGTGTGCAAAATCTCGGATACATTGCTGCGGCTTCCTATGGTAATGGTATCTTCTACGATACTTCCTACTATTCACCGGTTGGAGTTGATCCGGTTTCGCATGACCAACATACTATTGCATCTATTCAAATTCACCCCAACCCGGTTCAGAATACAGCTAATATCACTTATACATTGCCAGAAACCAAACAGGTTACGGCTTATGTCTATGACCTGACAGGCAGGTTGATGACAACTGCTTCCTTTGGCACGCAACTTCGCGGCACCCATACATCTGTTCTTGACCTGAACATGTTGCCAAATGGCACATACATCATCAGGGTGAACACAGCTTATGGTAAAGTTGTGAAGGCGAATTAGAATGAGGAATGAGGAATGAGGAATGAGGAATGAGGAATTGAAATTTAGGAATATTAAAAAATCTCAAATATGAAAAAAGTTTTATTCGTTTTAATGTTCGTTGTGATCAGTCTCGGACTGGCTGCTCAGACACTGGTGTATACTCCGTCTTTGAATTCACCGGTTGATAGCGCTACAGATCAGATGCCTGATGTAGTTCTGAATTGGGATGCCGTTTCAGGCAGCACGAATCTTCAGTATCAGGTTCAACTTGCCCTGACTCCGGATTTTACCTCCCCAATAGTTGATGTGACACAAACATTGCTTACCGGTTATCAGACCAGCATGTTGACTTTCAACACCATGTATTATTGGCGGGTAAGGGCTATTGACGGTGCGACTTCTGATTGGTCGGAGGTGTGGTGCTTTACTGTTTTCAATACAGTGATCCTCTACAGGCCCACAAATAACGCGGATGATCAGGAATCAAACGTTAACCTCCAATGGAGAGACAAACTCAGCGGCATTGATATAACTGGCGTGGAGTTCTTCCATTACCAGGCTGATACGAGCGCTAATTTCGACTCCCCGTTGCTGATTGCAGGCACTGTTGATGGAGATGTATTCCTTGTCCCCACAGAGTGGCTTCGTTTTGGAGGACACTATTACTGGAGAGTTCAAGCAGGTCATTCAGGATCGAGTGGTGATTGGACCGAACCTTTTGAGTTCGATGTGCTCGATGCTGTTGACTTAAGTTCACCAGCCAATAATGCCACAAACCAGGTACTAAATATCCTGTTAAGGTGGAAAGTAGTTGGAGGCATCCTTTCATATAATTACGAGATTGCTTCTGACGAGAATTTCAGCAATCTGGTATTCTCAGGTGAGACAGACTTGCTTCAGATCAATGCTGAATTTCTGATGTTTGGTATTGATTATTGGTGGAGAGTTCGTTCCAGGCATCAGAATGATACAACGACCTGGGGAGATCCAAGAAAGTTTACTTCCATCAACACAGTTCTGCTAACAGCACCCAGCAACAATCAGGTAAATGTCTTGACGACACCAACTATGATTTGGAAAGCTCAAACCGGCATTACCGGTTTTCAGTTGCAGATTGCTACGGATATTGGCTTTACGGATCTCTTTTACGACATCAAGCCGGATCCGGATGTTGCCAGTGCAAAGGTCTCAAAGAAAATGGATCCCCAAACGGATTACTTTTGGAGAATGCGGGCGTTCAGTGATGGAGGCCCTACAGCAGACACTACCGACTGGAGTGAACCCTGGAAATTCACCACCGGATTCGCTCAGGGAATTGGAGATCAAAAAGCTGCTGCTTTCCGCATTTACCCAAACCCGGCCAACGGGCAGGCATTTTTAAAGATCCATGTTCAGGAGGCAGCAGAGGCTCAGTGCAAAGTCATTGATCTGTTAGGCAAAACCGTTCTTGAACAGAAGTTTTCCCTCAATATTGGCGAGAACAGGCAAGCGATAAATCTCGACAATATCCGTCAGGGCATATACATCATTCGTCTGACGATTGATGGCAGGACCATGAATCAGAAGCTAGTCGTGGAGTAAAAGGAAATTAGTAATTTCTTTTACTCTTTTTTAATCCGCTCCACGGC
>JACNKI010000010.1 GCA_014382125.1 Bacteroidota bacterium | reverse complement strand
TGGCTATGCTGATCAATGCCATGAAGGAGCCTATCATCAAGGAGATCCCAACTCTTCCAAACGGACGCAAAGATTCAACCTATGCTTACCGCTATTTCAAAATCCATTTCTGGGATGATATGGATCTGGCTGACAGCCGGTTGATCCGTACACCGGTTTTCCACAATAAACTGAAAAAGTACGTTGACCAGGTGGTGGTACAGCACCCCGATTCTATTTTCAAAGAGGCTGTGATCCTGATCGAGCAAGCTCGCCCTGATCCTGATATGTTCAAATACATCACATGGTTTATCACGTATCACTACGAGAACTCTGATATTATGGGATTCGAAAAAGTGTTTGTGGATATCGTTGACCGATATTATATCAGTGGTGACGCTCCCTGGGTGTCAGGCCCTGTACTGGAGAACATCATTAAAAAAGCCAGCCGTATCCGGCCATTGTTACTTGGAAAACTGGCGCCCAATATGATCATGATGGACACCAATAATCAACTCATATCTCTATATAATGTCGACGCCTTCATTACCATCCTCCTCTTCTGGGATCCTGATTGTGGGCATTGCGAAACAGAGATCCCTAATCTCAAAGAAGTGTACGATACCTATAAAGAAAAATATGAGCTGGAGATCTTTGCTGTCTGTTCCGACACCTCACTGGTGAAATGGAAAGAGCACATCATTAAACGAGAGATGAACTGGATTAATGTTGACGGTCCCCGAACCGTTACAGGCGATTACCATGAACTCTATGACATCCAAACCACACCTGTCATCTATATCCTCGACATGAACAAAAAAATTCTGGCAAAGCGGTTGCAGTCAGATCAGGTCGAGAAGTTCCTGAAGAACTATATCAGGAAAGAGATGGGGGATATACTGGACTAATTCAGGAATGCATCAATGCAGTAATATTCTCAACTACTCAACCACTCAACTACTTAACTAATTAACTACTCTATTTCACGGCTTCCTCTAGTACAGCTTTGAATGCTTCGGGATGGTTCATTGCCAGGTCGGCAAGGGATTTCCTGTTGATTGCAATTTTTTTCTCTGCCAGTTTCCCCATTAGTAGGGAATAGGTCATTCCATGCTCACGTGCGCCGGCATTGATTCGTGTGATCCACAGGCCACGAAAATTCCGTTTCTTGGTCCTGCGGTCTCTGTAAGCATATGTTAATCCTTTTTCAACAGCATTCCTGGCGACAGTGTAGACATTTTTTCTTCGACCAAACTGCCCTTTCGCCTGTTTGATGATCTTTTTTCTTCTCGCTTTGGCAGCGACTATATTTACTGATCTTGGCATTTTTATTTGTTTTTTGTCTTAGCGCCCCTGATCACGGGACCTTTCAGCTAAGTACAGTTTCTAATTTAGCTTTGAAGCATTTCGCGTACGTTAGCCTCATCTGCTTTGTCGACAGTAGTAGAATATGTTAGATTCCTCTTCTGCTTCTTTGTCTTCTTAGTCAGAATATGACTTTTGTAAGCATGCTTCCGTTTGATTTTTCCGGTTCCGGTCAGTGTGAATCTCTTCTTCGCACCGGATTTTGATTTCATTTTTGGCATTTGTAGTTGGTATTTGTTTAGTTTGTGACCCCTCCCTTTATCCCTCCCCTTCACGGGGAGGGGCAGGGGTGGGTTCATTTTTTCGGGGCGATGATCATGATCATCCGTTTGCCTTCCAGCCTTGGCATCTGTTCAATCTTGCCACAATCTTCAACGCCTTGTGCAAACTTCAGAAGTATAAGTTCTCCTTTATCTTTATATATGATGGATCGTCCTTTGAAAAAAACATCCACTTTGACTTTCGCACCGTCTTTAAGAAACTTGATCGCGTGGTTTAGCTTGAAATTGAAATCATGATCATCGGTGTTTGGTCCCAGCCTGATCTCCTTCACCACCACCTTGGCGGTTTTTGCTTTCATCTCCTTCTGTTTCTTCTTTAGTTCGTAAAGGAATTTCTTATAATCGATCACTTTACAAACGGGAGGGTTAGCACTCGGAGAGATCTCCACAAGGTCGAGATCCAGATCATTTGCTATTTCTAATGCTTCTCTCAGGTTGTAAATATCCGGCTGGACATTATCGCCTACAACACGAACAACAGGCGATTTAATTTTTTCGTTAATCAGATGAGGATCTTCTCTTTTTTGTGGTCTGAAGCGCCTCCTTGATCCATGATACGGTCTTTTTGCTATTGTTATTCCTCCTTTAAATTATTTACGATTTT
The DNA here is from genome assembly GCA_014382125.1 of Bacteroidota bacterium. Taxonomy (GTDB): domain Bacteria; phylum Bacteroidota; class Bacteroidia; order Bacteroidales; family FEN-979; genus QYOJ01. The sequence goes on along the minus strand of JACNKI010000010.1, from coordinate 714 downwards.
AGATTAAGAATGATCATAAATCTCCTAATTCTTCTTTCATTTCATTATTCACACGATCGATAAACATATCCACTTTCTCCGGTCCCTGATCCCCATGTCCGTGTTTTCTTACAGAAACGGTGCCTTCATTCTCCTCTCGCTCCCCAACTACCAGCATGTATGGAATCTTCATCAACTCTGCGTCACGAATCTTTTTCCCGGTCTTTTCATTCCGTTCGTCAATGAGGGCACGAATTTCGGAATTATTCAGCAAAGTTAAAACTTTTTCTGCATAATCGTGGTATTTTTCACTGATTGGCAATACGATAGCCTGATCTGGTGAAAGCCACAGGGGTAGATTTCCACCCGAGTGCTCCAGCAAAACAGCCACAAACCGCTCCATCGACCCGAAGGGCGCCCGGTGGATCATCACAGGCCGGTGTTTCCGGTTGTCGGCACCAATGTACTCCATGTTGAACCGGTCAGGCAGGTTGTAATCCACCTGGATTGTTCCCAGTTGCCATTGCCGTCCCAGCGCGTCTTTGACCATGAAATCCATTTTCGGGCCATAGAATGCAGCCTCTCCGGGCACGATCTCAATATCCAGCCCACTCTCCTCTCCTACCTCCAGGATCGCCTGCTCGGCTTTGTCCCAGTTCTCGTCAGTACCGATGTACTTCTCTTTATTCTCTTTATCACGTAATGATATCTGAATAGTGAAATCCTTAAAACTCA
>JACNKI010000061.1 GCA_014382125.1 Bacteroidota bacterium | reverse complement strand
CTTTGACGATCCAAACAGGACGTCTGGAGTGGTCAGGATTTATATCCTATACTTCGAGGGATGCAGCTGTTTCATTTGCTGATATCGCCCTGGATGCGCCCACTTTCAGTTCCTTTACTAAATCGGGTTATCACAGGAAGTATTCTGAGATTTCCAGGAAAAACAAGATCAGGGAGCTGGTGTATGGTGGTCATTGCAGTTACCGGGGGAAATTTTTTATCGTAGGTGTAACAGGATATTATGGAGCATGGAACGGGATTTTCCAGCCGACCGAGAAGTTGTATCGCAAGTTCTCATTACAGGATTCAAAATTTGGGGCAATTGGTATTGATGCCCGGTTCAGGGTTTCCTTTTGTCAACTTTTTGGCGAATACAGCATGAGTTTGAATGGCGGCAGAGCCTGGAATGCCGGTATCACTGTTACACCTTTTCCCGGTGTTGATTTGCTTACTATCATTCGCAGTTACCAGCGGAATTATCAGAATCCATTCTCCACAGCACTGTCGCAGAACTCCCAGTCAGCCAATGAACAAGGCTTATTTATCCGGTTGCATATGCAACTCTTTCCCAGAGTGGCTATTACATGTTACGCCGACCTGTATCGCTTCCCATGGATCACTTACAGGTGTAGCTCCCCTTCCGAAGGAGTGGAAGCAGGTATCCTGGCAACATATCAGGTCTCTCCAAACTGGTCGCTCAGCCTCAGGTATTCACTAAAACGGAACCAGGTAAATCGCAGTGAAACAGCATATAAGATCAAACCCGTGACTTCCGGAAAAACAGATGATCTGAGGATTGAAGTCAGAGCCTATGCTACTCCGGCGTTGAGGTTAAAGAGTTGCTTTAACTTCAAAAGCTATCGTGTGGATGGGGAAGAAAGTCCTCCCGGTTATCTGATCAGCCAGGAGGTCAGATACAAACCGATCAGGTATAGCTGGGCGGTGACGATTAAGTATGCTCTATTCGATATTCCAGCTTTTAATACACGCATCTACTCATATGAACCGGATGTTCTGTATGGGTGGTCGGCCCCGGCATATTACGGAAGAGGAGCCAGAGCAGTAATAGTTGTGTGCAAAGATCTTGGCAGGCATATTGAGTTGTGGGGATGGTTCGGGATCTGGAAATATGATGACCGGGTAACCATCGGGAGCGGGATGGATGAGATAGAGGGGAGTATGAAGTCTGAGGTGAAAATTCAGCTGAGGGTGAGACTATGAGAGGGATGAGGGATGAGGAACGAAGGAGGAGGGTAATAAAAAAGGCCGTCGTGGTGGGACGGCCTTAAGGCATTGTTTCGGATTACTATTTGTCTTAATCGTCATCTTCTTTGCTCACCTTTTCCAGTTTATCCATACCGTGGATTTTCATGGTTCCGGAAAGTTTTGAGATAGTAGACATATCAATGTTCCCTACCAGGCTTAACAGAGTTACTTCATGATCATCTTCTTCGGCGAGCATGACCATCTCCAGAATCTTTCCGTTATCTCCCTGCTTAGTCAGAAACCGGATATTAGATCCATTCTCTTGAACAGACATCAACTCTGTATAATCTGCGGTTGGGAAAAGTGCATTGAACTCCTTGTAGAGAGATTTTACTTTTTCCGGATTTTCGTTGTTCTCGTATGTTAAGACCTTTAAACCAGTCAGCTGCTCCATCATCTCCTGCACCTCTTGTACTTTTTCTGTGCCTTTTCCGTTGATCTCCATTTTCATGATCATCTCGAAAAGTTCTTTTGTAATATTGACGGATGTAAATCCTTCTTCACCGGCATATTTCTGATAGGCTTTTTCTGCCGGGCTTTGATACTGCGCCATTGCAAGGAATGGTACCAGCATAAATAATACTAACGTAGTTCTGATTGTTGTTTTCATGTGATTTGGGATTTTATGGACGTTTTGTTTGGGTTTTGTCCGTGGTTAACATTATGGGTTGATTTTGTTGGTATACAAAAATGTTTATTTTTGCAAAGCCCTTTTCGAAATTCAACTTAACTATTCACAAATAACTAGAACATTATGTTTAAAGGACATCCAAAAGGACTTTACGTAGCTTTCTTCGCAAACATGGGTGAGCGTTTCGGTTTTTACACCATGATGGCGATCCTGGTTCTATTTCTGCAGGCAAGATACGGACTTCCTGCCGATCAGGCCGGTTATATTTATGCCACTTTCTATTTTTTGATATATGGATTAGCCCTATTAGGAGGATTCATTGCAGACAGAACCCAGAACTACAAAGGGGTTATCATGGTTGGCCAGGTCGTTATGTTTCTGGGATATGCGTTACTGGTCATTCCCGGGATGGATTTGGTTTTTACTATCATTGGTCTCTTTACCATTGCATTTGGTAATGGATTGTTTAAAGGGAACCTCCAGGCGCTTGTAGGTCAGATGTACGACAATGAGAAGTATTCAAAACTCCGGGATTCAGCATTCAGTGTATTTTACATGGGTATCAACATCGGTGCTTTCTTTGCTCCGAGTGCAGCCCGGGCTATACGTTCCTGGTGGCTCAGAACCAACGGTTACTCATACGATCCGGATCTCCCTTCTTTGTGCCATCGGTTGATTGATGGAAATCTAACAGAACCCGATACCCTGCAGGCACTTGCTGATCAAGCTACGATTTCGGGACAACCAGTTACCGACCTTTCCCAGTTTGCACATAATTATATCCAGGTATTCTCCACCGGATACAACTATGCCTTTGGGATCGCTGCTATTGCCATGGTAATCTCCCTTGTCGTCTACCTGGTTTTCAAAAAGCATCTTCCTGACCGGAAGAAAATGGTTGCAAAGGATGCTTCGATCATTAAGATGCCATGGGCTCAGGAGAAGAAACGGCTTATCGCACTTGGGCTTGTATTCCTGGTGGTTATCTTTTTCTGGATGTCATTCCATCAAAACGGACTTACGCTGACTTTCTTCGCACGGGATTATACAGATAAGGAGGTGGGGCCGTTTACATTTATCTTCTTTTACCTTCCGGCATTTCTCTCATTGATTGCAATGATTATCGGGTTCGTAATGCTTGTCCGACAAAAGATCAAATTGATCATGCGAGGGATTGGAGTCATATTCATTGTTGCGGGCGGGTGGTTGCTCTGGTACTTCTACAGTAATTTTGGCTCAGCAAATCTTATTGAGCCTGAAACATTCCAACAGTTTAATCCTATCCTGATCGTATTTCTGACACCGATTGTCGTAGGCCTGTTTGCCTGGCAACGAAAGAGGAATAAAGAACTATCTACTCCACGTAAGATTGGCACTGGAATGGTCCTTGCCGCTGTAGGATTTGTATTGATGATGGTTGCATCATTTAGTCTTGTCTCACCGGCTGATCTGGCAGGAAACCCGTCACCCGACCGTGTTTCACCATATTGGCTGATGGGCACCTATTTTGTTTTGACTGTTGCTGAGTTGTATCTCAGCCCGATGGGGCTCTCATTTGTTTCGAAGGTTTCACCCCCTCGATTCCAGGGTCTCATGCAGGGTGGCTGGCTGGCAGCTACGGCTATCGGAAATGCACTTCTCTTCGTTGGAAGCTCATTGTGGATGAAGCTGGAACTCTGGCAGGTCTGGATGGTATTTGTCATCTGCTGTCTGCTATCTGCTGCGTTCATCTTCTCAATCATGAAGCGACTCGAAGCAGCGACAAAATAACCATAATCTATTACAAGAAAACGGCATGGAGAAAACCTGTGCCGTTTTTTTTTTAACTTTATAGACTGGTGAGTTAGTGAGTTGGTGAACTGGTGAAATGGTGAAATGGTGAAATCGTAAATCGTAGATCGTAGATCGAAAGTGTATCCTTGGGGTCATAACAGACGATTTAACAGTTATACGGAGTATATCCGTAACATCTTTGGTGAACGAGTGCAGAAGGTGATTGTTGACGCGGGCTTTACTTGTCCGAATCGCGACGGGACTAAAGGTGTTGGCGGCTGTACCTATTGCGACAATGTGGCCTTCAATCCCACCTATTGTGATCCGGCAGAGCCATTGCATGTACAAATTGACAAAGGGATCAGTTTCCACTCTATCAGGTATCGCCGGGCCACCCGGTTTCTGGTTTATTTTCAGCCATATAGCAATACCTACGCTCCTCTATCCCAACTGAAAAAGCTTTTTGAAGAAGCCCTGAAACATCCGAAGGTGATCGGGTTAGTGATTGGTACCCGGCCCGATTGTATGGATGAAGAGAAGCTTGCCTACATTTCAGAGCTATCGAAAAGCTACTTCGTTCAGATCGAATATGGTGTGGAATCTTGTTACGATAAGACCCTGCAACGAATTAACCGGGGTCATGATTTTAAGATCAGCCGGGATTTAATCCGGCAAACTCGTGAGATGGGGATCCTGACAGGTGCTCATTTTATTTTCGGTCTCCCTGGTGAGAGCTTAGAAGAGATGCTGGAAGAAGCAGAAATCATCTCAGAACTCCAGGTGGATATAGTTAAATTTCATCAACTTCAGATCGTCAGGGGCACTGAGATGGAGAAGGAGTATATTGAAGATCCGTCATCATTTCATCAATTCAGCCTTGACGAATATATCGACTTTATCATCCGCTTTCTGGAGAGATTATCTCCAACGATCGTCGTCGAACGGTTTGCCGGAGAAGTTCCTCCGCAGATGTTACATCATCTGAGCTGGGATCTGATCCGATACGATGGGGTGCTAAAGCGAATTGAAACAGAATTGGAGAGGCGGGAGACGTTTCAGGGAAGGCGTTATCAGTGAGCCGCCATGAATGGCGGCTGTACGAGTAGAGCCGCAATTTATTGCGGCTCGGTTAGCAATCGTTGAATGAAATCTTCGACGTTGATCCCTTCGGCTTCGGCTTTGTAGTTGCGGACGATCCGGTGACGAAGGACAGCAGTAGCTACTGCTCGTATGTCTTCGATATCGGGCGAGTATTTCCCACTTAAAACAGCATGACATTTCGCCCCTATGATCAGGTATTGCGAAGCCCGAGGGCCTGCACCCCAGGTTAGGTATTCGTTCGTCCATTCCGTCGCATGGGTCGTATTGGGTCGTGTTTTAGCTACCATAGAGACTGCATAATCATATACATTCTCAGGGACAGGAATTTTCCGAATGAGGTTTTGAAAATAGAGGATTTCATCCGTTGTAAGTACCACCTCAGTAGAGACTGTTTTCTCTGTTGTAGTTTCCTGAACAACTTTGATCTCCTCTTCGAAAGATGGATAGTCGAGCCAGATGTTAAACATAAACCGGTCGAGTTGCGCTTCAGGCAATGGATAGGTTCCTTCCTGTTCGATCGGATTCTGTGTAGCAAGCACGAAAAATGGTTCATCCAGTTTATATGATGTTCCGGCTACGGTGACTGCTTTCTCCTGCATCGCTTCCAGTAAGGCGGATTGCGTTTTAGGCGGTGTTCTGTTGATCTCATCTGCCAGGATGATATTGGCAAAGACCGGACCTTTGATGAAACGGAAATGTCTCGACTCATCAAGAATTTCTGTTCCGATGATATCAGAGGGCATCAGATCAGGAGTAAACTGGATCCGGCTATATGAGAGCCCAAGAGATTTTGACAGTGTATTTACCATCAGAGTTTTAGCCAGGCCTGGCACCCCAACAAGGAGGCAATGCCCTTTGCAAAAGATGGAGATCAAAAGATTCTTGATCACATCATCCTGTCCGACAATCACCTTGGCGATCTCCTGCTTCAAAATGTCATACTTTTGGACCAGCGCACCAATCGCTTCAACATCAGTGGAGTAGTTCATATCTTGTCGTTTATTCAAGAGGATTCTATTTTGTTACCCAATCTCTATCGAAGGTGCAGTCAATATATGGAGACATAATTTGTACAAATGATTCATCAACCTTCTTATCGACCCACTTTTCAATCTCCTTCATCTTCTTTTCATCCAGCTTCCACTGTTGGATACGTGCATAATCGTCACTCAGGTTAGCGTAGTGAGGTGTAGATCTCTCTTTGAGATAGTAGATCCTGAAAAACTCTTTTCCACGTTCTTCCCATTTAACCGGTGCAGATATCTCCCCTACTTTGAGTTTATCAATGACGAAAAAGATCTTCGGATCTACCTGCTCAATTTCGAACCTGGTGTTTCCAGAGACCTGGTTGATAAGCATCCCTCCATTATTTCTTGATGGGTCGTCAGAATATCTCAACACAGCATTTGCAAAGTTCACCTCTTTGTTTTGAATTTTGCTTGCGATGCTATCCAGGAAGAGCTTGGCATTATTCAGTTCGATTGGAGATACTTTTGGCTGTACCAGAATATGTCTCACATTGAAGAAATCACCCCGTCGTTCGATCATCTGAATCAGGTGGAATCCATCAGGAGTCTCAACAATATCTGAAACCTCCTCCGGCTTCAGCTTAAAAGCTGCAGCTTCAAACTTCGGTCGCATATCCCCCCGTTGAAACATGCCGAGTTCTCCGCCCTGTTTTGCTGAAGCAGGATCTTCGGAATAGAGAATAGCAAGCGTCGCAAAATCATCTCCATTTTGAACCCGCTCTTTAAATCCCTCCACCTGTTCCCTGGCAAGTTGCATTTGTTGCTCACCAATTTCCGGTCTTCTGGAGATGATCCCAATCTCCACTTCTGCACTGATTTCCGGGATACTGTCCTTCGGGATTTTCCTGAAGAAGGCTTTCACTTCAGCAGGCGTTACCGATACATTTTCGGTGATCTTCTGCTGTTCCTGCTCCACCATCATCTGTTCCCGAATAATTTCGCTCATCTCTTCTTTGATCTCCATCAATGATTTGTTATACATCTCCTCCAATCGTTCCGGAGAACCGGCTTGTGAAATAAAATAACGCATTCTCCTGTCTATTTCGCTCCCTACCTGAGAATCCGATATTATAATGCTATCTACGTCTGCTTGATGATAGAGTAACTTCTGGTACAAAATGTTCTCCAGAATCTGGCACTTGACACGTACTGGACTTCCGGTTATATTTCCTTGTGCACGATATTGCAGGTACTGTGCTTCGACATCAGATTTGAGAATAATTCGGCCACCAACGATCGCGACAATGCCGTCAACGACAGAGTCCTGTGCTGTTGTTGAGAAATGCATCAACGAAATAAACAGGATGAGCAATAAATAGCGGATTGGTTTCATGTCGGTTTGTTTTGAAATTACTCTCTTAATAGATTTCTACCTCATTTTTCTGGAACGCTTCATTATAGACATCCTTGTGCATAGATTTGAGCAGACTAATTTTACGTTTATTGATGATAATGCTGCTAATCCTGTCCCGTTCGAATTGCAGCGGAGAGACTCCCTCTTTAATCTTAAAGTCAATAAATCTAGCAAGATAGAGGTAGAGTGAATCCTGGATCTCCAATGATCTCCTGTACTTGAGAAACGCCTCCTGGTTGTATGTTCGGATCGGGATCTCTTTCATTACATTATCAAAAACCATCCAGGTATCATCATCCAGATAATATTCCGCTTCATGTTGATCACACAGGTCTGCCAGTTCATCCTTGTCATCCGGATCATCTGAATAGAATAACCGTCTTATCTTTCTGATCGTTTTTGAGTTAACTGGTATTTTAACATAATTGATCTTTACGATATTATTCTTTAAAAGGAAATTGCTCTGATTTGCCTGGTAATAGTTATCGATCTCCAGGTCGGTTACAACTGTATCGAGTCGTTGTGCCACCAGAATGTTTTCGTAAGCGTAAACCACCAGTGAGTTTCTGTAATCCTCTAACTGACTCGAAAAATCCAGTTGATCCTCCGTCAGATTTTTTTCAGCCTGATGGATCAGGATTTTCCGCTGAATCCAGCTATCGATATAGTTATGCACAAGATTCAGACTATCCGTTGGGGATGTCCCGGCAGCAACCAATCCTGTCAGATCCGATTCATTTAGATACTCATCGTCAACCCTGGCTACCGGTCTGTCGCCATTATTATTGAGATAGGAACAAGAGGTTACCAGAAGCAAAAGAAGATAGAGCAGGCTATTTTTCAATGGTTACTTGATTTTGTTATAGACCTCTTTGTTAACCACGATAGGATACGTTTTCTTCAGTTCTTTGATCCAGGCCTTTTCCAGGAAGTTTTGATAATCAGCTGTGATCAGGCCACGAGCTTCATTCAACTGCTTTGGCTCTGGGTTTAACACTTCACGGATGTTTACAAATACGACACCAATGTCAGTTGTGAACTCCCTGGAGACTCCGACTTCCCACGTTACTTTCTCGATATACAAATTATCTTTCCTGGAGAATTTTCCACCTTGAATTGTCAGTATCTGCTCATCATCTGAATTGATCTCTTTCAGGATGTCTTCATCGGAGAGGCCTGTTGAAATAAAACTTCTGACAGCTGTCGCTGCTTTCGGGTTTTTCAATGTATAGATCGAGGCATCAACCCGTGGGCCCCACATATACTCCGATTTATGCTCTTCGTAAAAATCTTTCAGTCCGGTCGTATCCTTTACGGCTTTGGACCAGACATTTTTATCTGTCAGGTCAAAGAGAAGAATCCCATCGCGATATTCACTCATCAGTGCTTTGAATTCAGGATATTTCTCCTCCAGGTGCATATTTTCATACATCAGGAGAGTCTCATGCAGAAAATCTTTGTATTGCTTATTCACAAATGATTGAATATTCTGCTTCGCCTGTTTCTTCTGGTTCTTCGCCAGGTATTCAGCAAATTCTTTCTGGGAAGTGACCTGATCATTGATCATAAAGAGGGGTTTCTCCAACCCTTCTGCCATTACTACATTCCATTTCCCCTTAAAAATACTATCGGTTACGATTGGATAGAAAGCCTGTTTTTCTGTAATGTACTGTTTCAGGCCGTATTCATCAATGATTTTATCAATCACCACCTGACGTCCAGCTTGTGAACGACTGTCTTTGATCACCTTTTGTTTCAGATCGCCTTTTATCTGTTCGAAATCAGGTTTCGCATCCCGTTCTTTGAGTTTGATGATGTGCCATCCGTAGGATGTCAGAACAGGTTTAGTATAATCTTCCATTTCGTCAAGATTATAAATGGCTTCGATAAATTCAGGTACCATGCGGTTTACACCAAATTTCGGCAGAATTCCTCCGCGTGATGAAGATCCTTTATCATCCGAGTAGAGCAAAACCAGTGAGTCCCAATCTGCTCCATTCTGCAACATGGCATAGATGCTATCAATCTTCAGCGCCTTGTTGAGTGAATCTTCTGCTGAAGAACCTTTCGGGATAGCCTGATATAGATGTGCTACAGTGACTTTACCCATAGCCGGTTGTTTCTGGTAGACCTTAATCAGGTGATAGCCATAATCGGTGTGTACAGGCTCCGAGATCTCTGCAACCTCTAATGTAAAGGCAGCAGTCTCAAATGGGTAGACCATATCAAAAACAGTAAAATAACCCAGGTCTCCTTTGTTTCCTTTAATGAAAGGGCGTTGAGAATTGGCTTGCCTGTCGCGTGCGGATGGGTCTTCTGACAGTTCAATGGCAATCTCTTCAAAATTCTCACCTGAGATCAGTCTTTCCCGAATCTCTTTGATTTTTTGCAGGGCAACCATTGTATCTGCTGGCAGAGCGTCCGGATTCAGGCGGAGAAAGATGTGGCTGGCACGAATATCGATAGTTGATCTGTCGTAGGCTTCCTGCACAAGTTGGTCGATCGTAGCTTTATCCATAAAGTAAGGCTTAGCAAGTTGTTCACGATAGCCAGCTAATTCTGTGATAAACGAAGAGACGGTGTCAAGTCCCATGTCTTCGGCTTCACGGACCTTTAATTTGAAGTTAATGAACAAATCAAGATATTCATTCAACGATTGCTGATCGATCGGTTGATTCTGGATATTGTTCTTTTGATAAATAGAGATGAATTCTCTCACTGTTATGTCACTATCAGCAATCGTCATCAGCACCTCATCGTAGTTGGTCTGAGCTTGAGTTCCCAGGAGAATACCCAGGAGTGATAATGATAATAGAAATCGGAATGTCATACGTTTCATTACTTATTCTGTGTTTAATTTTGAACTACTAACGATTCTTATCTGGAAAAATTTTATCTGCTGTAGTTAGGCGCTTCACTGATGATTTCAACATCGTGAGGGTGGCTTTCAGACACGCCGGCTGAAGTAATCTTGATAAACATGGCTTTCTGCAGGTCACTGATCGTAGATGATCCGGTATACCCCATCCCTGATCTCAGGCCACCTACCATCTGGTGGATCACTTCAGAAAGAGCTCCTTTGTAAGGCACTCTGCCTACGATCCCTTCCGGTACGAGCTTTTTAATATCATCTTCAACATCCTGAAAGTAGCGGTCTTTTGACCCCTCCTGCATGGCTTCAATCGAACCCATTCCACGATAGGTTTTAAACTTCCTCCCTTCGAAAATAACGGTTGAACCAGGAGATTCTTCTACACCGGCAAATAGTGATCCCGCCATAACCGTATTTGCTCCGGCTGCAATAGCCTTGACAATATCTCCCGTATATCTGACTCCACCGTCCGCGATGACCGGTATGCCGGATCCTTCAAGCGCTGTTGCAACCATGTTGATGGCGGTGAGTTGTGGGATCCCGATACCGGCTATAATCCTAGTCGTACAGATAGAGCCTGGGCCGATACCTACTTTTACGCCATCTATATTAATTTTAGCCAGATCTTTTGCTGCTTCTGCAGTTCCAATGTTCCCAACGATAAGATCGATATCGGGAAATGCTTTCCGTACTCGGTTAGCCATATCCAGCACTCCTTTGGAATGTCCATGAGCTGTATCTATCACGATAGCGTCTACACTCTCATTGACCAGGGCATCCACTCGTTTCAGTGTGTCTGAAGCAATCCCCACAGCTGCGGCAACGCGAAGTCTTCCAAGTTGGTCTTTGCTGGCATTTGGACGGGCTTTCACCTTGATAATATCCTTGTATGTGATTAACCCAACCAGTTTGTTGTTCTCATCTACAACCGGTAATTTCTCGATCTTATGCTGCTGGAGAATATCCTCAGCTGTCTCAAAATCGGTGAATTCCGTGATTGTAATCACATCAGATGTCATGACTTCTGTAACAGGCCGGATCAGGTTTTTCTCAAACCGAAGATCCCGGTTCGTTACGATTCCTACCAGTTCGTTTTTCTTGTTGATGACAGGAATTCCTCCGATACTATGCTCTTTCATTATGGCGAGTGCATCGCATACCAGAGCATCCTCTGCCAGGGTAATAGGATCGAGAATCATTCCGTTCTCAGCACGTTTCACTTTTCGGACCTGGAGGGCCTGTGCTTCGATCGACATATTTTTATGCAACACACCAATGCCTCCCTCCTGTGCCATCGCAATCGCCATGGCTGCTTCAGTCACCGTATCCATAGCTGCGGATACGATCGGTATGTTTAATTCGATACGCTTGGAAAGCAGCGTAGTGACGTTGACATCACGCGGTAACACGTCAGAATAACCGGGTACCAGAATCACATCATCATATGTCAATCCTTCTCCCTGAAATTTATTTTGATCTGCTAACATAAACGGCCTCCTTTTTGAGTGTGCAAATTTATGAAATTATTTGAAATGATTCTGTAGAAATCAATTGTCAATAGTATGGTTTTATAGATTGTCGGGTGAAGATATTTATCCGTTTATTAAATTCGTTTCAATAATTTTCAATATTTCTATTTATTTAGCTTTTAGAATTTGAAGGTTAATCATATACAGACAATCATGAATACAAAGGGACCACACCTCCCGATAATTCTATGGCCATATCCAATAAGGGACATATTGTGAGCGTAACCAATTCTCACAATGAGACTGACTAACAGGTAATGATCTGTTTCCTTCGAGTCAGCTCCACCATATACCCAAAGGTTCGTGTGGTTTACGTCAATCATGCCGGGGAGTGGTCCAGTTCATCTCTTGTCAAAGAGGGAACAATATACGGAGATGTGCCTGGAAGCAACGGTGTGGCAAAATGGGGCGACTATCCGGGTATCTCAAAAAAGCATAATCCAGTCAGACAAAATCATCGGAAGCTGGAACAAGATCAAAAAATCCAGGAGCTATTCAGCATCGTGGGCCGAATCAATATGAGACTGACAGTATAAAGAGAGCGAGAACAAAAGGGAAGAAATAATCCCCTGGTTATGCCAGTCAAAAAATGGGTTATTAATCCGATTATGGAGTTGGTGAGGCGATAAACGCAGCAAATATTAATCACTCAGCTTGTCTACTAATCGAGAATGAGATAGACCTTCTCTCCATCAGAGAACCCAGGACCAGGGGTACAACGTCCTAAATGATCGCCACTCCCGCCAGATTTTGTCATTTTCCACACGGTGACACCTCCCCCGGCACTTGGTGGAGCCGGAATGTCATTATCACTTTCGAGCCTGGAAATGAGTCCAGCAACCGTTTCAGTTGCCGGGTTAACGTCTTTGGTAATAGTATAACCCATTTGAACTACATGAATGTTTAAAGTTGCCATGTTTGATTAATTTTATGTTAATATCAGGGTGTTAAAGTACAAAAAACATTTGCATAAAGCAATCTTTTGTTGCAGATTTTGAAAAAGATGTAAATTAGTTTTAATTTTGATCGAGTCATGTTTTAATTACCATGTCCATGTCAAGAAGGATAGATCGCGTTATCTACATACTGATTATGTTCAGTATACTCTTTCCGTTAACTGGATTTCCCCAGCAGTTGAATCTCCTTCCCATTCTCAGGGAATATCAGATCAACTCATGGTCACTTTCCGAAGGAGTCCCACCACATCTGTACATCATTACACAGACACCGGATGGCTTTCTCTAGCTTGGATCTGACCAGGGAGTTTACCGCTTCGACGGGATTGAATTCCTGGCGCTGGATGCAGATTCGATGAGAATTGGAAACGAATGTCATTCGATAATTGCCCTGCACGATAGCTCGCTTTTGTGTGGTTTCATCGGAGGTAAACTAATCCGATATCACAAGGGTATTTATTCAACCCTGGGTACTCCTGAAATCTTTAACCATAAGACCATCACCTCCTTATGCCAGGATGAAGACAAAATCATCTGGATCGGGACAGATGGTGCCGGATTATTCAGATACAGTGAAGGGACTTTCACCTCATTTACTATAGATGACGGGATCCCTTCCAATCACATTACATCTGTTGTTTGCGATGCCTCTGGAGTCGTTTGGACAGGCACCTGGGAGGGACTCATCCGTCTCCAAAACGGGGAGCATAAAACCATCAAGCAGCCTGGAGGATTATTACGGAATAGAATTCTCTCCCTCTTTTTTGACACCAGTGAGAGGCTGTGGATCGGAACCCGTGGAGGCCTGAATTTAATGGAAGGAGATCAGGTCCAAATGGTTGAGTCAGATCTGCTCTCGAGTGATGCTGATATCACTGCTATCACCGCGGACCCATCAGGGGATATCTGGTTCTCCTCCAATGGGGAAGGGCTTTACCGAATCTGCCAGTCTACCACAACCGTTCAACGAATCACTGATCAGCAGGGTCTTCCATCCAACCTGATCAAATGTCTTTTCGTTGACCTGGAGTCGTCGATCTGGATTGGTTTTGAAGGAAATTTTGGCCTTAGTCATCTTCAAAAACGTGTGGTTTATATTTATACGAATGAACAAGGGCTGTCAGGCAATAATATCCTTCCGCTATTTACTGCCAGGGATAACAATGTATGGATCGGGAATGCAAAAGGAGGAGTCGACTGTTACGCCAACGGCACATTTACTCAACATGGTGATTCGGTTAGAATCGGGACCAATCCGGTTTTCACGATTTCAGAAGATAAAGACCATCAAATCTGGATAGGGGGTGTTGACTCACTTGTAATCATTAACCGGTTGGAAAGAGTGAGGTCACTTACACCAGCTGGTTTAGATGATAATCCTCTTTACCATGCTATCTTTACTGCTAATGATAGTACCATCTGGATTGGCACCAACCAGGGAATCGTTTTTATCAAGGATCAGGACACCATTATGTTAGGTATTGAGGATGGTCTTTCGGATAATAAAATTTTCTGTTTTGCCGAAGATGCATCCGGAGATATCTGGATAGGCACCCAGGAAGGGGGTTTAAACAGGTACCAGGATGGAGTTATCTCACAGATTTCCAAACGTGAGGGATTATCGGATGATATGATCCTTTGCATACACATCGATGCAGCAGGGATATTTTGGATCGGAACAGCCAACGGAGGACTAAACAGGATTGATATTTCGACAGGTGATATTATCTCATTCGGATCCTCAGAAGGATTGGATGACATCATTACCCAGATCTTTGAAGATGAGCTTGGGCACCTCTGGCTGGGGACTGGTAAAGGAATTATCTCCGTCGCCAAAAATTCACTGCAGCAACCTCTGGGCAGCGATCAGGAGAAACTTGATGTACAGGTATTCTCCTTTTCTGATTCGGATCAGTTCAGAAATTTGAATGCCGGCATCTTCCCGGCAGGCTGTAACCTGGCGGACGGCTCCCTCTGGTTTCCTACCAGTGACGGGATTGCTGTTATCCTCCCTAATGTTGCCCATAGAGAGGTGCCATTTCCTCATGTCGCAATTCAGCAAGTGATAGTAAACAGCACACCCCAGCCCCTGTCGGCATCTTATGTTTTTCCACCCGCGGTAATCCATCTTGAAATCACTTTTACAGCCCCCTCATTCCTTTCTCCAGAGCTCATTAAGTTCCGTTATAAACTTGTGGGATATGATGATGATTGGGTTACTTACGGTACCGACCGGAGGGCTCACTACACGAAAGTGCCATACGGGGAATATAACTTCCAGGTACAAGTGACCAATCACCTTGGCCAGTGGAGTGACGAGATAACATCCATTCCAATCAAGATCAAACCTTATTTCTATCAGCAGATCTGGTTTCTGGTTCTTTGTGGGATCGTGGGATTGTTTATTCTATATGCCATT
>JACNKI010000031.1 GCA_014382125.1 Bacteroidota bacterium | reverse complement strand
CCTTCGATACCCCGCCACGACATCACTGTTGCATCAGGAGCCAATCCCCCTTCAAGAATCTCATCCCAGCCAATCAGCTTCTTTCCTTTGGAATTGATAAACTTCTCCATACGTTTGATGAAATAGCTCTGTAGCTCTTTTTCGTCTTTCAAATCTTCAGCTTGCATCCTTGCCTGGCACTTCAGACATTGTTCCCAGCGTGTCTTGGTAGCTTCATCACCCCCCACATGTATGTATTCCGAAGGAAACAGAGCGATCACCTCAGTCAACACATCCTCAAGGAAGGTAAAAACAGAATCGTTCCCCGCACAAAAGATATCGATATTGGGCCAATAGCCGCCCGGAGGAACTGTAAAAGGGCCTCCTGTACATGAGAGGTGAGGGTAAGCAGCCAGGACCTCTATAGAGTGAGCCGGCATCTCGATCTCCGGTATGATAGTTATGTATCGCTGAGCAGCATATTGGACAATTTCCCTGATATCTTCCTGGGTGTAAAAGCCTCCGTACGTGGTTTCCTCTCCTGGTAGTTGCTTTGGCCGGTCGCGCCACGGAAGATCTTCATGGTCTACCCGCCATGCACTCACTTCAGTTAATTTCGGATACTTCTTGATCTCGATCCGCCACCCGTTATCATCCGTCAGGTGCCAGTGGAAAATATTCATCTTGTACATCGCCAGCAGGTCAATGTATCGCTTGATGAACTCTTTCGGAAAGAAATGGCGGGAGACATCGAGGTGCATACCGCGATAAGGGAATCGTGGGTAGTCTTTGATATCCACACAGGGAATATGCCAGGTTTTTCCGGGTTCGGGCTTTGACGCTTTGCAGACAGCTGGTGGAAACAACTGTAACAGGGTTTGCATCCCATAGAAAAGCCCTGCGCCTGAATTCCCTGTAAGCAAAATCTGGTTCGGAGTGACTTTTAGTCGGTAACCCTCTGTAATCTGGCTCTCCCTGTTTCCGGAGTATGCGAAAATGATAGAGTTTCCGTCAACTGTCTCCTCGTTCATAGACTGAACCTGTAAAAATGGTCCTCCTGCCAGCCGGATCTGTTCCGAAAAAAGAATGGCAACATTCATCAGGTCAACGTCACGCTCAGCGACAAAAATATTGGCCTGGTTATTGATTAGAAAGGATCCCTCTTTGAGTTTGACAGAAACAGGTTTCGGCACTAGCGACAACTGGGTGTTCTGCTGATTGCCCGCAACAACCACAACGATCGTAGCAACAAAAATGGTGATTAGAGCGGAAAAATATCGAACTATTTTCATAAGGATATTTGGTTAAAAGTCATCCACAAAAATAATCATTCCACCCAACTCACCATTTCACCACCTCACCAATTCGCCAATGATCTCCCTCATTCTGTTAAATTGCGCCTCCATACTCTCCAATAACTTGAATTGTGCACGTGCCCGTTGCAGGTTGTGCCCCGGGAAATGAATTTTGTAATAGTTATCTCCGTTGATATGATCGGTAAAGAATCGCAATCCGATGATGAAGGTCATGAACTTGGCGGAGAAGGCCAGATGGTCTAGTTCATTCCTTGTCAGGGCAGGGCCAGCCACTTTAAGGAATCCTTTAGCATATGCTGCAAAAAGTTTCAGGTCGATCCCGACGTTCTCGAGGATTGCGTCATCTTCTGCGCCGGTGTTGGCTCCAGTCCTGATGGCATCCCCAAAGTCATATAATGAATAACCGGGCATGACGGTATCAAGGTCAATAATGCAAACAGCGTTATTCTCATCGTCAAAAAGGATGTTATTGAATTTGGTGTCGTTGTGTGTGATCCGTAGCGGGAGATCCCCTCTGGACCCTAA
The DNA here is from genome assembly GCA_014382125.1 of Bacteroidota bacterium. Lineage (GTDB taxonomy): Bacteria > Bacteroidota > Bacteroidia > Bacteroidales > FEN-979 > QYOJ01. Next base: position 1,138 of record JACNKI010000031.1, on the reverse strand, counting down.
TTCGTGTATCGCACGCATGGTTCCGGACCGGGATAATACAAACTCAATCTCCTTTGAGAGACCATGTGCACGATTTACGGGATCAATCTTTAATACCTCATCAAACTTTCCCAGCCGCCAGGTGATATCATGAAACCGGGGGATCGTTACCGTCAGGATTTCCGGGTCGATGCCGGCTGTAAGTGTTTGAAATTGCCCGAATGCACGCCCCCCCTTGTATGCCAGCTCTGCATTTTCTATCCGGTCGTAACTATGGCTTCCGGAAATATGATAATATAACCTCCAGTAGTTACCTGTAGGATCATTGTAGAACAACTGATCATCCTGGGTCGGAATGAGTTCCAGAACCTGCATCTCCTGGTGGTTGTCTTCTATGATATCCAGTTTGTTGCGAATATAACGTGTAACGACATTGATATTCTTCATCAACCCGGGAATATCCTTGAATATCTGATGGTTGATACGCTGTAACACATAATCCGGAGCATATTCAGGGGATGTTTTGATAAGATAGGAGTCGTTGATATGTCCCGAGCCGATGGGTGTAGTGTAAATTGGAGAACCCTCCATGGAGAATTCGGATAAAATGGAGGAGAGTTCGTTCATGATGCAAATATGGTATTTTTTTCCCTATTTTAGCCGCCTCGTTATTGAATAGAACCTGATCCTATGGCTGAATCTGCTAAGAAATCGAAAATGGCTTCTTTCCCCCGGAACTTCTGGACAGTGATCTTGATGGAGTTCTTCGAACGGGGCTCATACTATGGGGTGATGTCGGTGTTGTCTGTCTACCTGGTACTTTCCAGAGATAGTGGTGGATTGGCGTTTTCCAAAGAGAGTGTTGGAGTGATCAAGAGCGTGATCACCCCGTTACTTTATTTACTTCCGATTCTGGCTGGGGCAATTGGCGATCGACTGGGATACAAAAAGGTGCTCTTTTTCGCCTTTATTTGCATGAGTACAGGGTATTTACTGACCGGATTTTCGGATACATATGGCACTGTATTTATGAGCCTGTTGCTGGTGGCCTTGGGAGCCGGTTTTTTCAAACCTATGATCTCCGGCACTATCGCCCGCATTACCGACAAATCCAACTCCTCACTTGGATTCGGGATCTACTACTGGTCAATCAACCTGG
>JACNKI010000100.1 GCA_014382125.1 Bacteroidota bacterium | reverse complement strand
GTGACCTTCGGGAACACCTCAGGAGATGTGAGCGTCTTTGGCACCAATGCCTGCGGCAGTGGATTACCAAACAGTGTTGCCGTGACAGTTAACCCAGTACCTGCTCCTACCATAACCGGTGAGGACGACATATGCGCTGATTTAGAAATTACCTACACGACCGAAACAGGATTCACAAACTATACCTGGGCCGTCTCCGCAGGGGGTACTATCAATTCTGGTCAAGGTACTTACCAGATCGGTGTAACCTGGAACACAGGCGGTGCACAGACCGTAACGGTGAACTATACCAACACCTACGGATGTTCAGCTCCCACACCCACCTCCTTTCCCGTTACGGTTACCCCGTTGCCGGGACCTGCAGGTAACATCACCGGAACATCTGAAGTTTGCGGAGGTTCCACCGGGATAGCTTATTCCGTTTCTCCCGTCAGTAATGCAACAGGTTATGCATGGTTGCTGCCTCCCGGCGCAACAGTTGCTTCCGGTCAGTATACGAACTCGATCACCGTTGATTTCTCTGAAAATGCTTCTTCAGGGAATATCACTGTTTCTGGCAACAACCTTTGCGGAAACGGTACTTCATCGCCAAATTTCCCTGTTACAGTGTTAACTACACCTGGTGATGCTGGAACAATAACAGGTCCAAGCGTTGTCTGTACCGGATCGATGGGAGTGGCATTTTCAGTTGCCCCGATCACCGACGCTACCGGATATGACTGGACATTGCCTTCCGGAGCCACGATTGCTTCCGGAGCCAATACGGCAAACATAACGGTAGATTTTGATGATAACGCTGTTTCCGGAATTATTACTGTTACCGGAACTAATCCCTGTGGTTCGGGCACTGTATCCCCCGACTTCGATCTGACGATATCTACGAGTCCTGTTGCTCCGGTTATTACCCTGAACGGATTGACCCTTTCCAGCAATTATCCAGATGGAAACCAATGGTACTATAACGGAGCTATGATTACAGGCGGCACAGCACAAACTCAGCTGGCAGCATATCCAGGCTGGTATTGGTCTGTTGTAACCGTTGGTGATTGTGAATCCGATACATCCAACAACATTTACGTGTTAATAACGGGTGTTGATGAACCGGTTATTTCGCAGTTTGTTGTATACCCGGTTCCTAACGAAGGCCGTTTTGCTGTCACCCTCGTTACACTATTGGAAAATGAGTTTACCCTGGAAGTATACAACTACCTGGGTGTCAGAATTCATGAGTCAAGGATGCAACCCGTTCAAGGTAAAGCTGAGCAGGTTATTGATCTGAGGCCGGTACCGAATGGAGTCTACACAGTGGTGCTCAGAACTGAGGATAACAGGGTAGTGAGGAGGATACTGGTCAATAAATAGTGTGATGGTGAACATCCAATTGTTGTTGGATGCACCTTGCTTCTTTAGTTTATGCTGAATTGCAGTGCAGTCTGCTTCTGCGAAAAACAGCGAACCTCAACGATAGAAATTTTCTGGAATAATGCAAATTCCGGCATTGGCGGGCTTTTCAATGCCAGCATAAACAATATTCCAAGTCCAGATAGTTTCTTTTTCATTGCCACCCCTAAATTAGTAAAATTAATCGTTCAACTCATCAGGAATTAATTTAATAAGCTACTCTTTATATGCTATTCACCACCCTATATGAACGATCCTAAAGCTATATTTTGTTGGAGCGGGGGAAAAGATTCTGCTTATTGTTTACATAAAGTGTTGACGGAAAAATTATTTGATGTAAAATATCTGCTCACAACTGTAAATGACAAGTTCAATAGAATTTCAATGCACGGTGTGAGAGAAGAATTATTAGATACTCAAGCCGGATCAATCGGTATTCCGCTCTTGAAAGTAAGCGTAATCGAAGGCACAAATAATGAGTATGAAAAACAAATGGAAACAGTTTTGTTAAAAGCCAAATCGGAAGGAATAAATCATGTGATTTTTGGCGACATTTTTTTGGAAGATCTAAGAGTATATCGTGAAAATAATCTGGCAAAAATCGGAATGAAAGGACATTTTCCGTTATGGAAGATGGACACAAAAGATCTCATCAATGATTTTATCGGCCAACAATTTAAAACTGTTACCTGTTGCACCAATGACGGATACCTTGGAGAAGATTGGTTGGGCAGGGACATAGACAAATCATTCATTGAAGAATTACCTGCTAATGTTGATCCTTCAGGTGAAAACGGAGAGTATCACACATTTTGTTATGATGGGCCTTTGTTCAAAAACAAAATCAGTTTTACAGTCGGTGAAAGAGTTTATAAACCACTTGAAATAAAACCAGACTCTGTTTGCTCTCTTCCTGCAAGCGGAACAACAAATGGATTCTGGTTTTGTGAATTATTGCCACTAGAATAAACAAAAGAAGCCACCCAAAAGGGCAGCTTCCATAATAGGGGGGATATATATGGGGATTATAGCTTGTCGTCAAAATCGGCAGTTGATGGAACCTCGGGAGCGAACCTGCTGTCGTTCTGAGTAGGCAAGGAAAAGTCATCACAAAACGAAGCTTCAATTGGCACTACAGGATTCAAATTCATTGGGCTCTCAAAGTCGACTATCTCACCGAAGGTAGCTTCCATTGGTATTTCTGGGATGAGAACCTGGCATTTGGGGCTGGAGAGGCTATTTGATCTGGTTGGAATTTCCTTATCCACAACGTTATTGGCAACCAGGGTTGAAATTTGAATGCCAAATACGGCAGCGATAATCAGGATTGCTTTTATTGTTATTTTGTTCCTTGCTCTTTTCATCACTTTCAGTGTTTGGTAATAGGACAATTATTTAGCAAAGATGTTACAATCTGATGCTACTTTTGCGCACTATTTGGCAAACAGTTGATTTGAGTGGATGAATGGCGGATATTGATGGATGGTTGGTTTGTAGCCCCACCAGGACTCGAACCTGGATCTAAAGTTTAGGAAACTTCCATTCTATCCCTTGAACTATGGGGCCAA
>JACNKI010000104.1 GCA_014382125.1 Bacteroidota bacterium | reverse complement strand
TCAGGATATCACCGGCGATCCAGTTGATCACTCCCGATTTAATCCCCGACCAGGCAGTGTGTTTTTCGTCCAGGATCTTGAATGAAAGGTTTTTATAGTATAACGTCAGGCTGCCTTTTGAGTAATTATCGTTGAATTGGATTCCATGAACAATCATTTTACTCACATGTCCGCTTTCGAATTCAGCCGGCAACAATTTGGAGAGCATTGTATTGACCTGGGGAAGTTCGAAGGAGGTAAGGAGAGCCGACGGAATGGTAAAGCGATTCATCGGATCGCCGAACACGAAATTGATAGTAGCCTGTAATTTTCCTGTTCCCTGCAGATAAGCTTCAGCTTTTAACGGAGAGACTTTTTTCTCTGCCAGCCAGAGCGAGTCGTTTGTCAATCCTGTCAATGTGCCATTTAGGCGGTCAAAAGAGATGGTCCCCGGCTCCTTGGAAACCTGTTCCGAATAGTTGGCTTTTCCGCTGCTCAGCACCAGGGAGTCGATCCGGATATAGGTTTTCAGCTCCCTGATCAGCTGTTGTGGCATCGGAGGTTTGAATCCCGGCTTCATGGGAATCCGTTTATCCCGATAATCATCCATCACCAAGCTGTCGATCTGTAATTTTCCGGCTATCAGTCGCTTGTGAAGCATCAGCTCACGCCAATCGATCCTCAACAGGGAGATCTTTTCAATTTGAATATCCAATCGATCAGTTTGAAAACCCAGTTTTCGGGTAAAATCATATCGGTTGTACAGGGGTTCCAGGTGGAAGTTCTTCACATAAACCTGATTTTGCCGGGTTGATAAACCTATTTCACCTGCATTCAACGCATACATCCCATTACCGGTTTTTTGCCTGATCCCGCGAAGGATCACCTCTATGTCATCTGTGTTGTAAATGCGTGGATCTGTTCTCCAGGTGGAATCAACCCACAAGTTGCTGATCCTGATGTCAAACGAAGGAATCGTAAACTCTTTGACCGTGTCGGAGGATCCGTCGATGAATCCAAGGCTGCCTGTTTCCAGTAAAATCTCTCCGATCGTTACGAGTTTCCAGCCTTTCGGAAGCGGAATTGATTGCGTTGTATCTATTTCCTGACGAGCTGTATCCGCTTCCTGGATAGCCGTATCCTTTACCGCTTCCTTCATACGCATGATTTTCAAATCCGGCGATTTGATCACGATGCGCTTCACATCAACAATCTTGCGAAAGATGACCTTCTTCAGATGGAGGTCATACACATTAAGCTTGTCAACATGCAGCTGGATCAACATCGGTGGAGCTGAATCTGCCGCTTTCATATCATTGTAAACAGCAGTATCCGGAATGAGAGAGAAATCACGTATATAGAGATGGCCTCCGAAAATGCCATAGTCAAGCTTGCCAATATCAGCCTGATACAACCCTTTACTCTCTTTATGAATGGCATCTTCGATGGTTCCCTTAATCAGGTTTCCCCAGTAGAAATAGCCTACAACAAACACGACCAGGATGATACCAGCCAGGATGCTCAGTATCCAGATAAGGATTTTTTTCCATCTGGGCCGTTTTTTCTTTTCCATTGATTTATTTTTTTTGCGATTTCATCTCCCGCTTATATTCCTTTTTAAATGCTTTTTGTTCCCTTGAATTGATTCCTTCACTCGATTTCAATCCTTCGAGAATCGACTTCCAGAAAAAATTAAAATATCCTTTTTCCTCATTCCGGTGATTCCAGATATATCCTCTCCGGTGAATACCAAAGTATCCCGGATTCTCCTGCGGGACAGCCATATTTATCAGGATTTGCATTATGTCTGTACCCACCTTGTTCAGAAAATTTTTCTTCACATGCAGTAATTCAATCTGGAGGCCCTGATAATAAAGATCCAGGATGCCTGTTGCATAGGTGTTGTTTCCTCGCATCCAGTGGATGTTCACACTATCAACCACACCGCTCTTGATCTTTACCGGAGCTACTTTTGAAACCATCGGGTTGAACAGGGTCATATCAACACGACCGGTTTTCCCCTTGAAATAAAATGTATCTACCGGGGATTGCATCGGGAACCTGAACTCCCCTTCCATCTTAGCTTTTCCCATCATGTAAACAGATCCGCCTGCAACCAGCTCATCTCCATCGGAAATCATCAGCGAGTCGGTAGTGAATCCTTTAGCCAGGAAATGCATTTGATTGAAAAAGATCATCCCCGGTTCCTGCTCAGTCTGCTCCCTGTAAGTCACCTCCCCGTTGGTCAGTAGAAGGGAATCGATATCCATAGGGACCGGAATATTATGGATAGCTTGCTGAATCATGGGTGGCCGTTTCCAGTATGGGAATTTCACCCTCTTGTCGCGGTAATCGTCGAGTGACAACCAATCTATTGCAATGAGGCCGACGTGTAATCGCTTCTCATTCAATAATCGTTTAAAATTCAGCCGCTTCAATTTGATGGTGCCTGTCTGGATTTCCATCCTGTCAGTTTGATATCCCAGTTTCCGTGAGTACCTAAAATCTGAATAGTTTGGCGTTAGTGCGAAGGAGTCGATCTCCAGGATGGATTGTTGGGTAGATAGATGCAATCCGGCAAAGGAGATTGTATTCATGCTGTCTTTGGTAACCATGGCGTATCCACCCGTTCTGAGATCGATATCCTGACAGTGAAAGATCGCCGCTTGATCCGGAAACTGATCTGATGTATCGTAACTGAATCCCCTGATCATTGCATAGATATTATCCAGGGAGAGTGTGGTAGTGGTTGTATCTCTATGGTCGATATAGGTAATATAGTTGATTTTGCCTTTGTCCAGATTCAGTCTGGAGATCGCCATTTTGTTAAACGGGCTATTAATTTCCGGGTGAGTAAATTGCCTTTTTTTCTTATCGGGATGGCTCTTTTTCGATTCCTGTCTGACAAGGGTGACCTCCGGCTCTTTGATGTCGATAGAACCAATTGCCAGCTCTTTGTCAAACAACACTCTCTCCAGATTGAGGGCGTTTAGTTGGAAGGAAGGAATCGAAATGTCAATTTCAACAGGAGGAGGCATTTTCTGGTTTGGCCTTTTCATCGGAGCAATGCGCAGGTCTTTTATAGCCAGGTCTGGTGGATAAGAGTCCGATAAAAACCTCGAAAAGTTGATGGTATAGGCGCTATCAAGAATAAGTGGTGCGTTAGTATCGAGTTTAAAAGAGAGATGATCGTAACGGAATATTTTTATTCCTTTATCCCATCCTGAGAGATCCATCAGAAATCCGGACAGCTGGTAATCAAAATTCTTTAGCCGAATACACCCGGGCTTCTCATGGTGGCGCTGGATCATATCAAGTGTACCCTGATTGATGTTCAACTGCTCCAATTCGATCCGGTTAACGACTTCATGAATCACGGCGAATAGAGCCCTCTGTTGATGTTTCTTCTTCGTCTTTTTATTTAAGTGAACGAATACACGGGGTTTATCAAGCCGTATATGTTTCGCATAAAAGTGCCTCGAACGGATCCAGTTTATATGATTAAATCCATTGACATCCAACGCTTCAATCCGGATACTCATTTCCTCTTTGATTGTATCCAGCTTAGATTTTCCGGTGATATCGGCCATGTAGGTAAGGCCTTTAACTTCCAGATTTGCCGCCAGTGTGTTGAAATAGAACTCGTTGAAGGATACCTGATGCTGGTCATCCCGTGAGTTGTACCGGAAATCCCTAGCCTGTAGATCCAGGTCGAGTTTCCCCAGGATCTCTTTTTGATCCTGCCATTTCAACGAATCAACATCTATACCGGTCAGATAGAGATCGATCAATCCGGATATCCGCTCATCTTGCTGTCCACGGGTTTTATCCAGAAACCTGATCTTTCCATTGCTGATCTCCACGGAACCTGCCCGTAATGATTTCATATAAGGCGATACCAGGTGAGGAATGATATTGAGTTTCGTAATGAATGTCTTCTTCTTCTCTGCGCTATCTGACGGAGGCTCTCTTCCTCTGTATTGAATAATGTCGAGGTCAGGTTCCAATACGGATAACTTAGCGAAATTCAACCTCCTGAAGTTGAACATTTTACTTATATCAACCTGGTAAAACCGAACTTCAGGGAACATCAGGTGGTAAAAAGAGTTGCTTTTATATCTCACTGTTTCATCCTGATGTTTGGAGATGGAAAGTAAGGTATTTAAGACCTCAATACTGGATTTCCGGGTATTCACTTTTACCTTATATGCACGTAATTCATGCAGCTTATCCTCCAAAGCCAGGGTGAAGTTAGTCAGATCCAGTTCAATATCTTTGGCATAGAGGATTTTGGTGGTATCGAGATGAGCCAGCGAGTCGATTTGAAACTGATGAAACTGAACATCAGCTTTGGAAATATTGACCTCCGGATAAGGATCCCTGATACTGGCAAAATAATCAAATGAGGCGTTTTTTAGTGAAAAGGTGTCGATCTTGAAACTTCTGATCTTATTGTCGAAGACCGTAAAGAGGTTCGCGATGGTAATCTTCTTTTTCGCTCTGTGCCTGACAGGATCTTCAGGGTTCCTGTGTTTGAACACTTTCACAGATAGATCTTCGATTTCAATCGCATTGATCCATATCTCCTTGTCAAGCATTGCCTTGAATATATCCACGTCATCAATTGAGAACTCAGGAAGGTAAATCTGGAACAACTGACCTGCTCTGGATGCTGCAACTCTCTTTTCGGTTAAATTAGGGGTTAGGGTTAGCTCTTTTCCAAATAACCGTGAACCTTTTAACGAAAATCCTACTTCATCGGCATGAAGAAAATAGAGACTGTCGGCCAGGCTGTATTTAAAATTCTTGATGATCAGCTCAATATCTTTGGAATAGAAGACGTGGTCTTGTTTATAATACTGGAGCGCATTGAGATCAAAATCCCTGAGAATGGCTGAGAAAAGGTATTCTCCTTCGTTGATTTGTCCGGATTTAATGATCTGCTTTCCGGTAAATGATCCATCGCTCACACTGATCGAATCAATTTTAACTTCCGAAAAGAAAATCGACATCATGGGGTAAATATCCTTGTATATCCGCTTGAATTTCTCCTTTTTCTTATGGATTGTATCAGGATAGGCTACAAAATTGATGACGGGTTTGCTGAGTTGAATCTCCTGCAGATGAATGATACGGGCAAAATATATTTGTTTAAGATCCAGTGATTTAAGAACAAGTTTTTCGTAGGATAGCCCATACAATGAACTTTTCGCTTTTCTCTCTTTTTTCAACTCCTGGTAGAGTTTCTCATTGGGGATCAGCTTGAAATCTGTGACCGTTGCCTGGCCCGTGAAAATATTATACCGGAATTTGTCGAAATTGATCTCATAAAGTCCGTTGCTGGTTTTATGAATTTTATTTTGAAGAAAACCTTTGATAAAATATTCCCCAAAATAGCCGAGAGCAATGTACAGCGAAAACAAGATTACAAAACTCAAGACAAACAGAGTTGTCAGAATTTCCAAAACAATTCTCGAAACACTTCTTTTAGTGGTTTTTTTTTGTCGCCGGCCATGAACCATAGGAGGGTATGAATCTACGGTAAAGATAGAAAATTCCCTCTAAATTGCTATCTTGCACACCAAAAATAGGATAATTCGTTTTTTCAATTGACAATGGAATACAACTTTTCGGAAGTAGAGAAGAAGTGGCAAAAATACTGGCTGGATCACGGAACATTCCGGGTTGAAATAGATTACTCAAAACCCAAATTTTACGTTCTCGACATGTTCCCATATCCATCCGGGGCAGGCTTACATGTAGGGCATCCTCTGGGATATATTGCGTCAGACATTTATGCACGATTCAAGCGATTAAAAGGGTTTAATGTTCTGCATCCGATGGGATATGACGCCTACGGATTGCCAGCTGAACAATTTGCCATTCAAACCGGGACCCATCCGTCAATCACGACCGAAAAGAATGTCATTCGCTACCGTGAACAGATGAGTAAGATCGGTTTTTCCTACGACTGGTCACGAGAAATAAAGACCTGTGATCCGGATTATTACAAATGGACCCAGTGGACTTTCATCCAGCTATTCAACCATTGGTACGATCCGGATAAACAGAAAGCTGAATCGATCGAAACGCTGATCAGCAGGCTTTCAACGGAAGGCTACGATGAGGTTACGTCAGCTCAATGGAATAGCAAAACAAAAAAGGAGCAACAGGAGTTTCTGATGAACTACCGCCTGGCATACCTTTCCGATGCTATGGTGAACTGGTGTCTGGAGTTGGGAACGGTTTTGGCCAATGATGAGGTGAACAACGGAATTTCTGTACGGGGAGGGCATCCCGTTGAACAGAAGCTGATGAAACAATGGTTCTTACGTATCACCCCTTATGCTCAACGCCTGCTGGATGGTCTGGATACGATCGATTGGTTTGAATCCCTGAAAGAGATCCAACGGAACTGGATCGGTCGTTCGGAGGGTGCGGATATTTTTTTCCCGATCCAGGATACCGATTACAAACTGGAGATCTTCACTACACGTCCGGATACCATTTTTGGATCAACCTATATGGTTCTGGCTCCTGAGCATGAGTTGATAGAGAAGATTACCAGTGCCGACCAGAAAGAGGAGGTGATGGATTATATTGAGAAAGCAAGAAACCGTTCCGAACGGGAACGTATGACCGATGTCAAACACATCACCGGAATATTTACAGGCGCCTACTGTCTTAATCCGCTAAACGATCAACCGATTCCCATCTGGGTAGCCGACTATGTGCTTGCCGGTTACGGGACCGGCGCTATTATGGCTGTTCCGGCACATGATCAACGTGATTATGAGTTTGCAACACATTTTGGTTTGCCCATTATTGAAGTGGTTTCCGGTGGTGATATCTCCGAAAGTTCCTACGATGCAAAAGAGGGGACCCTGATCAACTCTAACTTCATCAATGGCATGTCAGTAAAAGAGGCGGTACAAGCCGTAACCGAGCGATTAGAGGAGATGGGAATTGGCAAAGGGGCTATTAACTACCGGTTGCGCGATGCCATTTTCAGCCGGCAACGTTACTGGGGAGAGCCATTTCCGATCTACTACAAAGATGGGATTCCCTACCCTCTCAATGAATCTAAACTTCCGTTGCGTCTTCCCGATGTTGATAAATACCTTCCCACCGAAACGGGTGAACCCCCTCTGGCAAGGGCTAAAAAGTGGAAAACTAAGGAAGGATATCCGCTCGAAACATCTACTATGCCAGGATTTGCAGGATCCAGTGGGTACTACCTCCGGTATATGGATCCGAAAAATGATAACGAATATTTCTCCAGGGAAGCGGCGGAATACTGGCAGAATATCGACCTCTATATTGGCGGTTCAGAGCATGCAACGGGTCATCTAATTTACTCCAGGTTTTGGAATAAATTTTTATATGATATTGGATTAATCCAAAACGAAGAACCCTTTAAAAAGTTGATAAATCAAGGAATGATTCAAGGCATTAGTCAAAAAGCTAAAGGTTTTAAATCTGGATCCCTTGGTGATATGAAATTTTATATTATTCCACCTGATTTTACATATATAGAAGACAATATATCAGAAAAATACCCGCGTTGGCGTAATATTCCTATTGAATTTGTCAAGGATGGCAAATTAACTGCAATGAACCTTGAACTTATGAAACAGAAATATCCACTCTTTGATGACTTACAAATAGCTACAGTAAAGGATATTATTGATTTACCTCCCAAAAGGAAATCTAGATTACCACAAACCCAAGAAAGTCTTATTCATGATGGCTGGGTGGAATTAAAGCCTGAAGTGGAGAAAATGTCAAAATCAAAATTCAACGAGGTGAATCCCGACCAGATCATTGAAGAGTATGGCGCCGATACCCTGAGGATGTATGAGATGTTCCTGGGCCCGCTTGAGCAATCAAAACCCTGGGATACACATGGTATCGAAGGCGTATTCCGGTTTATCAAGAAAGTGTGGCGGCTCTATCACGATGATTCTAACCAGTTTCGCGTAACCGATGAGGCCCCTACAATGAAGGAGCTCCGGGTATTACACAGAACCATTAAAAAGGTACAGGAAGATATTGAATGGTTCTCGTTCAATACCGGAGTAAGCACATTCATGATCTGTGTAAACGAGTTGACCGAACTGAAGTGCCACAAAAGGGCTATCCTTACCGATCTGGCCATCATCTTATCGCCATATGCTCCACATCTGGCGGAAGAACTATGGGAACAACTGGATCATAAGGAGAGCATCTCCAAGGCCTGTTTTCCCGATTTCAACGAAGAAATTCTAAAAGAGAATACGTTTGAGTATCCTGTTTCGTTTAATGGTAAACTTCGCTTTAAGATCACGCTTCCACTCGACCTGAATGTGGCCGATATCGAAAAAGCAGTCCTTGAAGCTCCGGAATCAGCAAGATGGTTGCAGGAAAAACCTCCAAAGAGAGTCATTGTCGTTCCGAAAAAGATCGTCAACGTGGTGATATAAATAGGAACACCTGTAGGGGCGACCGGGTTTATATGGAAGATTACATCTGTAGGGGCGACCGGGTTTATATGGAAGATTACATCTGTAGGGGCGACCGGGCCGGTCGCCCCTACAGAATGATCGTCCTTGCATTTCTCCTAATCCAATCCACATTCCTCATTGGACAGGATCTAACTCCTGTGAAGAACGAAGCCTTCACTCAGGGCGAATTCCTGAAATACCGTGTCTATTACGACTCCTATGTTACAGGAAAGGTAACTGCCGGAATAGCTACGGCGGAGGTTAAATTTGATCTGGAAGAGGTGAACGGAAGGCAAACTTATCACCTGGTTGGCAAAGGCAAAACCCGGGGAGCGTTTAACTTGTTTTTTAAAGTAAACGACCGGTTTGAAAGTTTTATAGACAAGGAATTGCTTGTTCCATGGAAATTCATCCGGCGAACAAAAGAGGGAGATTACGAATACGATGATGATGTAAAGTTCAACCAGTTCACAGGAACTTATTCGAGCACACGCAAGAATAAATCAATGCCCAGAGGAACGCAGGATCTGATCTCTGCATTATATGCTGCCCGAACCTATGACCTTTCTAACGCTTTGCCCGGAGATAATTTTCCTATTACCTTTTTGTTGGATGATTCGATTTACGTTTCGGCAATCCTGTATATGGGAAAAGATGATGTGGTGACTGACCTTGGGACATTCCGTTGTCTCCGGTTCCAGCCTATGGTCATATCCGGAAACGTCTTCTCCCAGCCCTATCCCATGGATGTCTGGATAACGGATGATAAAAATCACATCCCTCTGCTGATTAAATCTGCTGTCATTATCGGATCTATCAAGATGGAGCTCATGGAATACAAAGGGCTGGCAAATCCCATGACTTCGATGATTAAGCCTCCGAAGAGAAAGAGATCCAAAAAGAAGAGAAAAAACTGAAATTCAGTATAACGAAAAGTACCTGTTCAACTGGGAGGAGTGTTAATTTTACTCTTTCTGCGTTGTTTTTATGGAAATCTCGGAATTCGCTTATCTTGATACATGAAAATCAAATCGCTTTCTTATATTCATCTTTTCCGATAATATTGTACCTTTAATGATTCCAAATAAATAATTATGAGATCAATCGCTATTTTCATTATCCTTTCGTTTTTATTAACTGGTCATCTGGTCTCCAACTCACTAACTCACCAACTCACCAATTCACTAGTTCACCAGTTCACCAGTTCACCATTGCCACGTCACTTCGTTCCTCGCAATGACACAATTCATCGGCCTCATGATATTAATTACGAAAAGCAATGGGCAAAAGTCGACTCGCTTACCGAATCGGGACTTCCCCGGTCAGCTCTGAAAATTATCGATGAAATCTATTCCCTGGCGAATTCAGAGAAAAACAATCCCCAGGTGGTCAAAGCAATCCTCTACCGGATTCGGCTGAACTCCGATTTTCAGGAAAATTTTCCTGTTCATGCCATCCGGGAGATTCAAAAGGAGATTGCCATTTTACAGAAGCCTGTTAAACAGATCCTGCACTCCATCCTTGGAGAGCTCTTCTGGAACTATTTCCGGATGAATCAATACCGTTTTCAAAATCGAACCTCCATTCCCGGTGATCAATCTGACGATCCGGAAACCTGGGATCTCAACACGCTGGCCTCCCATATCATTCTCAACTACAGATTATCCCTATCTAATGATATCGTATTGCAGGATATCCCTATTGAGCAATTTCAAGCTATCCTTGATCGGCCTGTTCTTGCTAAAGGAGGAGCAGATCCAATGCCTGAGTTTCGTCCTACTCTCTTTGATTTCCTGGCTCACCGGGCACTTGACTTTTTTACTACATCGGATCTTCTTTTAAATCAATCCGTCCATACATTCAGCCTGGATAATGCAGCTTTCTTTGATCCAATTCAAAAATTTATCAACAACCCCCTCCAACCCAAAGGGATTCAGGCCCGGTCTGTTGATGGTCCGTTTATTCCGCCAGAAAATGATACTTTATCGGTACCCTGGTATGCGATGCGGATATTTCAATCACTTGATCAGTTTCACGTTGACGATAAAAATCCCCGTGCGTTGATTGATGTTGAGCTTGACCGCTATGCATATGTATTGCGCGAAAGTACTCTGCCTTATAAAGATAGTCTATACATACAAGCCCTGATGCAATTTGAACAGGATTATGCCTATTCTCCTTTTTCAACTGAAATTTCATTTGTTATCGCAGAAAAACTGATACAAGAAGGTGCAACATACGATCCTCTGATCTCAGGTGCTCATAAGTGGGATCTGAAAAAGGCCTTGCAGATATGCATGCAGGCGAATGAAAAATTTCCCGATGCAGCTGGGAGTAAAGCATGCCGGAGACTCATCAAACAGATCAAAGAGCCTTCCCTGAATATCACATCGGAATATGCTATTATCCCCTCCCGGCCGGCGCTGATCTCATTGGGATTTAAAAATGTTTCAACCATACACTTCCGGATGGTAAAAGCCAATCCGGATCAATTTCCGTCTGTTCTTTCTGGATTGAAGCAGGCAGAGATTTTCAACCACCTGACCCGTTTGGAAATGGTATCCAGCTGGTCTGTTTCATTGCCGTCCGACGGCGATTACCAGGAGCATCAAACGGAGATGTCAATCCCTGCCGTTGAGCCGGGTTTCTATGTCCTTTTCTCCTCATCTGACTCCTCCTTTCAAAATCCTGAAATGCCTTTTACCTATCAATCTCTCTGGTCATCACAAATTAGTTATGTTACCCAGCGTATAGCCAGTGGAGGGGTCGATGTTTATCTATTGAACAGGGAAAGCGGCAGGCCTTTACCAAACTTGCTTGCCGAAGCCTATTCCAGGAGCTATAACTCCAGGGAGAGAGTTTATACCACAACGAAAACAGGCGAATATCATTCAGATGCTTCCGGATTTTTCTCAATTCCGGCTCCAGAGAAACGAGGCATTCATACTAATCTTTACCTGAAGATCCACGAAAAAAATGACCTGTTGATCACCGAACCATTTTATCTCTATCCCGCCGTTACACGGGCAACCAGGACCATTGAACAGACACGGTTTTTCACCGACCGTGCGATATACCGGCCGGGGCAAATTATCTATTTTAAAGGGATTATGCTTGAGCGGACTGGAGATTCGTCCTCTTTGAAAACAAACAAGACAATCCGGGTTGCATTCACTGATGTGAACGGACAGGAGATTTCAGAACAGACCTTCACGACCGATTCTTATGGTGCATTCAATGGCTCCTTCATTGCGCCAACCGGCCTATTATTAGGTGACATGCGCATCTTCAATAAATCGGGCTCAATTACTGTCTCAGTGGAAGAATATAAAAGACCCACTTTTGAAGTGCTGTTCGATCCAGTAGAAGGAAGTTATAAACTGGGAGAGCAGGTGACGGTGGTTGGCAAAGCAATCGGGTATGCCGGAAATGCTGTTGATGCCGGTACTGTCAGTTATCGTGTAGTACGAACCGCTCATTTCCCCTTTTGGAACCGGATGTGGTACTACCCCTTTCCCTCTTCCCCCGAAACAGAGATCCTCAATGGTACTGTCATCACGCAATCGGACGGATCGTTTACCATTTCCTTTGATGCGATCCCTGACCTCATCGTGCCAGCCCAAACCAAACCGGTATTCACATTCCAGGTTTATGCTGATGTAACCGATATCAACGGGGAGACCCGTTCGGGGCAGGAGTCAATATCCGTTGGTTATATTTCACTGATTATCGATTTCGAAGTTCCTGAAAAACTGAATCTTACAAAAGTTAACGCGCTCTCACTCAGCACAACCAACCTGAATGGGAGGGCTACTCCTTCCGATGTACAAGTTGTCCTATCCAGATTGGATGAGCCGGAACGACCGTTCAAAAAACGTCTTTGGGGTCGTCCTGATCTTACCCTCATGTCGGAAGAAGAATTTTATTCTCAATTTCCAAATGACATTTACAACAACGACGATGACCCGGCGACCTGGGAAATATCATCAACGGTATTCGACAAGGTGTTGAACACTTCCAGAGATACACTGTTGAATTTCACAGATACCGGATACCGGATACCGGATGCCGGATATTATAAAATAGAATTGAGTGCGACTGACCCTTTCGGCCAGAAAGTTGAAAAGATCGTCTACTTCATCGCATTTGATCCGGATAGCAAACGGGTTCCTGTTCCCGAAACGAACTGGTTTGTTCCATTGCAGGTTGAGGGAGAGCCAGGAGAGTACGCCTCCTTTCTTATCGGCACCAGTGAAAAAGATGTACAGGTTATCTGGGAGATCCGGGTGAAAGATCAGCTCCAATCCAGGGAGTGGATCAAACTCAACAACCAGCAAAAAAAGATCGAGATCCCAATCCTTGAAGCATATCGTGGTAATTTCTCGGTGAATTTTCTCTTTGTCAAAGATAACCGGGTATACCAGAACAACCAGGTAATCACAGTTCCCTATACAGATAAAAAACTCGACATCACATTTGAAACATTCCGGAACAAGCTGATCCCGGGACAACATGAAGAGTGGAAGATTCGAATCACCAATGCAGATAAAAAGGGTGTTGAGGCCCAATTGTTAACCACTATGTATGATCGTTCCCTTGATCTCTTCAGGAGTAATACCTGGACCTTCGATCTCTACAGAAAATACTATTTCAACGATCCGTGGGAAATCCATGATGATTTCAGAACCTCAGCAAATTCCTGGTACTCAAGTTGGTCCCATGAAGTTGTCTCTCCCCGTGAATATGACCGGTTGAACTGGTTTGGACTTCGGGTAACACAACCTTTCTACTCGCGATCGGGAGGATTAAAAGGAGTATATATGGTGCATAAGATGGATGCCCCGGAAGGCGAACCTCCCATGGCCGGCAATGAAGATCTTCCGCCACTACCTCCTCAAGATGAGGGTATCACAGAAAAGGGTGAAAGCCTGGATGTACCTGCATTTCCCATTCGGAAAGATTTTCGTGAAACAGCGTTTTTTTATCCCTCATTAACCACCGATTCCGAGGGGAGCTTATATCTGAAGTTCACCGTACCGGATGCCTTTACCTCCTGGAAATTGCTCGGCCTTGGCTACACCAAACAGCTTGATTACGGGTTGATTGAGAAAGAGCTGATTACCCGGAAGGATCTGATGGTATTTCCCAATCCGCCCCGTTTTCTCAGGCAGGGGGATACCATTGTGTTCAGTGCAAAAATAGTCAACCTGAGTAATCATGAGATCAGTGGTGAATCAATGCTCAATTTGTCGGAAGCAGTTACGTTACAACCACTGGATAATTTGATCCAGAACCCGGTATCAGGCATCCGGCATCAGTCATCTGGAAATCACAGATCGTTTACCATTCCCGCCGGTCAGAGTGCCGGTGTCTCCTGGACCATCGCTATCCCGGTTACGAATTTCATAAGCCTGTTGAAATATCGTGTCACAGCACATGCAGGAAATTTCAGTGACGGAGAAGAGAACACCATCCCGGTGCTCACCAATCGAATGCTGGTCACCGAGTCACTCCCGTTACCGGTCAGAGGGCAAGGCACATTCAATTTCACATTCGATAAATTGAAAAACTCCGCTTCTCAGCCCGATGTCACTCTTGAAAACTACAGGTTGACACTTGAATTTGCCTCGAATCCAGCCTGGTATGTAGTCCAGGCATTGCCCTCTTTGAATGAAGTGATCTATAAAAATGCTGTTGAGATCTTCGGGGCTTTCTATGCGAATGGTTTAGCTGCATATATTGCTAATTCCCGGTCGGAGATCCGACAGGTATTTGAGAGCTGGAAAGCCTTGACGCCAGATGCCCTGCTGTCGAATCTGGAGAAGAATGAGGAGCTCAAAACAGCGATTCTGGAAGAGACACCCTGGGTGATGGAGGCTAAAAGCGAAACCCAGAGCAAGCGTCGTATCGGATTGTTTTTCGACATGAATAACCTGGAAAACAACCTGAAGCAAAACCTTGCGAAGCTCATCGAGATGCAGAAGCGTTCAGGTGGCTGGCCATGGTTTATAGGGATGCGTGAGAGCCGGGTGATCACATTAAACATATTGACCGGTCTTGGTCGCCTTAAGCATCTGGGTGTCAGATATCCCATGCATGAGGCCCAGGTGTCTGCCATGATCAAACGTGCTATTCAATACCTGGATGAGGAATTGGTCAACGATTATGAAAAACTGAAAAAGAGATTTCCTGATAAGATGGAGAAAAATTACTTGTCGCCTATTCAAATTAAATACCTCTACGCACGAAGTTTTTACAAACAGATGCCGGATGCCGGATACCGGATGCCGGATTCCTCGTCCAGTATCAACCAGGCACTTCAATACTATACTATCCAGGCTAAAAAGTTCTGGTTAAAACAAGATATCTACTCCCAGGGGATGATTGCACTTGCATTGAATCGCCTTGGAGATCGTGATTTCTCTTTGAAAATTCTACAATCCCTGAGCGAAAAAGCGTTGCATTCACCTGAAATGGGAATGTACTGGGCAACACAAATTGGCTATGAGTGGTACCGGGCTCCAATTGAAACCCAGGCCTTGTTGATCGAAGCGTTTGATGAGATTGTTGATGACCGGAAATCTGTTGAAGAGATGAAGATCTGGCTGTTGAAACAGAAACAAACCCAGATGTGGCGAACCAGACAGGCCAC
>JACNKI010000011.1 GCA_014382125.1 Bacteroidota bacterium | reverse complement strand
CGACATAAGCAATCATGTCATCCAGGCTGCCTTTTTTCTCGGTCTCTTTCCTGGCCAGCCTCTTCTTCTCTTTCTCTTTTCTCTTTTTCTCTTTTTTGTTTCTTACATCCTTTTTATTGAATGTTTCTTGTGATCTACCCATAAATTCTTTTGCTTTTCAAATCTGAGTTTTTGGCAAAGGTACTCATTTATTTTCAGTGTTTTAGTTTACTTATTAATCGGTTTCAATATGATGCCAATAATTACCAGTATCACTGCGATCGTGTAGAAAACGTATTTTTCATTATCATTGTCATAGAAAGAATCATTGTTTACGAAGGGAAACAGATGTTCAGGAGAGCGATCGTAAGAACACCGGGAAAAAGCATGGTAAACGGATTGACGACTGCGAAGTCAGGTCTTCCGGATTATGAACTGGCACTTGTCCAGCATGCTGAATATTTAAACGCGCTGAATGAGTGTGGCCTGGACGTGTTAGTATTGGAAGCAGATGAACAACATCCTGATTCAACATTTGTTGAAGATGTTGCATTGCTCACAAGGGAGTGTGCGATAATGATGAATCCCGGAGCATTATCACGAAAGGGGGAGACCGCTGAAATCAAAAAGGTGCTGAAAGACTATTACACCCATATGGAAGAGGTCCTGGATCCGGGAATGGTCGAAGCAGGCGATATCATGATGGTTGGGTCGCATTTTTATATTGGCTTATCCGAGAGAACAAATGATAAAGGAGCTCAACAAGTCATTGAGTTTTTAAAGAAATATGGAATGAGTGGATCTGTGGTTAAGCTGGACAACGTACTTCATTTGAAAACAGGATTGGCATATCTGGAGCAAAACAATCTGGTCGCATGTGGTGAATTTTTATCGAATCCAGCGTTTCAACACTACAACATCCTGAAAATCGATGACGATGAGAGTTATGCTGCCAATTGCATATGGCTGAACGATAAGGTATTGATCCCTAAAGGTTTCCCGAAATCACGAGAGACCTTAGAAAATGCAGGTTATTCAATAAAAGAGGTTGACGTGTCTGAATTTCGAAAACTCGACGGCGGCTTAAGCTGTCTTTCACTACGATTTTGAACGCTTCTTTTTCTTCAACAAAACAATGATAACAAGAATGATTAAAACAAGAAGTGCTACAGGTGAAACTAAAACGATCATACTCTGAACGACTAACCACACTCCTGGCGGGCTGGATTCCAATAATTTTCGATTGGTCGGATTATCTTCAATTCCCAGCAGTGCCATATTTTCTTTCACGTAAAATTCATTACCCGAATAATTGACCCCTTCACCAAAACCATACCCGGAGATCTCTTTTCCCTCTTTCGTTCCCTTTACAAACACACCACCTTCCCGTATTTCGCTGGCTGCTGCATAGATAAACTGGTCGTCAACCGTTGAAGTCATGGAAAATTCCAACTTTTTACCAGGAATGTTTACTTCCCAGCCGTTGGGGTACCAGGCACCAGACCTCGGGCTACGCATCCATTTGTTTATGGTGACTGTGCCCGTTATATTTTCACCATTGCCATTTTCATCAATATATTTTCCGGTAATATCACGTGTTACAGTAGCCGGTGGATTCTCCCCCTTGTTCTTTAATACCGAAGTTTTTGGTGAATGGGGACTGGCAAATGTAACTTCTGTATTGTCATCAAACTGCACATCAGACCAATCCCAGCCAAAGGAGGCCGGAGTTTTCCCTGAAAAACCTTCAGTGATGTTGGCAATAGCTTGAATGATAATATTTTTTGGGTAACCTGTTGGCGAGATACCAGCCAGCCACTGGTGGTCCATCCACATCTTGCCTTGGAGAAAACTAGTGTCACCTTTATATGTAACGAATCCCTTTGTTTTGATATTTGGATAAGAGTAATACCAGGTCCCCAAGCCAAAGATAGATGGTATTTTGCCTTCGTCTCCCTGAAGCAAAATAGGTTTGCTCTCCATCAGGTTGAGATCTATCGAAAGATCTTTTGCTGTATCAACGATGGTGATTTTCATAGGGAACATCTTCTCTTTTTTAAGACTCCTTGCGCTATTCTCACCAAATTGGGCAACAAATGGTTCAATACCATAGATAATTTGTCCACCGGTTCCGGAGATGACGGGATTAATGCCTGTGACGTGGAGGTTTCTATTGGCATAATTTACTGCCACAACCGCTTGTCCCAATTGGTTTTCAATATCTGATAAATCCAATTTTGCCGCGATGGGTGGCGGATACAATGCCCGTCTGAAGAATACAACAACGACATCAACCTCGTTGCTGTCTGTATCCAGAAAATTCCCGGACCAGAAGAACCATCCAATTTGAAAACCCAACTGGGCCATGTGGTCTCGCGGAAACTCAAGCGAATCATAGGTATTCATGTTGTCATAGCCGTTGAAGTAATCCTGACCCATGAAATTCGGTAATCCATAACTCTGGGTAGGATTAAATCCTTTTTCTGCAGTTTCACTAAGCAGGTTATACCGGGCCGGGTATTTTTTAACCAATGGCGTTCGTGAGGCCAATACCTCGTCAATCATGATCGCCGTATTATTTGTCAGATCTTTGTTGGTGCCGGGATTGAAGTTGATAAATAAGATCATCAATGCTGCTACGATGATGATGATTAAAATAGTGATGGTTACTTTCATTTTTCAAGATTTTTATTGCTAAGGTTATTCCTAACCAGCTCGTTTAGCTTTCTTCTCTCTTTTCGCTGCTTTTTTTTCTTTAGCAGTTTTTGCTGGTGCTTTTTTTACGTTTTTCTTTGCGTTTAGTGTTTTTGCCATCGGATTGGGTTTTAAGACTATGAATATTCAACTTACAGCTTCTTCTAAATCACAGATTAAGTCTGAAATATCTTCAATACCAACAGACAACCTTAACAATCTATTGCTAATACCATCTGCCGCTTTCTGTTCGTTTGTCAAACGCCTGTGAGATGTCAGGATTGGTGCACAAATTGTGGATTCAATCCCACCAAGGCTCAT
>JACNKI010000062.1 GCA_014382125.1 Bacteroidota bacterium | reverse complement strand
ATCCATCCAGCACGCTGAAGTTAATCACCCCGTTCATCACCGCTTTCTCTCCACTTGTTCCGGAAGCTTCCAGGGGTCGGGTCGGAGTATTTAACCATACATCCACGCCTCGGATTAAATATTTAGCCAACTCGATGTCATAATTCTCAACAAATAAGATTTTACCCAGAAATTGTGGCGTGTGCATCACTTCGAAGACACGCTTGATGAGATCCTGTCCTGCTTTATCATGCGGGTGAGCTTTACCGGCAAAGATGAACTGAACGGGTTGTTTCTCATTGTTGACAATCCGGTCCAGCCGGTCCAGGTTGCTGAAGAGCAAGTGAGCTCTTTTGTAAGTAGCAAAACGCCGGGCGAAGCCAAATGTCATTGCATTTTTCGGAAGTGAATCCCGGAGTTTGAAGATTAGCTTCGGATTTTCATTCCTTCTCGTCATATCATCATAAATCCGCTGAAGCAGGTACGTTGACAACTGATCCTTTTGCTTCATTTTGGTCTTCCAGACGATCTCATCATCAACCAGATGAATCTTTTTCCAGTATTCCGGATTGGATTGATCTGCAAGAAAATCTTCTCCAAACTCTTTCAGGTAGAGCAATTGCCATGATTTGGCTGTCCATGTTGGATAATGAACACCATTTGTTACATACCCAATATGCAGCTCTTTTGGATAATACCCCGTATATAACTTACTGAACATTTCGCCAGATACAGCACCGTGAATCTTGCTCACTCCGTTGATCTCCTGGGAGAGATTCGCTGCCAATACACTCATAGAGAATTTCTCATCCGGATCATTCTCTACCATCCGCCCAAGATTCATAAATTGCTCCCAGCTGATGTTCAGGTGGTCGGAAATATAGGAGAGATACCTCCTCATCAGGTCTTCCGGAAAAGTGTCGTGTCCGGCCGGAACAGGTGTGTGGGTTGTAAAAAGAGTAGATGCTCGTACCACTTCAGATGCCTGGGTAAAAGTAAGTCTTTCATGCTGGATATACTTTTGTAGCCGCTCGAGGCCAATGAATGCCGAGTGTCCTTCATTACTATGGAACAGATCCGGCTTCACTCCTAACGAATCCAGTGTTCTAATCCCACCGATACCAAGTAAAATCTCTTGCCGCAACCGGTTCTCAAGATCTCCTCCATAAAGATGATGAGTGATAAAACGGTCTGACTCCTGATTTTCTTCAATATCTGTATCCATGAGATAGAGAGGGATACGACCAACATCAACACGCCAGATCTTGGCATACATCGTCCGGCCCGGAAGAGCAAAAGTCACTTTGATCCAGTTTCCTTTATCGTCGCGAACCGGGTTCAAAGGCAGGTGTGTGAATTTTTGTGGCGTGTAGGTCGCTATCTGATCACCAAAAAGAGAAAGACTCTGCTTGAAATATCCATATCTGTAAAGCAAGCCAACTCCAACCATGTTGACATTTGAGTCACTGGCCTCTTTAAGATAATCACCGGCAAGCATTCCAAGTCCGCCTGAATAGATCTTAATAGTGTCATGTAAACCAAACTCCATGCTGAAGTATGCAATCAGTTCCCTGGGTTTCTCCTCCCCTTTCGCCATGTAAGCATCAAATTTAGCCAACACTTTTTTTAACCTGGCAATGAATTTCTCATTAATACTCAGCTGTTTAAGCTCCTCGTAGGTGAGTGACTCCAGAAGTGCAACAGGATTAAACTTCAACTCATACCAGCGTTCTTTATTTATCTGTTCGAAGAGTTCACTTCCTTCGTAATTCCACGACCACCATAAGTTTCTTGAAAGAGACTCCAGGCCATCAAGGGTTTCCGGAATACGTTGCTGAACCAGAACCTTTCTCCATTCAGGCTTAATCTCTGTTACCCACTTGATCCTGGGAGTCTGAACCTGTGGTAGTTTGACCTGGAATTGATCAACTCTTTCCATTGATTTACCTATCGCAAGCGAGAATACGTGTTTGTAATGACTAATCAGGTTCTTCCATAACGCCGAGCGAGAAATCTCATACGCTTTAATCCGTACTTTGATGATATCCTTTTCTGTTTTATTTGAACAGGTTACAACTTTATTGACTATCTCGTCAACAACTTCTGCCGTATTATCATCGGTTCTTTCTACCACCGAGATACATTCCTTTACCGCAGGAAAAAGCTCTTGAACCCATTGACCAAAACCGGCAAGGGAAGTTGTGATAGTAGGGATATGGAAGGCCATACTCTCAAGAGGTGTATATCCCCATGGCTCATAGTAGGATGGAAAAATAGAACCATCAAATCCAATCAATAAATCATAGTAATCGAGATCAAAGATCCCATCATGCCCGTCCAGGTATGCGGGCACAAAAATAATTTTCACCTTATCTTCTGTTCTGTTCAGGAGATTATTCTCCCGGATACCGTGGAGGATCCAGTCATTCTCTGGTTCATGAAGTCCATGTGTGAGGTACTCCTCCTGGAGGGGATGATTAAAATCTTGTTTTCCAATCCTGGCTATCAAGTCCTGTCGCGGCCCCGACTGGTAAGCAGGCACCATGATGAAAGCAATGATAAGTGAGCCAACCTTCTCATGGGTATTCAATTTGCCCATGGTATTGATAAAGAGATCGATACCCTTATTATGAAATTCATACCGCCCACTGGTAATCAAAAGGATACTATCCTTCGACATCTTCTGATTTAATAATCCTTCAGTAACTTCTAAAAGCTTCTTCCGTGCGATATCACGTTTGGCAATATAGGCTTCCCGGGCAGGTACAAATGAGTCCTCAAAACCATTTGGGGTCACTTCATCGACAGATTTTCCTAAAAACTGAATACATTCATTATTTGTGATACCACTAACGGTTGTAAAGGCATCTGCTTCCTGAGCAGCAAGCTTCTCCAGAGAATGTTTCGAAACCACACCAAAACGGTGTGCAACCTGATCTCCATCATATAGCTCTAAGTCTTTGTAAAGAGGCAACCCGTTGCCGGCGATACATCTTCCAATCACGGTTGCATGTGTAGTAAAGACTGTTCCCACCTGTGGCACCTCCTCTTTCAGGTATAGAATACCGGTACCGGTCATCCATTCATGGAAGTGGGCAACAATTTTATCCTGATGAGAGAGGTTGTAGTTATAAAAACTTTCAATGATCTTTCCAGCTGCATAACCAAAAAGAGCTGGTTCAATATAGTCCCATGCACCGGAAAGGGAATCGAGCTGATAGTTCTCCCAGAATTTCGACAGGATACTGTCTTTCTCCGTGAAGAATTTTGTGAAATCTACCAGAATAGTGAGGGGTTGGCCACTGACATTCCATCTGCCAATCTTGATCCGCAGCTCTTCGCTTTCAGCATGCTGGCGCCATGATTTAAAGAGGTATTGATCCTCAGTAAAGAGAGGATTCTCATGTGTCTCCTTCCAGATATCAGGGCCGATCAGAATATAGTTATCTTTATACTCGTTGACCAGTGTCAGGGCTTTGGTTGAGATGACCGTATAGATCCCTCCCACTTTATTACATACCTCCCAACTGGTTTCAAACAGGTAATCAGGATTGATGATGAGATTCTCTTTTAGTACCATAGACCAGGCCGGTTATCTGAATTAGTTTCTCTTCTTTGGTTTGGTTGTTGTAGCTCTCTTTACTCTTGGCTTGCGCGCTGCTATCTTGGTTGTTGGTTTTGCTTTTCCCTTAGTCTTTGGTTTTGTTTTTGTTTTTGTTTTTATTTTTGCTTTTACTTTAGGCTTCGTAACACTCTTTTTCGATTTTGCCTCTTTGGCAGGCTTATCTTTCTCGTTCACACGGATGATAAAATCAGAAAGCACGTTCATATAGTTGATAAACGCTTCATATGGTGAGTTGTATGGATTAAAATATTTATGTACTTCACCATCGGAGAACCACTTCGTACACATATAATAAAAATGGTCGCTCGCCTGTAACCTTTCCCAGTCACGTATCACATCGGGTTTATCACACGCCATCACATCCTTCTCGATGCCATATAATTTCCCAAAAGCTTCATCCTGAAGCTCATTACCGAGCCAGGCAGTAAGGTCTTTTTCCTCATCCGCCCAGGAGATTGGATAGAGTACCGAAACCGGAGCTACCGGTTGGAGTTTCTCACTCAATTCACTAGGTGTGGAAAAATTGTAGGTTGAGTCAGAAAATACTGCCCCTGGCAAGGTATAGAAAAAATCAAAGATGCCGGTCTCTTCTCGTTGTTGTTCTCCGAGGGTTTCATAGTTCAGAAAGAGATTTACGACCTCTTCTTTCTCAGGAACCTTATTTAACCAGTTAACAAATTTCTCCGTGGTGATTGGCCACTCGGACCAATCTCTGTTCGAGAAACGAAAGATGATATCGTCGCTCAGCCTGAAATTCCTCAGCAACAACTTTAGCTTTGGATTTGCCTCGCTGCAATAGAGGAAATTAGGGCTCTTCCAACCGAGAACATGTTTGGCTCCTTCAGTAAGCATGGTAGAGAAACCCAATTCCGCAACAGTCTGACCGATCTGATCATCAAAGATCAACTCTGTATTTCGAAACGTTGTAGGTCGTTGGTTAAATAGGTCATTGATCCTGTCGCGATGCTTCTCAATCTGCCTGATAAACTCCTCTTTACTGCCCAGTGATGCCAGGGAGTGAGAATATGTTTCTCCTGTAAATTCCACACAGCCGGTGGCAGCCAACTCCTGAAATCCGTGAATGACTTCAGGTGCATGTTGCAACAATTGCTCAAGCGCCGGGCCGGAAATCGAGAAGGTAACTTTGAACGATGAACCAAACTCACGGATCATGTCAAGCATCATTCTGTTGGCTGGCAAGTATGATCGCTCGGCAACACGCTGGATGATATGCCGATTCTGATAATCATCATAGTATTGGTGGTCCAGCCCAATATTGAAGAATCTGTAGGTACGTAACCTGTATGGCTGATGAACCTGAAAACAAAGATTGATGAATTTCATAATACTGATTTATATACTTCAAGCACATTGTATGCCGCATTTTCCCATTTCAGATTATCTACTTCCTCTTTGCCATACTGGACAAACAATTTCTGCAACCCATCATAATGCAGGATCCCGTATATGGCATCCGCCATAGCATCAATATCCCAGAAGTCCACTTTTATGGCGTGCTTAAGGATCTCCGAAACACCCGACTGCTTGGAGATCACGACCGGTACATTCGAACGCATTGCCTCCAGGGGAGAGATCCCGAAAGGTTCCGAAACGGATGGCATGACATAAACATCGCTCATAGCAAACATCGTATCAACCTCTGCTCCTGCAAGGAAGCCTGTGAAATGAAACTTCGTGCCCATCTTCAGCTTTGCGATCCGGCGCACCATTCTGTTCAGCAAATCGCCCGAGCCGGCCATGACAAATCGCACATTCTCGTCTCTCTTCAGCACTTTGTGTGCAGCTTCAACAAAATAATCAGGCCCCTTCTGGTAGGTTACCCGCCCCAGGAAAGTGACCACCTTCTCTTTCAAATGCTTCCTGATGGTTGCAGTCTCATGACGGTATGATGGTTCAACAGCATTGTGGACAGTAACAACTTTTTCAGGATTAATGCCATACTTTTCAATAACAATCTGCCGGGTCAGGTTACTTACTGTGATCACGCGGTCGGCTTCCTGCATCCCTTTCTGCTCGATCTCAAACACCGAAGCATTCACATTCTTACCGGAGCGGTCAAACTCTGTTGCATGGACATGGATTACAAGCGGTTTCCCGCTTATTTTTTTTGCTGCAATCCCTGCCGGATACGTCAGCCAGTCATGAGAATGAATCACATCAAATCCGTACTGTGTTGCAATGGATGAAGCGATCAACGCATAACGGGAGACCTCCTGCATCAGGTTTTTTCCATATTTGCCGGAAAATTTGAATTTTCTGAAGAATATCGTCCTGGTCTTTTCAGAAGTCTCCCTCGTCTCCTTTTCGGCCAAGGTCTCAAACACTTCCGGTTCCAAGTAGGGCACAAGGTTTGATCCAATCTCTATGTATTTGATCTTATTCCAGAACTCCTGTTGTTCACTATCCTTGAAATCCATCGCTACATCGCTGGCATTGATCAGCCGGAAGCCAGGATGGGACTCATCACCGTATGCTTTAGGCACGACAAAGATCACATCCGTTCCCAGTTTTACCATCCCTTTTGTCAGGCCAAAACAAGCCGTTCCGAGTCCGCCGGTGATATGGGGCGGAAACTCCCAACCAAACATCAATACACGCATACCCAATTACGAATGACGAATGACGAATGACGAATTATCTAATTCACTCATTCTCTTCTGTTATAATTCTTAATTCCTAATTCTTAATTCTTAATCTCTATCATACTCCTGAATCAACTGATTCACCCGAAGGATCTCTGCAACAGACCAGGCCTGGGAGATAGCTCCCCTTGGGGTATGTGGTGGGTCGCCATCATAAATCTCAGAGATCGTACCTACTCCATGTTCAGTCAATGTCTGCGCAAATTCTTCATAATATCCTTTGATAAAGGAGAGGCCGCTCCTGCCGTGGATCTTCAGATAACCCTCTGCAAAATGGCCAAACAACCAGGGCCATACAGTTCCCTGGTGATAAGCTTGATCACGCTCAGTCTGATCTCCGAAATAGATCCCTTTATAAGCTGCACTTACTGGTGTCAGGGTACGCAGACCACGTATCGTAAGTAACTCCTGTTTGATCCTGCTGAGCACTCGTTTTCTGATCTCTTCATCAACCGGGCTGAAAGGCAATGAAGTTGCAAAGACCATATTGGGTCGAACGGACCAATCTTTGTATTCACCATCCACATAATCGGCCAGCATTCCTTTTTCAGCATTCCAGAAAGTTTCAAGAAACGCACCCGGGATCATTTTTGCAATATCATTCCAATTTCTGACAAAATCCATATCTCCAGCCTCGTTGGCTATCTCCAGACTGAACATAATTGCGTTGTACCACAGGGCATTGATCTCTACCACGAGTCCGATGCGTGGTGTGACCGGTTTGCCATATGCAATCGCATCCATCCAGGTCACCGCTTTCCCCGGAATACCTGCATAGATTAGCCCGGAAGGTTCCATATGAATATTAAATTCTATCCCGCTTCGATACCCCTCGAGAATCTGTTTCATCTTCCAGCCGTATTCTTTCCATACTAACTTTTGATGGCCAATGGCTATCGTATATTGTTGAAGTGCCCAAAAAAACCACAAAGATCCATCTGCACTGTTGTAGGAAGAGTCCTTGCCAAAATCAATATTCGGAAAAAGCGGACCCTTCATCTGCTTGATCATCGTATCAATTACCGCTTTACATATTTTATGATCACCCGTTACCAGGGTCAATCCAGGCAAAGCGATGAAAGTATCCCGTCCCCAGCGTCCAAACCATGGAAAACCGGCAATGATATCGGTCTTGTCTCCCCTTTTCACGATGAATTGCTGCGCTGCGTTAGCGAGGCAATTTTCAAAATCATCTCTAGGGATCCGTTTCTTCAACTCATAAGTATATACCCGCTTGATGCTCTTCGGTGCAACCTCAGTTGTTCCGGCCGAAAAGCAGACCGACTCTCCCTTCTTGATATCAAACTCAAAAAATCCGGGAACATAAAGATCTTCGTGGCATGCATATCCTCTGTCCATCTCCTCCTGATACTCAATATCATAATACCAATCCGGCACATGGGTGTATTCATTCTCTTTGGAGAGTTGCATGAATAGGTCTGTATAGCCCTCATACATCTTCACACGGATCCCACCCGCTACCTTCTTATACTTTTTATCTGCATAGGTATTCTCTTTGCTGAGATGATGGACATTCCGGAAAGCAAGAAATGGTCGGAGACGGATGCGGGTGGGAGAATGAGCCTCCTCTAGTGTGTATTTGATAATGATCCGATCTTCCTGCGTGATAAGAATCGTCTCTCTTGTTAGGATTACCCCCCCTACTCTGTAGACGAGCCTGGGCACCTCATCAACAGAAAAGTCACGAATATATTTATGCCCTTTGGGATTATATTTACCTCCTTTATACTTGTGAATACCCAGGTTGAACTCTGCTTCCTGTTGAATGACAGTCTCATCCACCGAAGAGAGCAACACATGATTATCATAATCAATACCGGGTTGTGGCGTAACCAGAAAACCATGATATTTCCGGGTATTGCAATTGATGATAGTGGAACTAGCGTAAGAACCTGCACGGTTCGACCGGATCATCTCACGTTGCAGCGAGTACTCCAAGTTGACAAGTTGGTTCTTATCAAAATTGATATAACTCATTTAATTAGAATTATCAGTATGTTCAAAGATAGGCGAAATACAAAGAACTGCAAAAGTACAATATTCCATGCATTTTACGGTTGTATTAATATCCTCTGAATTTGATAATTTTGCTACATGATACAACGTCGATATACTTTTTTTATCCTCCTGCTGGCCGGAATTTTAATCGTACAATTCTCCTGCAAAAAAAAGGATAAGATTGACACAAACTCCTCCCTGAGACTCAGCTTCTCAAGCGATACCGTTTTTTTCGATACCGTCTTTTCGACAATTGGATCGATTACTCAGCGGTTGATCGTATATAATAACAACGACAACAAAGTGAGCATCTCTCAGATCAACCTGGCTGGCGGACAAGCTTCCAACTACCGTATCAACATCGATGGGGATTCTTCCCTGGTAGTTTCTAATATTGAGATACCGGGTCACGACAGCATCTTTATTTTCATCCGGGTGACCGTTGATCCAAACAATCAGAATACTCCTTTTGTCGTTGCCGACTCCATATTATTTTCACTGAATGGGAATCTTCAGGACGTGAACCTGGTGGCCTGGGGGCAAAATGCCCGGTTCATGAAACAAGTCACACTTAAAGGAAACATCGTTTGGGATAGTCTGAAACCCTATGTCATCTATGGATATCTGCAGGTAGACACCTCTTCGTCGCTATTGATTATGCCCGGGAGTAAAGTCTATTTTCACAAATATGCTTATTTCGCAGTCGCTTATGATGCTTCTTTAAAAGTTCTCGGGAACCTGGAACATCCCGTCAGGTTCCAGGGCGACCGGCTGGACCCATTCTATCGTGATCTTCCCGGCCAATGGTTTGGTATCTTCTTCGAAAGTGGTTCAAAAGAGCACGAGATCAATTATGCCATCATCAAAAACAGCATATTCGGTATCCAGATCGGTGTGCCCGGTATCTCGGCAGAACCCATGCTGAAGCTCCACAACACAATCATACAGAATACGACTTCTGATGCCATCTTCGCATATGCGAGCTCTATCGTTTCAACCAATTGTGTGATCGGCAACAACGGAGGCGCTGCTCTTTGGGTGGAAAAAGGTGGCACCTACGATTTCCGTCAATTAACAATCGGGAACTACTGGGGAAACTCTGTCAGGTTCTCTCCTTCACTCAACATCAAGAACT
Source organism: Bacteroidota bacterium (assembly GCA_014382125.1). Lineage (GTDB taxonomy): Bacteria > Bacteroidota > Bacteroidia > Bacteroidales > FEN-979 > QYOJ01. Next base: position 5,832 of record JACNKI010000062.1, on the reverse strand, counting down.
TCAGCTACGACACACTTGGCAATAAGGTACCAGGAGCTTTGACCAATACTTTCTTTGGAAATAGCATCATTTACGGATCTGAAGTAGATGAGGTCCTACTGGACCAGATGGATGCCGTTCCTTTCGAGATCGTTTTCGATCACGCTCTTCTTCGGACTGAAACACCTCTTACCGACCCGCAGAGGTATATCGGTTGTTTCGCAAATGAAGATCCCCTGTTTGTTGATCCATTATTGTATAACTTCCGGATCGACAGTCTCTCTCCTGTTATTGATAAAGGAATTCAGATGGGCGTGCCGTTCGATATTGAAGGCGTCGAGAGAGGAACCACCCCAGACCTGGGGGCTTATCAGTGGATTCCAACCCGGTAATTATTTTTTCATCGCCTTGAGCAGGATAGCCGCTATATCAGCGGGGGATTCAATGACGAAGACACCACATTCATTCAGGATCTCTTTCTTTGCCTGTGCAGTGTCTGCTTTACCTCCGACGATAGCTCCAGCATGTCCCATGGTACGCCCTTTGGGTGCTGTAGCACCGGCGATAAAACTCACTACCGGTTTCGTCCCATGCTCTTTAATCCAGTATCCTGCATCGGTCTCCATGTTCCCTCCAATCTCTCCAATCATCACGATCGCTTCTGTCTCAGGATCGTTCATAAAGAGTTCCACTGCATCTTTTATCGTGGTGCCCGGGATCGGGTCGCCTCCGATGCCGATCACTGTCGACTGTCCGAAACCGGATTTAGTCAACTGATCTACAGCTTCATACGAGAGCGTTCCACTTCTGGAAACCACACCAATAGTCCCGGGTTTGTGAATAAAACCCGGCATAATTCCGATCTTGGTATCCGGAGGGGTAATTATTCCAGGACAATTTGGGCCAATCAGGTGGACTCCTTTATTATCGATGTAATCTTTCACGGGGATCATATCATTGACTGGAATCCCTTCCGTGATACAAACAATGACCTGAATACCTGCTTCTGCCGCTTCAGAGATCGCATCGGCGGCAAAAGGCGGCGGAACAAATATCACAGAAACATTGGCTTCCGTGGCTTTCACTGCCTCGGCAACAGTATTGAACACAGGTCTTTCAAGATGAAACAGGCCGCCTTTGCCAGGCGTTACGCCACCAACGATATTTGTGCCATAATCAATCATCTGGGCAGCATGAAAGGATCCTTCGCTACCTGTAAAACCCTGAATAATGACACGGGAATCTTTATTTACGAGAACACTCATTACAATTTTCGATTTACGATTTTCGATTTACGATTTAGGAATAAAAGTTCTTATCTAGTACATATATGGATTAATTCACCTTCAGGTTTCAAAGATATAGATTAAGGAAGAAAGGGAAAAATAATCTGTTAAATATAATCGATTCGGATGGTATATTCTTTTCCCGGGCTTGAGCCGTAATGAATTGCGGCTGTACGGGGAGCTTTGCCATATAATTGGATTGCGCGATTAATCGCGCAAAAACGGGAATCGTTTCTATTTAGCCTTCTTCCATGTCTTTGGATTCTCTCTAATATATTGCCTGGCTAAATCCAGATCATGCTGGCTTCTTAGTATTCCATCATAATATCTGGGATGCCAGGCAAATGATTTGTCGATTTTATGATGAATATAATATGAAGAAGCTCCTTTAAACCATCGTACTACTTTACCAAGTGAATGATCCGATAACATTGGATTTTTCAATCCAGTCACACCACCTCGAGATTCGTTTGCAGATGCTGACATTATATTCTTCATGCCGGCTGAATTTTTAATTTCCGGTAATTCTGGTAGCATGGGGTATTCCCGTTTTCTTTCTGTAATCCGGATAATGCCATGCATATGATCAGGCATGAAAATAAAATCATCAAGTTCAATCATATCGAACTTCACTGGTATATTTCTCCAAGTCATTTCAGCAAGCTCACCCGTTTCACTCAGCGAAACTAATCCTTTATAAACTACACCAAAATCCCTTCTGAATACTTTAGTACAGATGGTTACCAGATAATACCCTGGCCGGGAGTAATCGTATCCCTTCATCCGGACTGACTCGATCCTGAACTGATCACTGAACAACTTCCTCATTCGTTTTTATACATTAATCCGGAAATCAGGAAAAGGTTATATCTAAACATGATTTTTTTATCCAAAAACACTGCGCGATTAATCGCGCAGGCCGAATTAAATAATTGAAGCGCCACCGTACAGCCGCCATTCATGGCGGCTCCAACAAACGAACTGAGAAAAGTCAATGCCATTCATGGCGGCTCCGACAAATGAATGGAGTAAAGCCAACACTATTCATGGCAGCTCCGGCAAATGAACAGAGAAAAGTCAATGCCATTCATGGCGGCTCTGTAAAGCCGCAATTAATTGCGGCTCTACGTCGTGAATGCTACGCATTTCGTAAATTTGCCCTATGGCTCTTTCCAACATCACCGACACCATCTGTGCCCTTTCCACAGCTCCAGGAACGGGAGCCATTGCTGTGATCCGTATTTCAGGTCAGGACGCGTTTACCATTTGTGGAAAATTATTTAATCCATCTGATAAAAGTTTCTCTTTTTCAGCATCTCCTTCCCACTCTATTCATCACGGTTCTATTTCATGTGAGGAACAACTTATTGATGAGGTGTTAATCAGCATTTTCAAAACCCCTAACTCATACACCGGAGAGGACGTTGCAGAGATCTCCTGTCACGGCTCTGAGTTTATCCAACAGCAGATCATCGACACACTTGTTGATTCCGGGTGCAGGCTGGCGACACCCGGAGAGTTCACATTACGTGGTTTTCTCAACGGAAAATTCGACCTCTCACAAGCGGAAGCTGTTGCAGACCTGATCGCTTCGGGATCGCAATCCTCCCACGACCTGGCACTGGCCCAGATGCGGGGCGGATTTTCGAAAAAAATCAAAGAACTACGACAAAAACTTCTTGAATTCACTTCCCTTATTGAGTTGGAACTGGACTTCAGTGAGGAGGATGTGGAGTTTGCTTCACGGTCTGACCTGTTCCTGTTACTGGACGAAATGAAGACAGAGGTTTCACGACTTATCCACTCTTTCTCACTTGGAAATGTAATCAAGAAAGGAATCCCTGTGGCGATCATCGGAAAACCCAATGTCGGAAAATCCACGCTACTCAACACGCTACTTAACGAAGAGAAAGCAATTGTCTCAGAGACTCCCGGTACGACACGCGATGCTATCGAAGATACAATTGTTCTGGATGGATTCAGTTTTCGTTTCATTGATACCGCCGGATTACGGGCAGCAGAAAATCACATAGAGACTATGGGTATTGATCGTACCTGGTCGAAGATCGAACATGCGACAATCATTTTATACCTCTTTGATGTCACCAGGGATTCTTATCAAGCGGTGAGAGATGCACTGGCTGAGTTTGAAAATATTCTTAAAGATCCGTTGAAGCGGCTCATCCTGATCGGCAACAAAATGGATCTGCTATCTAAGCTCCCAAAAGGATTTCAGGATTTTGTTGAACAGGAAACCATTTTTGTTTCTGCCAAGCGAAAAGAGAACATCAATTTGATTGCAGAGAGTATAATGAAAACGGTAGAGAATCAACAGATATCCGGTGGCGCCATTGTCTCTAACACCCGCCACCTTGAAGCCTTGAAAAAAACCATGGAAGCTGTTGAGAATATATACGAGGGCCTTCAAACAGGGGTCTCTCCCGACCTATTGACCATCGACATCCGCCAAGCACTTCATCACCTGGGCGAGATCACGGGTGAAATCACTACAGACGAGATACTCGGAACCATATTCAGCAGATTCTGTATCGGAAAATAATCGGCACATATTAACCCAATAACACACCTCCTATCCCCCACCCCGAAACGGATGTACCTACCCGCAGGGAATTCCTGAATATGTTTCTACTGATTTTTCAGTGTTTATATTCAACTCTGATAATCAATACCTTGTAAAAATTGCCGGTTCACATATTTTCGTGCAATAAAATGTAATTGCAAGCATTTTATCGTGCAATAATTTGTATTTTTTTGAGAATGCCCCGCAGTTTCATATCATCGCTGCCGGCTCCCTTCTCGGGATCACCATGCATAAGAAAACATCGTTTCCCGTCGGGTAAGTGAATTTTCTGACCCTGTCCACTAAATGAAGGATTACTTCACTAAAGAAACACCAAATTTAATTTGTTTTATTTCCAATAATCCGTATATTTGTGGAAATTTAGAAACACAACAACATGCCCTTAAGCTATCTTGAATTCAGGGAGAAGTTGTATCCCCAGGGAATCTTTTCAATAAGCCACGCACGCCTTTATTTTCCTAATTTTAACAGTGATAACCTGCTGTTCTGGCAAAAAAAGGGTTATATCTTACGACTCAGGAAAGGCTGGTACTGTTTCAATGAATTTGCAAAGGTGCCGGAATTCAGTTTCCTAGTGGCAAACAATCTTTACGATCCCTCCTACATCAGTCACCAGGAGGCGCTGCTTTTTTACGGGTTGATACCAGAACACATTGTTGACTCAACATCCATTACCACGAAGAAAACCGAAACTTTTACCGTTCTTGGCAAGATTTACAAATACTATTCAATCCATCCAAGGTTCTTTTTCGGTTTTGTGTTAAAAAATATGACAGTAAATGGATGGACGAGGAGTTTCATGATTGCCGACAGAGAGAAAGCCATCCTCGACCTGCTCTATCTTTTTAATTTCTATAAGACCGAAGAAGATCTTGCCGAAATCCGTTTTAATGGATCAGTGCTGGAAAAGGATATTGACTGGCAAAAAATGGATGAATACCTGGGTAGATTCAACATTAAAATTCTTGAAAAGAAGGTCAGGCTTATTCGAAAAATCCATCAGTTATGATCGCACTTCATGAAATAGTCAGACAGTACCCCACGGAACTTCAGAAGCCCGAATTCTATGATCCGATGGTTAAAGAGTATCTACATCATCATATGTTGAAGTATCTCTTTGCAAACAAATACTCGGATAAGATCGTTTTTATAGGAGGTACCGCACTGCGTTATTTCTATGATCTGAAAAGGTTTTCGGAAGATATCGACCTGGATTGTTTCGAATTGTCTAGATCGCAATTTACTCTGATGACGGATAATCTGCTAAGGGAGATAAAGTCTCTGGGTTTTGATGTTATAATCGAGGATAAGGAAAGGTATGAGAATTTAAAAGCATTTCGCCGGGTTTTCGTATTCCCTGAGCTAAAATTTAAAATGGGGCTCAGCCAGCATCGGGAGGCAAAATTTTTTCTAAAAGTTGAAGCCGAACCGCAGCATTATGATTATCGGCCCGACATTAAAACGATCAACGCCTTTGGGGTAACATCCCCTATACGAATAATGCCATTGGGAATATTGTTTTCTTCAAAGATTGCTGCTGCCATCAGCAGGAAAAAAGACAGGGATTTCTATGATGTCGCACACCTGATCAATTTCGCTACACCAGATTTTGGTTACCTGGAAAAAAAATGCCAAATTGGTACCCCAAAAAGATTAAAGGAAGCATTGCTTGAGGCTGCATCAAGAAGGAAATTGAAAACCCGGAAAATATTTGATTGCGAGCATATGCTTTTCAGAAAAGAAGACTTGGAGAAGATCCGCTCATTTACAGATTACATTGAGCACTTTGACTTCAACAGGTTTAATCGTTGATCCAAAGTTTTTATCATGAATTTCATGCATTTTTTGTACCCCATTTGTACCTTGAATCCATAACTGACTGATCCTAAACCTGAGTTACTTTCTGCATTGGAAAGTAAATATCATTCTTTCTCTTCCATTTTGTATATTCCAATCGGCCCGAGA
>JACNKI010000012.1 GCA_014382125.1 Bacteroidota bacterium | reverse complement strand
GTGTATTGTTTCCTCGCACGACTCATATCCTCCAGCAAATGCACCTGGTAGGCTCCGTCCCAATCTATCAACCTGACATTCTCTGTTTGATATCTCAAGCTCTTGATATCGACAGCGCGAAACTCATTGCCCCCGTTGAAGGTGAGGGTGGGATCAAATGTATAATCCAGTTCGGTTCCCCGGATAAACCTGGGCTGCGGATTCCAGATTGCGTTATCCCAACGGTCATTCTGGGTAATCACAATTTTGACTTCCCGTTTCGGATTCGAAAATATATATCCCGGCATGTTAACGATAAAATCGATTTGTTGTTTGGAGTAACTTTCCAATGGTGCGTCTGCGCGAACTACTCTGGCATCAATCGAAACAGGAGTGGATTCCACAACCATGAACCTTCGCGTCAGAACAGGTACATCCGGGTTGTCAATATATACGATCAGGAGATAATTTCCCGAGATCCTCGGTTTTATATACCTTGAGGGGAAAGTGGCTGTATAGTGGATATACTCTACGGTCGTATTGTATGAGTAAGCGAATTCATCAATGTTCTCTTCGCGGATACCATCAATATAATCGGTAACCAGAAGCTCTTCGGATGTTTGCCATTCAGCCGAACAATGCCGGATCGTAAAGCTGTAGTTTTTCAAGGAAACATCAAGGTCATCAAATGAAAGTATCAGTCGTTCCCCTGAGTTCAGGGTGATAATGGGAGCCGCCATTTCAAAGCCCTCTTTGTGAAGGATTACGGTATGGATTTTGGGATCGTAGATCCTGTTCTCGTTCGGGAACTCCCGGGCTACTATCGATCCTGATATAATCAATAAACCAACTAGCAGAAGTAATCTGTTTTTCATACTTCTCGCTTTTCGCTTCTCGCATTCTGAATTCTGAATTCTGCGCAAACAATGCCTGCAGCTACAGCCGCATTCAACGACTCTGCATGTCCCTTTCGGTCAGCCGGATAAAACGGAATAGTGAGTTTGTGGGTGACAAACGTTGAAACAGCTTCTGATATCCCGTGAGCCTCATTCCCGATCAGAATAAATCCGTGTTTCTCCAAATTCGCTTCATACAAATTTTTCCCGTTAAGCATCAGTCCATAGACCGGAATTTCTTTTCGAACATCTCGAAAAAGTTCAGTGATCTCCTGGTAGATCAATGCTATCCGTGCATGAGATCCCATTGCAGCCTGAACAACTTTCGGATTGTACTGATCCACCGTATCCGGAGAACAAATCACCTGAGGGATCCCGAACCAGTCTGCAATCCGTATGATCGTACCCAAATTGCCCGGATCCCGGATATCATCAACAACCAGAGAAAGGTCATTCTCCCAGCAGGCTGGGGTGATGGTTTGGTCGGGAATCTCAAAAAGTGCTAACACCGGACTTGGTGATGCCAGTGTCGAAATACGTTCCATTTCAGAAAGGCTCACCTGCTCAACGGAAAAAGAACCGATCCAATCCGATTGCTGCCGGACCCAGTCGCTGGTTGAAAAGATCTGCCGAAGCTGAAAAGGCCCTTCTGAAAGCTCCTTTACCAACTTCGATCCTTCTGCGAGGAAGCATCGATGCTGTTCCCGAAACTTTTTTTGCTTCAGCGAGTTAATGAACTTGATCTGGTTTCTGGAGATCATACCTTTACTAGCTGTTCGTTGTTCGCTATTCGCTATTCGCTCTTTGCTACAATTGCTTTTCTATATGCAAATTGCAATAAGCTAATTGTAAACTGCGAAACGATAAAAATAGAAAAAAATGCGGATACTTATTCGGCGAATACTTCAAAGCTGATCTCCACTCCGACTTCCTTGTGCAAAGTTATCAACGCTTTATAGGTTCCAAGCTCTTTGACATGATCATGATCCAGATGGATCTTCTTCCGGTCAATATCGAAATCGTGCTGCTCTTTTAATGCCTGTGCAATCTGGATGACATTAACCGAACCAAAGATCTTTCCTGTCTCAGCGGCTTTCGCCCCGATTTTAATTACCAGGTTCTCCAGTTTCTTACCCAGTTCTTCAGCTTCACTCTTGATTTTATCAGCTTTGAAAGATTGCTGCTTTTCATTCTCAGTCAGGACCTTTTTATTTGGTTTTGTCGCCAGGATAGCCATCCCTTTTGGGATCAGATAGTTCCGTGCAAAACCTGGTTTAACGGTAACGATCTCATTTGTATAACCCAAACCGGGCATATCTTGTTTTAAAATCACTTCCATGCTCTTCTCCTCCTTATTTTAGTAAGTCAGCTACATACGGTAATAATGCAAGGTGTCTGGCTCTCTTGACAGCCTGTGCTACTTTTCTCTGGTATTTGGTTGAGGTGCCTGGAATTCTTCGTGGAAGGATCTTTCCCTGCTCGTTCACAAACTTCAGCAGGAAGTTGGCATCCTTGTAATCAATATATTTAATTCCGCTCTTCTTGAAACGGCAATATTTTTTCTTTTTGGTATCAACCGTTATTGGAGTCAGATATTTGATCTCGCCTTGTTGTTGTGCGCTCATATACTTCTTTTTAAAGGTTTTTTACGATGTTGCTTCTTCTTCCTGTGCTTTAGCTTTGGCTCTGGCCCGCTTCTTCTCATTGTATGCAATGGCATGTTTTTCCAGTGCAACAGTCAGGAAACGGAGGATCCGTTCATCACGTTTGAATGTTACTTCCCATTCGCGGATAATTTGCGGATCAGCCTTAAACTCAATCAGGTGGTAAAAACCTGTTCTCTTTTTCTGGATCGGATAGGCGAGTTTGCGCAATCCCCAGTTGTCTTCAAAAACAATCTCAGCGTCCTTGCTTTTCAGGAACTTCTGAAACTTTTCTACCGTTTCCTTCATCTGTTCTTCAGACAAAACGGGAGTCATAATGAAAACGGTTTCATACTGCTTTAACATTGTCTTTTTTTGTGTTAATGAACTACTTGGTTGTAAAAATGGAGTGCAAAATTACTGGTTTATCCTTAATTTTCAAAATAAATCAAAGAAAGATCCTGGATGCTGGATAACTGGATAACTAGATCCTTGA
>JACNKI010000120.1 GCA_014382125.1 Bacteroidota bacterium | reverse complement strand
GCCTGGTCGGGGATTAAATCGGGAGTGATCAACTGGATCGCCGGTGATATCCTGATACCTAAAAGCAATCCGGGCCCAAAAGGGAAATTGCGCACAGGCACGATCTATTTCGAACGCGATAAACATAAATCGATCATCAACTTCATCTGGAAGAGTACCCTGAGCGGATTGAAGTCGAATATGGGTTTCAATACCAAAGAGCAAAAGGAAATGAAAAAGGAAAGCAGTGGCAAGGGACGAAAAAAGAAGTAATTTTATCCGGAATTCAATACGATGATTCCCAACGAAAGAGAATATCAACGCCGACGAATAGCCACATCTTATGTGACCACGATCATCAGCATCACGCTGGTGTTGTTTATGCTTGGCTTGCTTGGGATGCTGGTACTTCATGCGAAAAAGTTATCAGATTATGTCAAAGAGAATATTGGCTTTTCGATCATGATCAATGAGGGAGTCAAGGAGGTCGACATCTTTGAGCTTCAGAAAAAACTCGACAAGCAACGGTTTGTAAAATCCACTGTGTACATAACTCGGGAGCGGGCAGCACGGGAGTTTTCGGATGAGCTGGGAGAAGATTTTGTTGGCTTCCTTGGATACAATCCACTGCTCCCATCGATTGAATTAAGGTTGAACGCGAGTTATGCCAATCCCGACAGTATCCTGTTTATCGAGAAAGAACTGCGGTCCTATTCCGGTGTTAAAGAGGTGGATTATCATCGATCGCTGGTCGATCAAATAAACCGGAATGTGAACAAGATAAGCCTGGTAATTCTTGGTTTTAGCCTGATCCTGTTGCTTATTGCAATCGCCCTGATCAACAACACGATCCGCCTCTCTGTTTATGCAAAACGCTTTTTGATACGGAGCATGCAACTGGTGGGCGCAACCCAAAAATTCATTCAGCGACCGTTCCTGATCAAAGCGGCTCTGAACGGATTTCTGAGTGGAGTAATTGCTATCGGCTTGCTTTTGTTATTATTGTATTTTTCAGCCCAGGAGATTCCTGAACTGCTGGAATTACAGGACATTAGGATGTTCACGATGTTATTTGCACTGGTCATTTTATTGGGTATCGTGATATCATGGATCTCCACTTTTTTTGCTGTTCGGAAGTACATACGGATGAAGACAGATTCGTTATACAATTAACCCATATTCAGAAAAATAGCGTATTTTTGCGCACCCAACGAGAATCGAATGAAAAAACAGAAAAAACATGGTGAACCGGCACCACAGCCAAAACAACAACCACCTCCAACAGGTGATTTTGCCTTTGGTAAGGAGAACTACCGCCTCATGCTGATTGGTCTGGCCCTGATCGCTATTGGCTTTATCCTGATGATCGGCGGTGGCTCCAAAGACCCTTCACAATTTAATCCGGATATTTTCAGTTTCCGCCGGATCACCCTGGCACCGATCCTCATTCTTGCGGGGTACGTGGTAGAGATCTTTGCGATCATGAAAAAGCCTAAAGACTAACCTCTTTCTTTGATATTTATGGATTGGCTGGAAGCATTGATACTTGGTACTGTTCAGGGACTTACTGAATTTTTACCGGTAAGTAGCAGTGGTCATCTGGAATTAGGTAAAGCCATCCTGGGTGTAAATGCTGAAAGAAGCCTGATATTTACAGTTGTGGTACACGGTGCTACGGTTCTTAGTACAATTGTCGTATTTCATAAGAATGTTTTCAAATTGCTGAAAGGCCTCTTTGCCTTTAGGTGGAACGAGGAAACTGCCTATATCGCCCGCCTACTCCTTTCCATGATACCTGTCAGCATTCTTGGTATTTTTTACATGGAGGAAATAGAAAGTTTCTTTGATGGAAATGTTGTCTTTGTTGGTTCTATGCTAATCGTAACCTCATTATTGCTGGCATCGACCTACCTGAGAAAACATAATGAGAAGAAGATCTCATACCTCGACTCACTCATTATCGGTGTGGCTCAGGCTTTTGCAGTATTGCCTGGTATCTCCCGTGCAGGGGCAACCATATCAACGGGTTTATTGTTAGGAAATAAAAAAGCCAATGTAGCGCGATTCTCTTTTCTGATGGTATTGATCCCGATCATTTGCGCTAATTTTAAAGATATTTACGACGGAGGAATGAATACTGAAGGCGGCGTCGGATGGATAGCTCTTCTCATCGGATTTCTTGCCGCATTCATTACCGGCCTCATCGCATGTAAATGGATGGTCGGTATTGTGAAAAAAGGAAAGTTAATCTACTTTGCAATCTATTGCTTTGTCATTGGGCTGATTGCGATCCTTACAGCAACTGCATTTTAAGTTCATTAAAATGTGTCTACCCAGCACATATAACTTTCTTGAAGGAGAAATGTTGTTGATCAACAAGCCTTTCAAGTGGACATCGTTTGATGTGGTCAACAACCTGCGCTATTTCCTGAAATCGAAGATGGGGATGAAAAAGATGAAGATTGGTCATACGGGTACGCTGGATCCCCTGGCCACCGGGTTGCTGATTCTCTGTACCGGTCGTTTTACAAAGAGGATCGAAGAGTTTAAAAATTTTGAAAAAGAATACACAGGTACCTTTATCATGGGGGCTACAACTCCATCGTTTGACCGGGAGAGTGAAATTGACCACAAGTTTACGGCAGACCACCTCACGGAACAGATGATCCTGAATGCTTCCAATCAGTTTAAAGGTGATCTTATGCAGGTTCCTCCGGCATTCTCAGCTGTGTGGGTAAAGGGAAGAAGAGCGTATGATTATGCCCGTCAGGCCGAAGAGGTAAATCTGGATAGCAGGACGGTCAATATCGTTGAGTTTGAGATTGATTCAATCACAATGCCTGAAGTACATTTCCGTATTGTCTGTAGCAAAGGAACCTATATTCGGGCACTGGCCAGAGATTTCGGCAAAGCTCTGAAAACCGGAGCTTACCTGGGGGCGCTTTGCCGCACCCGGATTGGCCCATATCATTTGCGCGATGCGTATGAGCTGGAAGATCTGAAACAGCGCATAACCGATATACGCTGACGCAACCTTCTGGAATAAAAACTGTTATCTTTGTAAGGCACTAATAATAATGATTTTACACCCTCAAATATTTTTCTGATATGAAAACCAGAACGTTGAATCATCCTGCCGTTTTTCTTGCTGGCACTTTACTGATCTTAGTTTCATTTGTCTTTGCAGACTTTATCTCATTTTTGAATCATACTCAATTTGATAAACGCACGCAGTTTGAAACCTTCTTGTTGAATGAATACAAACATGCTCCGATATTGGCGAAAAATGGCAGCGAGAAATCTGTTGATCAACCTGGAGCAGCCGCTTTCCAGGAATATTTGATGACATTTGATCCAGCGACAAAAACGGTACCAAGAGAACGATTGCTCAAAGCTTATCAGAAGACGAAAGCCCTCCAGGCTCAAAAAAGCACATCAACGATTAGCTGGCAGGGAACCGGTGCAGAGATGGGCGGACGAACCCGTACGATCATGTATGATCCCAACGATCCCGACCTGAAAAAGGTTTGGACCGGTGGCGTTACCGGAGGATTGTGGTACAACAACGAAATCACCAGTCAGTTTTCATCCTGGATTCCCGTTGGCGACTTCTGGCCGGTGCTGAGCATCCGATGCATGACCTACGACCCCAATAATACACAGACCTTTTATATAGGCACAGGCGAACCGGAAACAGCGCTGATCACCTACCGGGAGAGTTCCGGTTTGGGACAGGGTATATGGAAGTCGGAAGATGGGGGAACAACCTGGGTACAGATGCCCTCTACCTCTGACTTCGTGTATATCACAAACATTATGGTTCGGGATGAGAATGGAACGAGTGTGATATACGCTGGAGTCGTATCGGGCCAATATCATGGAGTTCATCAAAGTGAACCTTCCAATGGATTATACAGGTCTGACGATGGAGGCGTGACATGGGAACAGGTGCTCCCGGATATTTATGGATCCGATGTGCCTTACTCTCCTGCTTGTATTGAAGAGGGTCCCGACGGAAGGATCTATATTGGCAGCCGTCCCAACCTGAATGATGAAGGAGGCGCTACGATCCTCTATTCTGATTCGGGCTTACCTGGCAGTTGGATCATCAATGAAGATTATAAGATTATTATCGAAAATGATCCCGATTATCCCCTTCCTGGACGAGTCATCATGGCCGCATCTCAATCGGATGCGAATGTTGTATATGCTCTTGTGGCATCTGGTTACATCAGGACGTCCAACAACTTCAGGTATTTCTATTGTTACTATGTCCTCCGGTCCGATGATAAAGGAGTCACCTGGACAGAGAAGGCGTTGCCTCAGGACCTGACAAGCGGGGATAACTTTGCCACCATAGCCTGGCATGCTCTGGATGCTGCAGTAGATCCGAATAATCCGGATAACGTCTATATAGGCGGATTGGATATGCACCACTCTGTCAACGGTGGAGATAGTTGGTACAGGGTTAGTGATTGGTCTAAAATGTATAGCGGTGGCGGATCTGATTACATTCATGCAGATCAGCATATTATCGTCTACAAACCCGGATCATCCCAGGAGATCCTCTTTGGAACAGACGGTGGTGTATTTTATACCTACAACGGAATTGTCAACTACCCGGCTTTTGAACAGCGAAACAGTAACTATAATACCCTTCAATTCTATACCTGCGCCATCAATCCAACAGCTGGTGCGATATCCTATCTTGGCGGATTACAGGATAACGGTTCACTCTATTACAGTGGGAATCCTTTAACTATTGACGATATGTGGAGTGGCGGTGACGGAGCTTATTGCTTCTTTGATGAAGACGGAAGCAGCTTATCGGTCACCTCAGTATACTATAACAGATATTATGTTTACATGAATGGTAGTTGGATAAACAGCCTGAACGACTGGTCGAGTGGCACGTTTATCTCACCGGCAGCTTTTGATTTTCATCGCAATGAGATTTATGCCAATGCCGTCGATTTCGTAGGCAATTTTGCTGATCATATATTGCGGCTTCGAAATATCACAGGAAACGAGCAGGGCTCATACATCAATATCAATTCAGGATCGAGTCTCTACTTTTCTGCCGTGACATATTCCCCTCACTCACCAACAGGTCAGGCCACTATTTTCGTTGGAAACCAACAGGGAAGGATATTCAAAGCAGAGAATATCAATAATACACCTGTAATCAATGAGATTGGAAGCTCCAACTTTCCTGTCGGAAATGTCTCCTGTATTGCTGTTGGAGCCTCTGAAGATACACTGGTAGCGACCTTCTCCAATTATGGCATTCCATCGGTCTGGGTTACTGCCAACGGCGGTCAAAGCTGGACAGATGTGGAAGCCAACCTTCCGGATATGCCAATTCGCTGGGCACTGATCCACCCGGATTATTCGCGCAATGTAATGCTCGCTACCGAAACAGGTGTCTGGATAACAGAAGATATTCTGACGACGCCCGTATTCTGGGAACCTGTCACCGATGGCATGGCGAATGTAAGAACAGATATGCTTCGTCTCCGGAACGTAGATCATACGGTTTTGGCAGCCTCACATGGCCGCGGACTGTTTACCACCACCTGGGATCCTGTCGTTGGTATGGATGAGCAATCAAAAACAGCGATGAATCTATATCCAAACCCGGCAACAAATCAGGTGAATATTTCATTTGATCTGATAACTCCGGCTATCCTGAAAGTCAAGCTGATCAATACCACGGGCCAGACTGTTCTCACGGAGAATCTTCAGACAGAAGGAAAATTCTCCACCCGGGTTGATTTAACAGGTCAGGCTAAAGGCATCTACATCCTGGTTCTTGAAGAAAAAGGGAAAGTTGTGGCTTCAGAGAAATTGATATTATTGTAAGCGAACTTCGAAAATAGCTATTTTCTATGGCTTCCGGCACCTCATACGAACTCTTTTCCGATGAATACTTCATGAATGAAGCGCTGAAGGAAGCAGCCAAAGCATTTGACAAACAGGAAGTCCCGGCAGGAGCTATCATCGTATGTGAAAATGATGTGCTGGCCCGGGCTCATAACCTGACCGAAATCCTAAACGACGTAACTGCTCATGCAGAAATGCAGGCATTCACAGCTGCTTCATCGAACCTGGGAGGAAAATACCTGAACGAATGTACTCTTTATGTAACGCTGGAACCTTGTGTGATGTGTGCCGGAGCAGCTTTCTGGACACAAATCGGGAGAATTGTATTTGGCACTGCAGATGAAAAACGAGGCTACAGGTTGGTAGATCACCCTCTGTTACATCCGAAGACAAAAGTAATGTCAGGCGTACTCGAGGAGCAATGCAACCAATTGTTGAAAGTATTTTTCAAAAAGAAGCGGTAACAAGTGACCAGGTGACCAGGTGAACTGGAACTACTTTCCTATGACCTCTTACCTCTCACCTCTTACGTCCTACGTCTCACGTTGTTTCTTCCATACCTGATACACCTTTCTACTTCCATAAGTAGCTCCCAGTGCCAGCAATATTCCCAGTCCACCATCAATTGGTGCTCCTACAGGTGCATTTCCATTCTGGCCGTGATTTCCAGGCATAGGAGGGGGGGTATCCGGTGGATCTGCCCATCCGGATATGGAGATCCCTGCCCAGCAAATAATCCCCAAACCAATTGCTTTCCAATTTTTTTTCATCTCTCGGTGATCTTGTTATCTTTCATTAATCTTTCCGGGCAAGTAGATTTTTCTGGTCATGATCTCTTTTCCGGTATCTATTCTGACAAGGTAATATCCCGCAGGAACTGAAGTCTCTATTTGGTTATTATCTGATTTCACATATTGAGCATGAACCATTCTGCCAGTCAGGTCATAAAGCTGTATATATGTGGAATAGTTTGAGTTGCTCAGACCATTGATAATCAAAATATTGCCTCTCGCTATAAGTGTAATATGTTGTTCGCTTTCTGGTTGACTGAGTGCAGCCGGGTCTCCAAACCTGACAGTAAACCGGTCGGATTGAGGGCCTTCCTCCGCATAGAATGAGTAGACCGTATCGGTTCGTAAATTCGTTATCTGTTGCTCCAGATGATCTTCAAGATAGATATTTTCTCCTGTCAGGAAGGTTTCAATCCCTTCGAATATCAATTGATGTTCGCCTGTGGTTCCTGCAATGAATCCAAGCGGAAAATACCACCCCGATGCACCAGATGGACGAACATCTATTGAGAGATAAATCTCATCCTCTTCGATGAAAATCTGTGGGGCATCCTGCGATCCGAACATTTTCAGGACATCATAGTTAGCATCGTAACCCACGTAAGCCGAGTCGTTGCATTGAATGACAACACCATCACGCAACCGATCCATCTTTACAATTATGTAAAGGGTGTTTTCCAGTGTTGATTTATAGAACGTCTGCGTGGCATGAACGCGAGACGAGGCAGGAATGGTGAGCGAAGGAGAAGAGCCATTCGTATGAACGAAAAAGCCCTGCATTGCCGGAATGATCCCATCTGTCAGCGTCCCTACGCTTCCATTCCAGCTCTTGTAATTCCCTGTTTCACCATCCCACACCCAGATCGCGTTATCGACATTACTCTTCACCCAACTATCGATCTCTCCATTTAATGCCGATGTAAATGGATTGCCTGTAAGGTTGAAACCGGCATAAACTCCTGTAGTATATGTAATGCCTGGCGAAAGATCTCCGGTGTTCAGAGAGCCGGTAAAACTCTTTGTCACATCTTCAGGATAGGCCACCAGGTAACCGGACACCGGAATGAAATTCCGGTTGTCACCAGCTTGGAAATTAATGTTCCAAACTCCTGTACTGTCTTTGCAGTTGATCCATGTTCCTGTAGTCTCTTCCCACCGGTAAAAATCAACTTCCACTTCCGGGGGATTGCCGACAAATTCGGGTTGGATAGCCTGGGACGTAACAGGGCTGGATAGCATATGATACCTGGAATCACCCGTACTCTGGTATTTTTTAATATATCTCTCGATTATCACTGTTCCATTGCCGCTTATTGATCCGTTGTGGATGAAGGAAGCGGCAGCTCCGGAATCAGAAGGCGATTTCAACACCATGCACTCCTCACCTGAGAGCGTACAGTTTCCTGATACAGTAAATGATTTTCCGGCTTCCAGTTCCAGTGTGGCACTGTCTTCTATTGATAGATTTCCCCCTGATTCCAGATCGGTAATGATGGTTTTCAAACCTGTTCCCGATATTACCAAATGGTGATAGTCAGCAGGATTTCCAACAGTTTGTGCGGTGTCAGCTGAGTATTCGACAACAGAACCGGTTTCAAAAGAGTAACTATTATTGGTATACCCGATCTCACCCCAGTCACCGGAGGTCAAGGTAAGTTGTCCCCCATTATTGATGGTAAATGTATGACCGGATGCACCGCTGTTCGGACAACTGATCGATGCTGTTTCGATCAGGCCTCCGTCATGGATTACCACTGAAACCGGATTAGCCGAATTGCTGTTTGTCAGATAGAGAATTCCGGATACCAGGAGGGTTCCATCTACAGTGATGGATCCGCCACCCGTGGAGCTGGCGCCTCCGTTTATTCCGTCGATAGCGATATTCCCGGTAGAAATTCCGTCACCGGGTATCGTGAGTGTATCCCCCTCTTCGATGATCAAATTGAATACAGTACCCGATTTGTTGTTGTAGAATGCAGTTCCTCCATAGTCTAACGAAACAAGCATAGAGATTGTCAGCGTGGTGGTATCATGATCATTTTTATACTTCCGGATTCGGGATGCATTAAACATCCCGGTTCCCGATATAGTACAGAAATTTCCTTCGATATTGAACCCGATCCGGTCGTATGTAACTCCGTTGCCAATCTGACCATGACAAAGGATATCCCCGTAAGTATAAATGTATCGGGGATAAGATCCTGTTGTTGAGTTGTTCGTGTAGAGTTTGCCTCCTGTATTGACGGTGAGGTCTCCACAATGTTTTCCGCTCGCTTCAACTACTATAATGTGTCCACCCAGGATGGTTACATTGTCGTTATCGGTAGGGATTTCACCTCCAACCCATGTGGTCGTGCTGCCCCAGTTCCCTGATTGTGCAGATGAGATTTCGTTTCCGATCACATAACAGGGGACAAAAAAACCCAACGTCAAAAGCAAAGCCCAAGTAATCCTGATTCGTTTCATGTTCAATTTTTAGACATTAATCCGGTTCAGGGGCAAAAGGTTATATGTTTGGCAGCACTTTTTTTGTAAAATACTGTATTTGAGAAGGTGAACTGGTGAGTTGGTGAGTAGTTCTTTTCCGATACTTCTCATTGAATGACTCAAGCTCTTCTATGATCTAAATTTTCCTGTTAATCCGTTTTTATTGAAAAGGTAATACATTTGCTAATAATTAATTCACTTTTTTACTCACCAACTTATAAACAATATTCTCCATGTCAATAACCAGAACACAAGCCATTGAAATAATCCACAATCATATCAAAAACGAAAAAATGATCTTTCACTCTCTCGCCTCAGAAGCAGTTATGAGGGGATTGGCCGGGAGACTTGGCAGGGATGAAGAACAATGGGCTATGGCTGGGTTGCTTCACGACCTGGATGTGGAGACCACCAACGCTGAACCGACCGTTCATGGTACCCAAACCGAGGTGTTGCTGAAGGATTATGACATTGATCCGGAGATCCTGGATGTGATCCGGATGCACAATGAATGCTCTTCCGGGAAAGAACGCCACACTGAATTCCAGCATGCGCTGGCTGCAGGAGAGACCATTACCGGACTGATTTTCGCAACAACATACGTTTATCCGGATAAAAAACTTTCCAGCGTAAAGCCAAAGTCGGTTGTGAAACGCATGAAAGCAAAGGCGTTTGCGGCTTCAGTGAACCGGGAAATCATCCTGGAATGTGAAAAGATCGGGATTCCGTTACCCGAATTTGCTGCCCTGGCGATAGAATCAATGTTACCTGTGGCGGACGAAATCGGTCTGTAATGTTCTGATTACAGGGTACTCAAAATCGCTTCAAGCTGCTTGAATGAAAATGGTTTTTTGAGGACAGCATTGACTTTGAGCGCTTTGGCATTTTGCAGGTGTTTTTCAGGCGGTAACTTTCCTCCTCCTGATATAGCAATGATCTTCAAATCTGACTGTAACTTACGGAGTTCAACGATGGTTTCAATGCCTTCCATCCTGGGCATGATGATATCTGTAATTACCAGGTCAATAGCTCCTTCTTTAAAGAGGGTTAATCCCTCTTCACCTTCACTGGCTGTAACCGTTGCATAACCGGCCTTGACAAGCATTTTTGTTAATGAGGTTCTGAATACCTTGTCATCGTCAATGATTAATACCTTTTTCATGAGGGCAAATATAAGATTTTATTCTTCAATTGAAAAGAGGATCAAATAGCGAGGCCTGTTTTTATCAGGGATTTGTTCCGGATCACGATTCGTATATACCTTGAAACGGGAATTGAGAATGCCGAGAGAAATCAGGTAATTTTCGACCATCTGGTTTCTTTTCTTCATCCTTACTTGCTGAATCTTCTGCAGTTCTGCGTTATCGATCAAGCCCAAGCATTTCTCCAGCGGAGAGAGCTCCGGATTGTTATTGGCAAGTTGTTGGTCGAGCCATTTATTGAATTTCTTATTAACATTGGAGAGGTTATTGATCTTTTTTCGATCGGCTGGTGTAATGGAACCGGGGAGCACTTTGTTGTTAATCGAATCAAAAAGGAACCTCTTTTTAGCTTCGAAGCAGGCAAGAAATTCAATTTCAATAGTTGTGTCGATAGATTGTGAAAATTCAAGCATCAACTGGGATTTCTCTTTCATCACGTTGGCCAGCTTCGTCAGTTGTTCCTCCTGCTTCTTGTTTGCCTGAACCTGTCCGTAATTAAATGGAATCTCCTTGAATAGGTTCACCTTTTCACCATAGATAATGGCTAGCTGCTTTGAAGGGGGAGAGAAGATTTTTTTAAAGAGGTTCTTCAATGCCTGACCGATCAGATTCCAATAATTGATTTTAGGATCTTTCAGATCTCCTTCCACCGGAAATTCGAGTGAAATATTTCCCTCTTTATCACGAATGATAGCCAGGATTAGCTTAAGCGGAAGGTGCATTCCCACATCGTTATCGACCTTCTCTGCGAGGTAGATATTTTTCACAAACAATTTGTTGTTCATTTTAATTACATGATTCATTGAAGAGATGGTTCCGTTATAGAAGATCTGCCCTTTTCTAAATGGGTAATCCGTATACCATATAGAGTATGGATTGTAATCGACAAGAGCAACGTTTTTCAGTTGATAGGTCGCATCGAAATCAAAAGGTTCATATGCGTAGAATGAGAATTCAGCCTTGATCAATCCATCCCTCTCAACACGCGTGCTGAAGTTCCCTTTTGCCCGCTCACAGTTTTTATCAGAAGAGATATTCTTGATATCCAGTGCCAGCTGATCGATATTTGTGGAACTTAGCTCAAGCAGGGTATGATCAACGAAATCCATTTTCCCATTGGAAAGCTGGATCTGCTTGACGGAGTAAGAGTCAATGACTACTACCTCCTGCATCTTTTCTATATAGTCCATCAGCAGAATCACCGGATTTGATTGGCTGGCGATGATGAAGGCGGAATCAGGAGGCTCTCCATCAGGGGTATAACCGTCGAAATTCCGGATGATTAGTTGCGAGAAGGAGTCGATACTATCGAACCGTTCCTCTTTCAGGTAAAGTCCGTCAAGCAGGATATCTCCGATTTTCGCGAATCCCTGGTTGGTATTCATCGAGTCAAAGGCGATGCTGAACTGATTGAAGGCAAGCCATTTTTGTTCAGCCGACCCCACCAGATCAAAACCCTGAATGTTTACCTGACCCTGCATCGCCGTGCTGTATGGATCATTGATATTCCCTCCGGTAGTCATGGTTATAAAACCAGTCCCATCCATCTTTTTAATCTTTAAATAAGGCTTGAGGTAAGGCAGAATAAAGGAGATATTGAGGCTGTCTACCTGCACTTGCTGTTTGTAATCAAAACTCTGCTGGTTCAATTGAAAACACCCTTTTACATCTCCTCCGGATGCGAGCGAGAGGCTGTAACTGAGATCCAATTCCGGATCATCCCAGGCTACTGCAGGAATGTCCAACGCCACCTCAACAATCTGAATATCAGCACCAAAGTCGTGGTTGATATAGTGAATATTACCACCGGAGATTGAGAAATCTTCTACCACATACCTGATCTCTATGGGGGTTGTGGTATCGACAGGCTTTGCAGATGTATCGGCTGGAAACCGGATCATGAAATCAGAGAAGTTCATCGAGTCGCTATGTTGAATAATCCTGACAAACGGATCCACAATATGGAGTTGTTCGATATGATAAGTTCCCCAGATAAGTTTCCAGATATTGATATCCAACAGGATGTGATTCACGTGAAAGAAAACTGTATCCTGATTCGCTTCATATAGTGCAAGATCTTTGATGTTAATACGACCGTTGAGGAGATTAATTCCCAGTTTATCAATTTCAACGGAGCGTCCGATCCACTCTTCGCTGTTGTTTTCGATAACGTACCGGGCGATGGGAGGCAGAACCAAAAAGATCAGGAGGAGCAGCCCCAGAAGAGCCCCGATGATCCATAGAAGAATTTTATACCTGCGCTTCATCCCCAGGAAACTTTACATAATTTCATGTAAATATAAGCAAAAGTAAAAAGTCAACCTGTTAAATGGAAACTGGTTAGCTTTCGATTTGTATAGAAAAGAGTCAACCGTTATTTGGAAAAATCTTTGGTTGAATTATCCTTCTGAGTCATTAATGAAATCACTACAAGTGTAATCACAGCCATTGGGATTGAAATAATTCCGGGGTTATCCAAAGGAATTGGAGCATCAGATGCTGCCAGTCCATATCTTTCCCACATGGATGGGGAAAATAGAATAATACCGATAGAAAAGACGACACCAACAATTACAGACCAGGCAATCCCTTTTGCCGTTGTTTTCTTCCAGAACAGCAAGAATAAGATGGCTGGCAGGTTAGCGGATGCTGCTACGGCAAATGCCAATCCGACAAGGAATGAAACATTCATACCTTTGAAGAGAATCCCTAAAATGATAGCAAGGATCCCAACGGAAAGAGCAGCAATTTTTCCTGCCCGCACCTTGCCTTTATCCGTCATCTGAACTTTCAGGTAGTTGTCTATAAAGTCGTGGGCAATAGCTCCTGATGAGGCAATAATCAATCCGCTTACTGTGCCAAGTACGGTGGCAAATGCAATGGCTGATATGATGGCAAACAGGCTAACACCAAACGCTTTGGCCAGAAGTGGCCCCGACATGTTGCTACTTTCAACATCCAGTACGCCGTTGATCATAGCGCCAAGTCCCATGAACAATGTTAACATATAAAAGAACCCGATGGCGGTAATGGCTACGATAGTGGATTTTCGGGCAGCACGCTGGTTCGGTACGGTATAATACCTGATCAGGATATGCGGCAATGCCGAGGTCCCTAAAAATAGGGCAAGCATCAACGATAAGAAGTTCAATTTATCCCAGATTGTGGCCCCGGATGCTTCTGATAATTTATACTTCAAACCCGGTTCCATCACCTCTTTGCCGGGGGTAATATTTTGATACCAAACCGTTAGTTTATTGTCCCCATTCGTAAATGTCTTTTTAGTGAATCTAACTACTTCACTTGATTCAATTGTTTTCAGGAACCTGAACGGACCAACCGGGCCTGTTTTATCAACCTCTTTTCCATTCAATATAATTTTGCTAAGGTGACCCACCTGAAAGAACTTTTTCTCCGATTTTGGAGCTCCGTTATATAATTTTTCTCCATCCGGCAGAAGAGTTGTATAGATCACTTCATCCAATGAAGCATTTCCATCTTTGATGTTTAACTTATACCAACAGGAAGAGCCATCGGACTTCTCCAGTTTAACAAACACCAGCTTGCCAACAACCTTTGTTGTCTCCACAGTATAATTAGAATCAGGAACGGATACAATGGTATCGCTGGTGACAAGCGCCTCTATTTTAGCAAATTTATGATAGTCGTCATTTGGTGTCAGAGTCAATCCGTTTTTCAACACATAAATGGTAAGTACAGTTGAAAAAATGACCAGCAATGCTCCTTTGATAAACTGAACATAGGTGGTAGATGTCATACCGGCAGTAGCCACGATGAATATCACTATCGAGCCTACAATAACTACACCCATCCAGTGAGGAAGTCCAAGTAAAGGAACAACAAGGTCGCCTGCTCCAACCATCTGAGGGATGAGGTAAAAAATAGAGACGATAAGGGTACTTATTGCTGCTGCCAGCTTGATAGACTTCGAATTGAATTTTGCATCTAACGCGTCAGCAAATGTATACTTGCCAAGTCTTTTCAATGGCTCGGCAACCAGAAATAGGGCAACAACCCAACCGGCAAGAAATCCAATGGAATAAAGAAATCCATCGTAACCGGAAAAGGCAATCATACCACAGATTCCCAGGAAAGAGGCTGCAGATAGGTAGTCTCCTGCAAATGCAATACCGTTAACTCCCCAGTGAATTTTTCCTCCGGCAGCATAATAGCTTTTTGAGGATTTGGTTTTTCTGGCGAAGTAAAAGGACAAAGCTAAAACAACAGCAACAATGAATACAAAAATGATAATAGCAAGATTTGAAACTCCGTAAATCATATCTTTAGTTTTGAGTAGTTAGTTTTTATTCATTTCGTTCTCAAATTTGGTACAGAAGTAGTTATAGAAAAATCCCATTATTATAGCTAATAAGATTAATCCAAATCCATAAATAATTGCCAGGTTCTGGCCTCCTATTATTTCTGCTCCCATCATCTCAGGATCTGTTAATCCAATAACAACGAAACCGGAGTAAATTAGGGTATAAATGATAAATAGTATGACACCTAATCTGGTTTTCTTTTGAATTGCATCGTCTTTTTCAACCGGTGCTGCAGGCTCATGTATCATGTTTTCCTCCTTTTTTTTATTTTATTTGTGGTCAAAGATATTAATTAATTTTACTTTGACAAATTGATAAAAACCTTAATTGTTAAATTAATAACAGTTTTGAATGAAGCTTAGGCAATTACCTGCCACAAATACCTATTTTTTAGCTCTTAGATAACGACTCCGTTAGGTACATAACCACTAAACTGATGAATTCCGAGATCTGGCTATAGATCTTGATAAACATTGCCCTATCCATTTACGTAAGTAAAAAATTCTATTTTTGCAAGCAGAATTAAATTTTGAAGAAATGAAGAAACTTCTCGTTTTGTTGATTTTAGTATTTTCTCTGGGAACCCTTCAGGGTCAGAATAGCTTTAGCCTCGCTGCAGGATACCTGTTCACTCATACAAGCGTGGCTGAATACAAACGTCCGGACTATAATTATTACCTCCTCGATTACGTCTCCATCAAACCGAACAGAAGCTCTGTACACGTTTCACTGACGGCTGATCTGGATATCGG
>JACNKI010000045.1 GCA_014382125.1 Bacteroidota bacterium | reverse complement strand
TCGATCACCACCGTATCTTTCCGTTCGGCATTCATCTTCACGTTGTGAAAATGCTTGTTCATGTATTCGACAACCACAGGGTTGGTAAAGGTGGTGGCATCCATCCGTTTACACCAGCCACACCAGTGAGTCCACATGTCAATGAAGATCTTTTTCGGCTGTGTCTTGTTCAGTTCGTAAGCCTCTTCAAACGACATCCAGTTGATCTTTGCCGGAGCCTGTTTTGGTTTTGGGGGGGCACTATCCTGTGCTGTAGTGAAATTGGTAAAAGAGAGTGAAAGAGCCAGGAGGATTGTGAAGTATGTTATTCTGTACATGTGAATATTTCGTTAAGATTTTTAGATCAATCCCGGGCATCCCGGTCAATCTCACGTTGAATGTCTTTTTGCTTCAGGGTCTCGCGCTTGTCGTAGAAGCGTTTTCCTTTGGCGAGAGAGATGATGAGTTTGGCCAATCCCTTTTCGTTAATGAAGAGAACGACCGGGATGATCGTCAAACCCCGTTCGTTCACTTTTGTCAGCAGCTTCTTTAATTCACGCTTGTTCAACAACAGCTTCCGGTCACGTTTTGGTTCATGGTTATAATGGGTCCCCATTTCATATTCGGCAATGTGCATGTTCCTTATAAAGAGCTCATTTCCTGTGAAAGAACAATAACCCTCTGCGATCGAAGCTTTGCCGGCACGGATCGACTTGATCTCCGTGCCGGTCAACTGGATCCCGGCTGTATACTCCTGCAACAGGAAATATTCATACCGGGCTTTTTTGTTTTTTATGACGATCGCAGATGTCATCGCTATTTTTTCTCCGGCATCAATACGACCCGGACGAAATGTTCGGGGTTGAAGAAGTTATTTGCCGCTGTTTTCAGCTCTTCGATCGTAACCGCATCAACTCTCTCTTCAAAATCCATCACGGAAGCCGGATCCCGCTCCTGGAAATATAATGATTCGATTTTTGAACGCCAGAAACTGTTCTTCTCCAGATCGGTCTCCCGGTTGCGAAGCAGTGTCTCCTTAACTTTGGCTAAATCTTCCGGTGTGGGGCCTTTTTTTCGGAGTTTCTTCAACTCCCTGAACACCGCTTTGGTCAATTTCTCCGTTGTTTTCGGTGAGCAACCAAAGAGGATTCCCATCATGAACTCCGATTTCGGGTATTTATCGAAGTTGAGCATGATTTGAGGGGAGTAAACACCACTGAGTTTCTCTCGGATCACCTCGATCAGTTTGATCTGCAAAACCTCCTTCAGCATGTTCAGATAGAGGACGTTGGCTTCATTCCACTCGAATGCTTCCGACATCACGATGCCTACCATGCTCTGAGGATCAGTTCCTCTGTAGAAAACTACTTCCGTGATTCCCGGAGCAAGCATCGGGGAGCGATCCAGCCAGGTCTCGTTTCGTTGTATGGAGGGCAGGCTGCCAAAATAGGTCTCCACCAGAGGCGTAATTGAGTCAATCGAGAAATTTCCCACCATGATGAAGGTAAAGTCTGATGCATCAGCAAAACGATCTGTATAGATATCGAACGCCTGGTCAAGATCGATCGATGCAATTTGTTCTTCTGTCGGAAAGATAACCAGTCGTTTGTTCTCTGGGTAAGCAGTCTTGAAGAGTGTGTCGTAGAAAGCAATAACCGGATTGCCTTTCATGAACTTCGTCTGGTTCTCCATCTGGGAGATGAAAGCCTGGAATGCAGAGGTATCTTTCCGGGGGGCATCAAAGTAGAGCCATACCAACTCCATCAGTGTTTTAAAATCTTTTGGCGTGGCACTGCCCCTGAATCCCTCTTTGATCTCATCGATGTAAGGCGAAATCGAGATGTTTTTCCCTTTCAGCTTCTTCTGCAATTCCACATTTTCGAACTCCCCAACGCCACTTTTGTCGATTATAGCTGAAGCAAAATTGGCAGAGAGGAATATATCGTCTTCATACCGGGAATTTCCACCCGGACTGAATGCTGCTATGAGGATCTCATCGTTTTTGAAATCTGTGGGTTTCAGGATCACTTTCACGCCATTGGAGAGGGTCAACTCAGTGAAGCCGAGTTCATTGTTTTCGCTCTTTACGACTACTTTTCCGCCAGGCAGCTCAAAGGGAATCAACGGTTCTTCTCTGAAGTTATCGATCCAGGCCTCCAGCTCTTTTGTCCTGGAATGTTCAACCACTGCCAGGATCTCATCTTCGGTAGGGATCTTCAATCCCTCTTTTTCCGGCCCCATAATCACCATCGCCATATTATCGTCTGTCACCCATTTTTTAGCCAGACCATTCACTTGCTCCAGGGTGATCTCGGGAAGGATTTTCTTCAGGTATTTAAACTCTTTCTTCGCTCCGGGGATTGGTGTTTCAGTCAGGTAATTGCTGACATATGCATTGGCAAACCTGGCTGATTCTGTCTTATCAAATTCATTGGCTGCTTTCTCATAACGACTCACCATATCCTCTTTCTGGCGTTCATATTCGGTTGCTGTAAAGCCAAACTGCCTGACCCGCTCATTTTCTGAAAGGATTGATAAGAGGGCTTCTTCCGTCTGGTTTTCCTTGGGCATCGTTTGGAGAAGGTAGGCATCTTTGGTGCGAACCAGGAACTCCCCATATCCGGTGTTTGCAAAAACAAAGGGGCAGTTGGGTTTCTGAGACAGCTCCGAAAAACGCTGATTCAGCATGCCTGTAAAAAGTTCTGCGGTGATCTGTTCTTTTAGTCCTCCCAACGTTTTCACTTTTAGAACCGGGTGCTTCCAGAACATCAGAATCACATTTTGCATCGCTTCCGGGTCGGTGGTGATCGCAATTAACGGTTCGTCGTTTCCGGGAAGATCAAATACTACCCGTTCCCGGGGATTGTCAGGATTCTTCAGCCCGGCAAAATGTTCTTTGACCTGAGCTTCAGCCCAGTCGGGATCCACATCACCTACCACTACAACGGCCTGAAGATCGGGGCGGTACCAGTCGCGGTAGAAATCGCGGAGGGTTTCATGCTTAAACGACTCTAAAATCTCAATCTTTCCTATTGGAAGACGTTCGGCATATAGTGAGCCTTTCAGGACCACCGGGAAGAATTTTTTCATCATCCTGTCCTGAGCGCCCAGACCCAGCCGCCACTCTTCAATGATCACTCCACGTTCTTTGTCGATCTCTTTACCATCGAAAGTGACATCATGGGCCCAGTCTTCAAGCACCTGGAATCCTTTTTCGACCAGTCCCTCTTCGTCGGTGGGAAGCTGAAGCATATATACTGTCTGATCAAAGCTGGTATAGGCGTTGATATCGGCGCCAAACTGAACGCCGGTCTTTTGCAGGAAGTCGATCAGTTCGTTTTTGGGGAAGGTTTTCGTGCCGTTGAAGCACATGTGCTCCGCAAAGTGTGCCAGCCCCTGTTGGTCTTCGTTCTCCAGGATGGAGCCGGCATTGACAACAAGCCTGAGTTCTACTCGGTTTTCAGGTTTTGCGTTTTTACGGATGTAATAGATCAATCCGTTATCCAGCTCGCCGATCCGTACATTGGGATCGATCGCCAGTTTGGTGGTATAATCGATCTCCATGGTCTGTCCACAGAGAAAGCCTCCCGGTATCAACACGATAGCCAGGATGGCCAGAGTACTTAAAATCCGTTTCATCTAATATGGGTTTTGGTAATGGTCTGACTGAACATGCAAGGATACCAAATTCTGGACGTTTTTCCAAGCATAGACAAACCTAATCAGAGTTTTAGTGTGATCCCCACCATGTAGTTAATCAATGCTTGTGGGAAATAGCCATTTACGTCATAGGCCTGATTGGCATAGCTGTACCGGTAGATCCATGCATTTGTTTCATATCGCCGGTTGAAGAGGTTGTTGAACATCAGGGTAATTCCGATCTCCCTGAAAGGCTTCAGTTTGAATGAGTAGGCCAACCTCAGGTTATTAACAAAGTAGGCATGGAGTGACCGCTCATTACTGGAGGTGTTGTCGATATATTGTTTCCCCACATAGTTGGAGAAAAGCGACCAAGTCAACCCTTTTACCGGTTTGTAGGTGAGGATGCTACCTGCCAGGATGCCTGGCGAAAAGGATAGATCGGTGGTGCCAAGGTTCCGGGATGTCTGTCCGGTAAAATTCCAGGCCGAGTCGTAATCGTCGACATATTCTGTAAAGTCTTTGATCTTATTCAGGCTGAAGGTAGCATGGATATCCCACTGAACCTTTTTCCACAGGTTGACACCGGCTGACACCTCAATCCCAGCCCGATAACTTTTCGGGACATTGACCATGATCGCTTCGCCAACGTTGTTGATCTCCCCGGTCAGCACCAGTTGATCCGTATAATCCATGTAATAGAGGTTCACCCCGGCCATCCATATCGACCGGGCGAACTTCGCACCCAACTCATAGTCATACAGTCGTTCAGCCGTAGGCATCCTGTTCGGGTCGGCATCTTTGTAATTATTCCGGCTGGGCTCACGATTTCCGACACTAAAGGAGAAATAGGCATTCAGCTGATCAGTGAAATCGTAAAATATCCCTGCTTTTGGATTGATGAAATGGAATGTATGTTTCTGATCTATGCGACGAAGGTCATCTAGTATGCCGTTCATGCGGTAATCGACATAACGGTATTGCAGATCAGCAAAGAGGGATAGTTTTTTTATCACCTGCCAGGTGGCTTTCGCATAGATATTGATGTCGTTCTTGAGTCCTGTATTATCATACCAATGCCTTTCGTTATCCCCGTTAGACGCATATTGTGCCCAGATCACTTTCCCAAAATGTTTGCCATAATACTGGGTGATACCTCCTCCGATAATCACTCTGAGTTTTTCGGGAAGGGTGTAATTGGTTGAGAAGGTGAGACCGTAGAAGCTGTTATCCAGCCACTTCTGGTTGACCAGGTTGGTTGTGGTGATGGTATCTCCACCGATGATGACATCATTCAGGCCATAGCTGGCGAATGATTGTCCGGATTTGTAGTTTTCGTAATATCCTTTCCCGTTGGTCAGGAAAAGGGCTGCATTGATAGTCCATTTTGAGCCCGACCGCTGGGAGAAGATCATCTGGTAGTAGTCTTGCTGATAGTTATCGATCTGGTTTTTATAGTAACAGATCTGTCCGAGTGAATCGGTATATTGTCCTGCCGGATTGTAGGTACGGTTGGTAGCCAGCGAATCAAGTGGAACTCCCTCCCAGGCCTGGTAGGTTCGTTCGTGTCCCGAGAAAGTGATCAGCTTCAGAGTGGTATTCTTTCCGTAATAACCACCGCTCACATAAAAGGATTTAAGTTTCGACGAAGCTCTGTCGATATATCCGTCGGAAGAGATATAGGAGAGCCGTCCGTCAACAGCAAATCCTGACTTGAGGATCCCTGAGCCAAATTTCAGCGTTGTCTTCCACGAGTTGAAGGAGCCGTATGAGGCGAACAATTCTCCATAGGGATCGGGATTGGTTTCGGTGGTGAGGATATTGATGGAAGCGCCAAATGCGCCTGCTCCGTTGGTGGAAGTTCCTACACCACGTTGTATCTGGATGTTCTCGGAAGAGGATGCGATATCGGGAAGGTCGACAAACCATACACCCTGTGATTCTGCATCGTTGATCGGAATTCCATTGATGGTCACGTTGATCCGTGTCAGGTCTGTTCCCCTGATATTCAGTTTGGTATAGCCGATCCCGTTTCCGGCATCAGAGGTCACCACCAATGAGGGAGTCGACTGAACAATATATGGCAGGTCTTTTCCCAGGTTAACCTCCTCTATTTTTTTATTCGATAGTGTCGTGTAGGCTGTCGGATATTTCTCTCCTGCTCGTGTGGCAATGATATTCACTTCCTCTCCAAGGATGGCGGTCTCTTCCATGGCTATATTTATCGTCGTATCCTTTGTGATATTACAGGTGATTAGTTCCGTTTTAAAGCCTATAAAAGAACTTTTTAATGAATATTTTCCGGTGCGGAGTCTGGTTAACTGGTAGTTTCCTTCAGCATCGGTAATGGCAGTATTAAAGGTATTTTCAACCTGTATGTGCGCACCGGGAAGCGGATTGCCACTCTCTTTTTCCGTGACTCTCCCGTTGATGGTGACTTGTGCAAGCAGGGTAACCTGTACCAGGATAAACCCTGTAATAAGGAATGATTTTTTCATAATTGACTCAGTTTAAATGATAAATCAATGAACGATAAACTGATCAATTAAGGAGTTAAGATTTGGAGGTGTAATTTGTCTTCCTACGCCGGCATTATCCGGATCAGGTTCAAAGAGTGTAATCTCAGCCTTGTCAGGCACCCCTAATTGATGGTAGTACAAAGATAGAAAGAATTGCGCATTATTGTACACAATTGCACATTATTGCGCATTATTTCCATATATTTGTTTAGTCATTCGTCATGAAATTGATTATTATCAACGGTCCGAATTTGAATTTGCTGGGGAAGCGGGAGCCCGAGGTTTATGGAACCGAGAGTTTTGAGGTATATCTGAAGAAATTGCGGAAGGAGTTTCCTGAAATCACCATTGAGTATTATCAGTCAAACATCGAAGGGGAGGTCATCGATGTACTGCAGAAAGTCGGATTTATATACGACGGCATCATCCTCAATGCAGGAGGATACACCCATACCTCGGTTTCCATAGCAGATGCGATCAAGTCGATCCACGTCCCTGTTGTTGAGGTACATATCTCCAACATTTTTGCCCGTGAATCATTTCGCCATCAGTCGCTTCTCTCTCCGTTTGTGAAAGGGAGCATCACTGGGTTTGGACTGGGCTCATACAGGTTGGCGGTTGAAAGTTTCTTACGGAGTTCTTGATAGAAGAATTTTTAAAAGCACTAAATCCTTCAGCTTATTTCGGAAAGAACTTCTCCGGATCGAGTTGCGAAAAGTGTTTCTTTCCGCGGAGATAGTATTCAAAAACGATATTTCGCTTATACATCATCTTCATGCTTCCGTGTTTGAGTTTTTTCCGTTTCTTCCGGAGTGATGGCAGGGCCTTGTAGAAGCTCATGTGTGCACGTGCGACTGCCCAGAAGTTTTTAAATCCGGCCTGGAAGAGAAATTTCATGGCTGCTACGGTATCCAGGATCAGCCGGAGGGCAAATACCTTGAACAGATATTTTGAGGGGAGGTTTTTATAGAGGAGCATGAAGTTGTTCCGGAAGTTGAAGTATGTTTTCCGCCAGGATGCTTTTGGAAGTGTCCCTCCACCGATGTGGTAAACCGTTGAACCGGGACAATACATCACCCGGTAGCCATAATTATGCAGCCGCCAGCAGAAGTCGATCTCCTCCATGTGGGCAAAGAAATCTTCGTCAAGGCCCCCTAGCTGATGAAACAACTTACTCCTGACAAACATGCATGCCCCGCTTGCCCACGAGATCTCTACTGTATCATCATATTGTCCGTTGTCTTCCTCGATGGTGAGAAAGAGCCTTCCCCGGCAGAAAGGATAGCCGTATTCGTCGATATACCCACCTGCGGCACCGGCATATTCAAATGAATTGCGATGGTGGAAGGAACGGATCTTAGGTTGGCAGGCGCCGATTTTCTCATCCTCCTCCATCATGGAGATGACCGGTTTCAGCCAGTTCTCTGTGACCTCGATATCCGAATTGAGAAGGACATAATAGTCTGCTTCAACCTGTTTCAGGGCCAGGTTATAACCCCGGGCGAAACCGCCATTCGTCTCGTTCTGAATAACACGTATCGAAGGAAGGTTGGTCTTCAGAAAGGAGAGGGAATCATCTGTCGAGGCGTTATCGGCCACTATGATCACAGCATCGGAACCGGTATGTTCGATAAGGGAAGGGAGGAATTGTTCGAGGTATTTCTTCCCGTTCCAGTTGAGAATAACGATAGCAACAGAAGGCATCTGCGAATTACGATTTTCGATTTTCGATTTACGATTTCAGAGAGAGAACAAAGTTACTTTTTTATTCGTTATTCGAAAATCGTTAATCGTAGTTCGTTAATTGGGCAGTGTCCAGTAGTCTTCCTGCATATCTCCCCATGCGTTGATCACCTGGGTGTCGGTGATGTCAATGGTTTGAAAGATGCGGCTGCGCAGATCTACCTGCCATCGGGCATTATGGATCTCGCCCAGCGCGTCGGAGTGAAGGATAAAGAAATCGCTGGTGACCATGTCGGGAGAGTAGAATACGAATTTCCGGTTACTCTGGTTTGCAAGTGCATAGTATTGCCAAATCTCATAGGGGTAATTGCTGGGCTCATTGTACCTTTCAGAACGTACGTTTGGTGGTCCATACTGCAGGAACACCCGTCCCCGGTCTGTCTGGTATCCTCGCTTAACAGGGGTTGCAAAGTTGTGTTCGGCAACCTCTACCTGGTATTTGTACTCTTCCCAGGCTTTTTCCGGGTCAATAGGATTACGTCGTTGCCAGAATCCCAGGAAATATTGCTGAAGTGTGGCAAGGTCTGCTTTCTTCAGGTTTCCTTTCAGGAAGTTTTTTTCCAGTGCGGATGAGATCGGATAGGTTGAACTGACATATTCACGCAAACTGTCTGGATTGATATATTTATCCACGAAAGAGCTGGTGGCGTCAAACATGGTCAGATCATCCATAGTCAATCGTGCGTAAGGATTGCTTCTCTGGAAAAAAAGTTTTTTCATCGCAATGACTTCGTTATTCTGGTCTCGTGCTTCCACAATGAGGTTATAATTTCCGGTTGGGAGGTTACTGATGTTCAGGTTCGCCAGGATCACGTTAACACGCCTGGCTGCCTCTTTTTTATTCCTTCCAAGGCCTTTCACCTTCTGGCCGTTCTCTAATGTCTCAACAAAATAGGAAACCAGGTATTTCTCATCCTCTCCGAGCAGTTTATCCATGTTGTAGACTTCACAATAGAAGATCAGCCTGTTTTCACTCTGGGGATAAAAGCTATAGACATATGGGACTACATCGAAACCCGATTTATTTATTTCACTGGGTTGATCACTCCGTGTATAGCTCTTCACCAGTTCGATACCCGAAACAGCTGGCTTACCTTCCGGGTAGCTAATGACAATTTTTTGTGTATAGGGGACAGGTTCCTCAGTATAACTCTGGTCGGAAAGTTGAACGTTAAAATCATAGATGCCGTTGTTGAGTAAAAAACGTTGCTGGTCAATGAAATGGAAATCCATGTTCGAAGTATCTTTTACTTCCGGACTCTTCAGTTCATACTTCTTATAGGCTTTGATCTCATTATCCTGATTGAAAGTCATGAGAATATTGACTGTCCCCTGGAATTTGTCATTCTCCAGTTTGACGAATTTGACACTACTTGCATCGATAGAGAGATAAGTCTCTATGTAGGGCCCGTCGGGGGAAGTAAAGGTTGCGTAAGAGAGGTAAGCTCTAAGGTTTCCGGCCAACAACGCCGTGCTTCCTGTAAATATGATAAAGGCAATTGCAAAGATTATTTTCTTCATGATGAATCTTTTTCTGGAATTTTATCTGCGACAAAGGTATTTTGTCTGAATTTAAAAAAAAACAATAATGGACGAATAATGAGGTTTTATGGATAAACGGTTACTTTTTTATCTTCGTAAACCTGTGTATTTTTGCCGATAATTGTAATTTGTTATATACTAGATGTTGGATGTTGGATGTTAGATGTTAGATTATTCCAACTGTGATCCAATATCCAATATCCCATATCCAACATCCAATTGGAGAGATGCCAGAGCGGTTGAATGGGGCGGTCTCGAAAACCGTTGACTCTCGTAAGGGGGTCCCAGGGTTCGAATCCCTGTCTCTCCGCAAACTGGAAAATGCCGCAGCGTAGCGGCATTTTTTATTTATGGGAAACCGGGAAACTTGCTTCCAGGGTTTTCCGGAAATAAAAAATATGGCACTTTGTGCCGGTATTTTCCAGTTTGACGATCCCCCCTTGGATCATGACTGAAAGGAATAATCCCAACTTTCCCCTTTTTATTCCGCTCCACGGCCGCGGGGGCCGAGGCTCCGCAACACGACTGTAACGCTTGGGATTTTTCGAAGGATGTATAAACACAAATGAAGGATTCCATTGTGACGGTCAAGAATGTTTACTTTACACTGCTTTTATAATAATCCATCACATGTTGCTCAATTCGAGACTTTACATCTGCCCATTTTAATTTTGGATTTTCAATTAAAACAGGCCAATCGCCCAGATCAACATCGTCAAAATAGATCAAACTTTTCAAAATGAAAGCTCTATGTTGCTGTTTATACTTGTCTTTGTAGAAATCAAGCATTTGCCCCAAGTTATAAGAGTTGAGAAGGTAGTAAATGTCAATGAAATCTTTTGATCGCTGTCCACTGGTTGCTATAGCATTCAGCTTCATGGCAATGATATCTGGTAAGGATAGTAGTTTAACTCCTTGAATCACATTTTGTTCGCCGATTACTTTGTACCGGTGAGCCAATATGTCGACATTTATATTCCCAATACAGCCTTTGAGAGTATTAGAGGCAGTTTGAAACAATTGATAGGAAAAATTCTGTTGAATTTGTTCCAGTAGTACTGACGCATCAAAATCAACATTGGTGAACAGATCTATATCAATAGATTTCCGGTGGCCCAGATACAAAGCCAATGCAGTGCCGCCAACCAGGTGAAATCCTTGAAGATAAGGTTTTTCTTGCAGTGATTTTATGAGCTCCAGTGTTGGGGCTTCAACCGCTTCTGTCTGTAACATTTGAATTCTTCTGCAGATTTATTGAAAAGCTTTAGAATAAAGTTGAAGCTCTTAATATCCATATATGGAATAGCTCTTAAAACTTCTATTACATCGTCTTTGCCATAGAAAGAGATTACCATTTTCATATCATCGACGTCTCCCATTGTGAAAACACGTTCAATAATAATACGTTTTGCTGAAGGTGCACCCAATCCTGAAAGATCAACATCCCAAAAGTATTGTTTGTTTAGTTTCTTTATGATAGCAGAATTTGAGCGCATTTTTTGCATGGTTGTTCCATGTCAAATATACGGATTAAACCTGGACTGGCCAAAATTTTGAACAATTTCGTCAGGAATAATATCTCCATTCTTCATTTTATAAACTTCAGTGGCGTTCTCCTTTCTTTTTCGCAAGGTAATGCAAATTAAACTATCTGTTGCACTTACTAGTTGAATTTACAATTTGTCAGAATGAGATCTTTTCAAGGAACTGGATTCATTGATGATATTTTTGTAATTTTGATGAGTAGTGTCCGGTCCTATGAATAAAACAAAGCTCTTGTTAATCGCGATTTTCCTTCACATTATGTCGTTAGGATCTCAAGCCCAGTTTTTACAGGATGCCATCAAGATCATCAAGCCAGGCAAGGGAGGATTAACCGAAAAAGATGCTGTGGAGGGGATCAAAGAAGCCCTGATAATGGGAACCGCTGAAAGTGTAGCCATGGTTTCAAAACCCGATGGCTTTTTTTCGAATCCGGAAATTAAAATCCCGTTCCCCGAAAATGCCCGGACGATTGAATCAAAACTGAGGGCTTTAGGGCTAGGCAGCAAGGTGGATGAAGTGATCCTTACCATTAACCGGGCAGCAGAGGATGCAGCAAAAAGCGCACAACCCATTTTTGTTGCAGCGATTACCAGCATGAATATTTCCGATGCTTTGCAAATCGTAAGAGGGGGGAATGATGCTGCTACTCAGTACTTAGCTAAAACAACTACCCCGGAACTCAAGGCAGAATTCAGCCCGGTGATAAAATCTTCACTTGATAAGGTTGATGCTACCAGGCTCTGGGCCGGATTGATCAGAGCGTACAACCAGATTCCATTTGTCTCCAAACAAAATCCGGATTTAACTGATTACGTTACGGATAAAGCCATCAGCGGCCTGTTTACGATGATAGCCAAAGAAGAGTTAAAGATCCGACAAAATCCGGCAGACCGTACTACTGAACTATTGAAAAAGGTTTTTGGGAACTAGATGATATGCCGGGCTAAGGCGGTGATGTTATCTTTCCGATGGCAGAGAATGCGTTCGATTTTACTGTTTTGTTATTCAAGTTTGCCATCCAACCAGTGAATAATGTTAAGCAATAACTGGTAATTTTCGGGGGCAACTTCACTATTCATTCCTCCTTTTCTTTTTTGTGGCCCTGTTATTTGGGCTGTAAACATGGCAGCTTCACCGAAAACGACGATTTTTCCTTGCCCAAATTCTTTAAATGCTCCCTGTGACCATCCATCTACATTGAATTTAGTAGTATTATCATCAAAAACCCAAGCCGTGTCAGGAAGAAAATTCACGTAATTTTTACTAAAAGTTAAAATTGAAGTTGCGTCGTCTGGTATTTTGAAAGCCTGACCAGTAAATGATACAATTTCATCAACTCGTTCTGTTGAGTCTCGACCTTTTGTAATGATATTTTCGTTAAGCGTTTTTTCTTTTAGATTAAAGTATGCGGTTCCTCCTGAAAGGGTATCAAATACAAATCCATTTGAGAACTCGAAATTACAAGAAAGAGTAAAGTTTTCATGAATAAACTGCTTTCTTTCTTAGGCTAACGGCTCAACTTTGCCATGCGGGCGAGGAACAGGTCGCGGTTGTTCCGGGAGATGGGGATCTGGGATCCATCGGCCATGATGGTTGAATTGCCTTCATGCCTTACATATTTTTTCACATGCTCGAGGTTAATGAGGTGTGAGTTGTGGGGACGAAAAAAATTACGGGATGTAAGTAGTTCCTGGAACTCCTTCAGGTTTCTGGAAACGAGGATTTTTCGTTTATCTTTCAGGTAAAACCAGCAGTAGCTGCGATCGGCTTCGATCCGGATGATCTCCCGCGTGTTGAGAAATTCCATTCCATCAGATGTCGGGATTGCCAGCCGGGTAGGAGGGGTGGTACGGATATTTTCCAGCAGGATATCATATTTAGCTCCCCTGTTGGTGTCCTGTGATCGTTTTTCAAATACCTTGGCAACGGCTTTAATAAACTCGTTGATGTTGATGGGTTTGAGGATGTAATCGACCGCACTGAACTTGATAGCCTGGATGGCATAGTGGTTGAATGCCGTAATAAAAATAACATCGAAGGTTTTCTCCGGATATTGCAAAAGCAGGTCAAAACTACTCCCATGAGGTATCTCCACATCAAGGAATATCAGCTCAGGCATCTCCTTTGCGATGGCTTTCACTGCCACTTTGACGGAGTTTGCCGTCCCGATAATCTCCAGGTTCGGGCAATACTCGGTGATAATTGAACGGATGAAGTTCACTGCATCTGGCTCATCGTCAACGATCAATGTTTTAAGTTGGTTGCTCATGACATGATAGGAATATGGATCTCGACACGGGTGCCTATCGCCTCCCCGGCATCGTTTTTCAGGTCGCTGTAGATCACCTTCAGAGAGGTTCCGTAAAGTGCATTCACCAGGTCCAGTCTTGATTCTGTGATCCTGGTCCCCAGCGAATTATGGTTAAACTCTTTGCTCTTCCGTATCTCAGTAGCCGCTTCCCTTCCGATCCCGTTATCTTCTATGACACACGAAATATAGTCATATTCCAGGGAAAGTGCAATTTTCAGCTCACCGGAATCCTCTTTGTTGACCAGGCCATGACAGATTGCATTCTCAACATAGGGCTGGATCAGCATGGTAGGGATCTTGTTTTGCAAAATATCAATTTCCTCATCGACATCAATCTCATAGGAGAATTTGTCTTTGAAGCGGAGTTTCTCCAGTTCCAGGTAGAGTTGAAGGGCTTCCATCTCATCTTTAATCAGGATGGAGGTGTGCTGAGAGTTTTCCAGAATTTTCCGGATCAGGCTGGAGAATTTGGTCAGGTAGTTATTGGTAGCCACTTTATCATGCTGATACATATAATACTGGATTGAGTTGAGGGTATTGAAGATAAAGTGCGGATTCATCTGCTGGCGCAGGTTTGCCTGGGTAATTTCCGACATTCGCTGATTCATTTCACTGATTTTTCGTCTGGCGTTGAGCCGGTATTGTCTGATCACCAGTAGTCCAACGGCAATAATAAGGATGAACAGGGAGGCAAATCCGTAAGTGAAATACCGCTGTTTGTCGAGTTCCATGTTCAACAACTCCACCTCTTTTTTCTGTTGGTCAACATCATATTTCATCCGGGCTTCAGCCAGTCCTCTATCGAACTTCATATTGTTGAGAGAATCGCTGTATAGTTTGAATTGAACATAGTTTTTGTAAGCTTTTTTATAGTCGCCCATGGTGACATACATATCACTGATATCCTGATGGATCCATCTCAGGTTGTCCTTGTTGCGATCGTCAAGTGCATTGTCAATACTTTTCTGATAATATTTTTCCGCCATGGAAAATTCTTTTTTATCCCGGTAAATGGTTCCGATGTTACCGAGGGAGTTGGTGACCATCTCCGGCATCTTGGCTTTGATGCTTAGTTTGATTAACTTGTTATAGAGCGCGAGTGAAGAGTCTTTTTCATTTAACAGATAGAGGTTCCATGCAAGATGGTTCATGGTCCAGGCCATCCTGCTGGTATCTCTGGCAAGCCGGGCGATATGAAGACAGTTGGATTGGTATTTAGCTGCTTTTCTGAAGTTGCTGTCGACGGTGAGGGCGATCGATCCCAACCGGAAAAGGGCTTCGGTCATCCAGAATGTATCTTTTACCAGGTCGGATTCAGCATACAGGGAATGGTAGAACTTTTTACTTTCATCAATATCGCCAAGGTAACGATAAATTCCAGCCTGGCGATTGATCGATTCCAGGTAGACAGAGGTCATGTCGTTATCTCTGGCCATCTTCATATTTTTTTGATATATCTCAAGCGCTTTGCTAAGTTCTCCTTTCTTGTACAATATTTTGGCATAAAAGTTTTGTGCTTTGATTACGGCTTTGATCTCTCCGGAATGTTGAAGTTGCTTCAGGGTTTTCTCCATCGCTGCTTCGGCCAGGTAGATGTTTCCCTTTTGGAAGGCTACTTTTGCCTGAAGCCAGTTAAGATTATAGGGAACCTTCATATGGTTCTCTTTGGTCAGGGCGAAGGCTTTTTTCACCATTTCAACAGCTACATTGAACGACTTTTTCTTTTTGAGGGCTTGTTCAGCTAACTCGATCATTTGGTTCAGCTTTTCTCTGTTATCCTCTATTGAAGAGAGGTCGGTTTGTTTCCCAGGCGGATCTCCGTCAATCAATACTGGCCCTTCCAGGGGCAAAACGAAGAAGATGAAAATACAGGCGATGATGTTGGTGGAAGTCATGGTGATGTGGTTTTCCCTTAATAAATCCAATGTGAATGTACAAAAATAACGAACTGGCCAATCATTCGCTATGGTTTTTCACTGAACAGGGGTCTGGGTTTACCAATGTGATGTTTGAGTCAACAGAAAAGCCGATTGTTTGGTTTTTTTATCTCTGAAATAGTTCTTAATTTTGCTCCCGGAGAGATGGCAGAGCGGTCGAATGCGGCGGTCTTGAAAACCGTTGACCTGCGAGGGTCCGGGGGTTCGAATCCCTCTCTCTCCGC
>JACNKI010000013.1 GCA_014382125.1 Bacteroidota bacterium | reverse complement strand
GTTGGTTCCTGATGATCCGGTCGGGATATGACGTGAAAATGGCTTATAATAGTAACGAAATTGCTATCCTTCTTCCGTCATACAATTCAATCTATGGAAAGAAATATATTACCCTGAAAGGGATGAACTATTTTGTTTTTAGTCCGTTTGAAGGTAATAACATCCAGACTTACGACCGAAAGTATGATCCTGCACATGTCTCGATCGATTTTAACCTCCCTAATCCCATCGATTTCGGGAATCGTCCTGTGAACAAACAGGTGAAATTCAAATTCATGGAGAAAGAATTTGCTTTCGACCTTCAGTATGACCCGGGAATCATTGATTTTTTTGCGGATTACCCGCAGGTGGATGTCGATGTCTATTTCAATGCGGCTATCTCACGAGATGCCAAGCTTTCGCTGATAGAAGCCTTGAAGCCCATCCTGGTGGAGATGTCGGAACCGGAAGCAATCAACTTTCTCCTTCACTTTGTTCAAACAGCTTTTGAGTATAAAACAGATCCGGAGCAGTTTGATCGCGAGAAATTCTTTTTTGCCGAAGAGGTAATCTTCTACCCTGCAAGTGATTGCGAGGACCGATCGGTGTTGTTTGCCTACCTTGTCAGAGAGCTTCTGGGGATGAAAGTGATCGGCTTGGAATATCCGGGGCATATGTCTACAGCTGTCCGTTTCTCTCTGGATGTCCCCGGTGATTTTGTGACCTATCAGGGAGAAAAATATATTGTAACCGATCCCACCTTCATCAACGCCCCATTCGGCCGCACGATGCCTATTGTTGGAGATCAACCGGCCAAACTGATTGCCATGAACAACTTTGGCAATGCGTGGCTGAATCGCGACAAGGTATGGGAGATGGCTATGACTGCCGGAATCGACAAAGCGAACTATTTCCAGAGTCTTGTTTTTGATCCGGATGGAAATGCCTATCTGACCGGCTACTTCTATGGGAAGCTGGCACTGGGCTCATTCACCTTTGAAGGGTCTCAAGAGAAACAGTCGTTTATTGTTGCAAGGGTCAATGCAGATGGAACTGTTCAGTGGGCCGATCATGTGAAATCGACCGGAAATGCAGTGGGTTTGGCTGCAGAGATTGGCAACGCGGGAAACATCTACATCGCCGGATCTTATGCCGGAAAAATGGGATCCATGCAAGCAGGAAAAAACTCCGACATCTTCCTTGCGAAATACACTCCTTCCGGTAAACAGACCTGGATTGAGCGAGCGGGATTGGATACCATCCCTCCAAATTCCGGGATCATCTATTCCGTGGGATTCAGCAGATCGGGGAAGAAAGATGAATTGCGTATCGTTGAATATTCACCGAATTTTTCCGACTATGGCCTCTTTGTGACGGAGGACGCGATCATCTATAATGGCTTCGTCCAGAACACCATGGTTCCCATTGAGACCACGTTGGCTGTGAATGCTACATCAGAAATGGATTATGCCGAGTTGCTTAAGAAGGAATATGACAGATTTGTGGATGAGGATGTAGATCGTGCTGCCGCCGGCCTGTTTGCCATAGCCAGCCTCGTCCGGACCACTGGCATTGTGATTCCCGGAACAGCCATCCAGGAGGCATTTGACAGGTACAATCCTTCCTTTAAAGAGGCTAACTGGGATTTCTATAAGAACATCGGAAAAGTTAGTTTCATGAAAAACTCTAACAACATCATCTCCATCACTACTGCAAATGAAAAGGATATCACTATTGATAAGATGAAGGTAACCAATAATGCCAGGATTCGGGTCTCTATCATCTCCAATGAAGAGGCGCTCGTGGATGCACTGAATGGGGTGAAAGTGGGAAAATTTTTCATTTGGTTCACGCTCAACTCGGTCAAGGTGTTCAGCAAAACCGGTGATCTTTTATTTGATTATGACAAAGATCACACAAAGACAACCATGAATATCCGCGAGGATATTCTGGATGATTGACCTGATTAACGTATTAACTGCCTCCGGATTGGAGATTAAAACCTGAAAATTATGAAACGTATTGTGATTATTTTCTGTATGCTCATAACCCCTTTCGTACTAACGGCTCAGTACGAAAAGATGCTTGAAACCATGGAAGATGAAGAAGAGTTGCTCGAAAACGGCAAGCTGGTGTTGCGGTTTATCAATGCCGAGACTGGCGCCCCGGTTGATGAGGGCACCGTAGTCATCGACAAGATCGGAGAGTATACTACAGATATGCTTGGGAAAGCATACATCGAACTTCCGGAAGATGGAACCTATGCATTGGAGTTCTCAAAAGAAGGCTTCATTACCGCGATTTATCCTTTTGAGATCGTGGCAGGAACCATCTTTTACAACCGGTTCTCTGTTTCACCGGTAATTGAGATGGGCGCCATCCGGTTAGTCCTCGACTGGGGGAAAAGCCCAAAGGACCTTGATGCACATCTGATCAAAGAGGGTGATTACCACATCTCTTATCAGGATATGCATAACTCAAGAGATGGCAGCGCCAAACTCGACCGGGATGATCTTAAAAAGTTCGGGCCGGAAACTATCACCGTAAAAAACATCGATGAAGGAGCTACCTATACATACTTTGTAAAGAACTTCAGCGACAGGAAGTCTCCCCGATCCAAAGCGCTCTCGAAATCCAAAGCTGCCGTTCGGATTTATGGGGATAATCAGCTACTGAAGACATACACCATCACCCCCGATCAGAAAGGTACCACCTGGATGGTATTCACTATCGAAGGCGGTGAGATCAAAGATGTAAATGAGGTTGGGAACCAATATTAAAAAGATGAGAACCATGCAAGTTTATAGTCCACAGTCTACAGTCCCCAAACCACTTACCTCTTACCTCTTACGTCCTACGTCTTACGTCTTACTATTTTTCTTCTTCCTCTTCTCCAATTCCTCTTTCTCTCAAAAGCCTTCCTGGTTTGATTTTGACAAGCGGAAAGTGAGTTATCCCGATGCGGAATATTTCACGGGATTCGGGATGGCCAGACTGACCAAAGGGGAATCGCTGGAGGATAACCTGAAAGCTGCGGAATCATATGCACAGCAGGAGTTGATCGAATCG
>JACNKI010000063.1 GCA_014382125.1 Bacteroidota bacterium | reverse complement strand
TCGATTGGGCCACCTCCATGACATTCCAGAAATGTTCACCTTCCCGATACTCTTCAAGAGGGGGCCATTCTCCAACTGAAAAATAGGTAGATGTTTTGTGGCATCTGAAGCAGTTCTCGGTGATGATGTAGCCGGATTGGACATTGATCATTTCCCAGTTATGGCTGCATGTTTTTTCCTTCATAGATACTTTCAATTAAGAGTATTAAAAAATAAGTGGCTAACAAGATATTCCTGAGAACTTTAAAATGTTAGTGTTATAATTGAATACACAAATAGTCTCCGGAGATGTCCGGAAAGTTATTAATCGGTGTCATTTGTAATCAGAAAATCAGAAAGATAAAAGTTTAAAACATTCTCCACAAATGTCTCATCTGTCAATATAATATTAACACTGCCAATGTTAACTCCATTCATTTGCCTCTCTTCTGATCTCTTTATGATTAAGACATCACAGTCCCCAATTGCTTTCAGAATCCTATTGTTCTTGTCAACTTTCCTGTCAGTGACATTTAATTCTAATTGCTGAGCAGGAATGTTGCTTGAGCGATATTCCTGGCTTTTAATTTTGGAACCTTCAAACTCAAAGATTACAAAACCTTTATTACTTCTAAGATGTGATGATATAGTTACCCAATCATCGGAGGCAATAGCTATTTTCATTGGTCAAGAATTTTAACGACTTCATCCTTGTCAAGATCCATCACCGATGGAATGCCACTGATCGTGGTTGCTTCCTGTGTTAAGGAGCCTATATCGTTACGTGTGATGTATTCAAGTGCAAACTTACGTGATCCACACATGAGCTGACGTAAGCCCTGAGCTAACCGTTCATAATATGTATATAAACCAATTGCTCCGGGAGGTAATTTGTCGAACTCTTCATGTCCTAATTTCTTGCGTAATTCATGTGCCGTAACGAATATCTCATCGATTTTACTCCCGAAACGTTCAACATACACAGGAAGTTGGTCTTCTTTAATAGCGCGACCTATAGTTTTGCCCACCATCGCAGCTGCAATGGGGCTTCTGGCCATTCCTATTAATTTCACATACGGAGCGCCCAGCGCTAATCCCTTAAAAATTTGATCTTCAAATGTGAATCCACCTGCCAGAGCCAGAGCCGGAACATGTCTCTTTTTTTGTGCCAGTTGGTGTGTATACTCGTATAGTAGTGAATGAAGCTCAATCGGCGGGACACCCCATTCATTCATCATTCTCCACGGACTCATTCCTGTTCCTCCTCCGGCAGCATCAACTGTCAGAAGGTCAATTTTATATTTAGATGCAAATAAGACAGCACGTGCCAGATCGGCCGGACGGTAAGCGCCTGTCTTCAGAAAAATATATTTTGCACCGGCGTTACGTAACACTTCTACTCTTTCAGCAAATGATTCTTCAGTAACCATGCCTACACGGGAATGCCGTTCAAATTCTTTAAAAGCCCCACGTTCGTGGGCATTAATGACATCAGGATCAGTTGGATCAGGAATAACTACATACCCACGTTTATACAAAAGTTGAGCTTTTTTAAGGTCTTTGATTTTCACTTCTCCACCGATGTCTTTTGCTCCCTGGCCCCATTTTAACTCTACG
This sequence comes from Bacteroidota bacterium, assembly GCA_014382125.1. Taxonomy (GTDB): domain Bacteria; phylum Bacteroidota; class Bacteroidia; order Bacteroidales; family FEN-979; genus QYOJ01. Next base: position 14,085 of record JACNKI010000063.1, on the reverse strand, counting down.
ATCTCTACCCCGAGCTTATCAATGGCATACTCCTGAACCCCCAACCGTGTATCTTCCACATTTGCCTGGACGATGATCGCACCATAGCCATCGATCTGATGATCCTGGAAAAGTTTGACACGTCGTTTCAAATCTACGGTATCTATGATGTGCCCATTTTTAATGATAGCTTCCGGATCCATGCCAACCACATTCTCACCAATGGTCAGTCCTGTTCCGGCGAGAGCAGTTCCTATGGCCAGACCTTCCCAGTTATTCTTAGCAATATTAGTTGAACCGATTCCCGGAATAACCCAGGGCAAATGAAATTTTATCCCTTTATCATGTCCATAAGCTAATTCAAGGTCGACCTTTGGAAAGATCGCTTTATCACTGTCAGCCTCGATGCCGTGAGCGCCAACAGCTGTTCCCATGATGTTGAAATCTCCGTAATCAACCGGATATTTTTTTTCTGAAGCGGTTGTGATGACCCCAAACGGTTGCGGGTAAATCACCTCATGCCCCCGGTAGGCTGATTTACCGATCTCACACATTCCGACACATCCGTCAACACAGGTTACACACATACCGGAACCCGGAGTGATTGAGTCTTCGGTCCTGTTTTTGGTCAGGGTGGCCGCAGATGCATTTATTCTTGCTTGAATTGCTGACATTGTTTTTCTCCTTATATTATGTTTCTGTTTATATAATTAATCATTGCTTATTTCACATTCTACACAGGGTTCCATGTAACACATCAAATCATCAAACTGCTCCTTTTCAATACAGGGGACATAATGGTTGCCACAGCCACCACAGATCGCTTTGTCGGGCTCAGTATATGTACACCGGAGTGAACAAACCGGACATACATACATGCATCCTCCACACAACCTGCACTTTTCAGACTGCTTGTCGAACGGAGTACCAATGCTTCTGTTCTCTCCTCGTCCCCGAAATCCAATTGCTTTCGCTACCATCTGTTCTTCACACATGCGAACGCATAGTCCGCAAAGGATACAATCTTCATGTTCTTGTCTGAACCGTTGTTGTTTGACATTAAATTCAGAAGCAATATCCTGGATAGTTTTTGATTGTGGACTTGATGCAAGTAGAAGCTCAATGATCATCTTTCGGGCACGCATCACGCGACTGGATGACGTCCGAACATGCAACCCTTCCTCAACTGGATAGGTGCATGAAGAAACAATTTTAGTTTTTGTTCCCTCTCCGATCTCTACTATGCAAAGGCGACAGGCGCCGTATGAGCGAAGACCTTCCATGTGGCAAAGAGTAGGAATGGGGAAACCAAGGAATTTAGCAGCTTCCAGGATAGTGGTTCCCTCCTCTACAGTGGTTTCGAGGCCATTTATTTTTAATGTAATCATGTTGCTCCTCCTTCATTTACGAGACATTCTTCATCAACTTCTTCAGGTTGTGTAAATTCCAGGTCACATCGCAAACATCTTCCCGCCTCCTTCCTGGCTGCTAGGACCGAAAGAACAGATTCAACTTCGTTGAAGTTTTTCCGGCGCTTTTCAACAGAAATCATTTGTGTTTCAGCGCGATCGATAATTGATAAATCTTCACTCTCAACTTCAATGGGTTCAATATAAACATCAGGAAGCTTGTTCTCTACTGGTTGATCCAATTCCACTCCATGAAGATACCTGTCGATCATTATAGCTGCTTTCTTCCCTGCAGCAATTGCATCGATAATCGTATTTGGGCCAGTCACAACATCTCCTGCTGCAAAAACTCCCGGACGACTGGTTAACAGTGTATTGTCATCCGTTTTAACAGTGTTCCATTTCGTGACATCAATGTTGCTGGAATCGGCAGGTCCGATCGCATCAACTCCGGGATCCTCGCCGATCGCTACAATCAGCGTGTCAAGTTCAATAGTATATTCGGAATCTTTGATAGGAACCGGCTTTCGTCGTCCGGAGGAGTCAATCTCACCCAATCTGTTTTTACAACACTCAAGGCCAGACAAAACTCCATTTTTGGTTATGACTTTTAAAGGTGTTATCAATGTTTGTATATCAATACCCTCCTGGTCAGCCGCTTCAATCTCTTCGGCAAACGCAGGCATCTCTTCACGTGTCCTCCGGTAAAGAATGGTAACGCTCTCCACACCCTTCTGGCGAAGTGCTGTTCGCGCGGCATCAAGAGCTGAATTTCCCCCACCGATCACGCCAACCCGGCCCCTGGCTAGTTGTTCGCCTTGAATATTATATGCTTTCAGGAATTCAATGGATGGATAGACCCCATCAGCATCTTCATTTTCAAGTTGAAGAGGCTTACTTTTATGGGCGCCAATTGAAATCATGATAGCCTTGAAGCCATCCTCAAACAATTGATCAATGCTCACATCAATCCCTAATGCAACATTGCATTTGAGGGTAATATTTTCATTTAAAAGCGAATCAATTTCTTTATTTATAGTTTCCCTGGGAAGACGGTAAGAAGGAATTGTGCTAAACAACATTCCTCCCGGTTTTTCTTCAGAATCAAAAATCGTGACCCGATAACCTAACAGTGAAAGATAATGGGCAGTAGTTAGCCCGGAAGGCCCGGCTCCGATGACAGCCACGGGAGGTTTTTGGATTTCAGTGCTCCTCTCAGGCTTATAAATGGATGGATCAACCCGGTCAGTGATGAAACGCTTCAGTGACCTTATAGCCAGAGCCTCACCTCCACTGGTCTTCACACGGCAATGCTCTTCACACTGATGGTTGCAAACCCGTGCGCAGACAGATGGGAATGGATTTGCTTCACGAATAGCTAAGTATGCTTGTTCATATTCGCCACGTGCTATATGTGCAATATAGCGCCAGGCTTCGGTTCCAACCGGACAACCTGTCTGGCAGGGCGCTCCTGTAAGTTCTTTGCACACAAAAGCATCACATCTTTTTTGAATAATATGGCGTTCATATTCTGCACGAAAATATTGCATGGTACTGAGAACGGGATTTGAGGCTGTTTGGCCGAGGCCGCACATGGTACTATCCTGTACTACCAGGGCAAGTTCCTCCAGCAGATCAAGGTCTTCCAGGGTCCCTTTTCCACGAGATATATCATCCAGAATCTCATACATTCGTTGAGTACCTTTACGGCATGTATAGCATTTCCCGCACGATTCAGCTTTCAAAAAATCCATGAAATACCTGGCTACATCAACCATGCATGTATTCTCATCCATGACGATCATACCCCCTGAGCCCATTATAGATCCTGCCTTTGCAAGCGTATCATAATCAATGAGCAGGTCAAACTTACTGACCGGTATGCAACCACCTGAAGGTCCTCCTGTTTGAACGGCCTTTATTTTCGCATCACCTGGGGAGCCACCTCCAATATCAAACACAATTTCGTTGATGGAGATTCCCATGGGGACTTCAATAAGACCCGTATTTTTTATTTTCCCGACAAGACTAAAAATTTTGGTACCGGAATTACCATCAGTTCCTATTTTCGCATATTCTGTGGCACCCATATTGATGATAAAGGAAATATTTGCCCAGGTTTCCACATTGTTGATTACGGTTGGGTTCCCTCTTATTCCTTTTTGAACGGGATAAGGTGGGCGTTGCCGGGGTTCACCTACCTTCCCTTCGATGGATCTCATTAACGCGGTTTCTTCCCCACAAACAAAAGCCCCTGCACCCTTTACGATTCGAATATCAAATGAAAAACTACTACCGAGAATATTCTCCCCTAACAGTCCCATTTCCCTTGCTTGTCTCAATGCTATAATTAAATGCTTGATAGCCAGGGGGTACTCATTGCGAACATAAATCACACCCTCATTTGCCCCTGTGGCGTAAGCACCGATGGTCATTCCCTCGATTATACTAAATGGATTCCCTTCCAGCAAACTTCTGTCCATATAGGCTCCCGGATCACCCTCATCAGCATTGCAGACAACGTACTTGCCATTATCAGAAGGCTGATTGGCAATCAGTTCCCATTTAAATCCTGTAGGGAAGCCCGCACCACCTCTTCCTCGAAGACCGGAAACTTTAACCTCCTCTATGACTTTCTCCGGGGAAAAGTTGGAAAAGACCTTGTAAAGGGCTTTGTATCCGTCATTTGCGATATAGTCGTCAATGCGGATCGGATCAATCTCCTGGTTCTTGCTAAATATAGTACGCTGTTGCTTCTTGAAAAAAGGAATATCTTCCTGTTTATTGTACTTTATATTTGTTTTGGGATCTCGATATAGCAAATCTTCAACATAATCGTCAGCAATTACGGCATCAATGATCCGATTGATATTATAAATGGTCACCTTATGGTAGAATGCTCCCTGGGGCTGCGTGAGAATGAATGGCCCCATTTCGCAAAATCCGTGACATCCAGTAATTCTTAACGAGATTGTATCCAGTAATTGGTTTTGGAGTATATATTTTTTTGCCACCCTGATGATATCATTCGCTCCACTTGCCTGACATGCTGTTCCAGCACAAATAACAATATGAGGTCGGGATTGATCATGGTTCGTACTGACCATTCCAAACAGCTCCTTTAATTCATCAATAGAAGATACCTTTAACATTTAATTTCTCCTTTTACTCTTTTAAAAAGATTACATCCATGTGAAATCATCATACATACTCCTCGCAATACCACACACCTTTTTCAGGTTTAATCAGTTTACACGTATGTCTGTTGTCGCAATTAACACAAATACTGTTGGCTAAATCCATGATATGACTCTTACATCCGCGCCGTGAACATATCTGAATCAAACCTCCTCCATAAATAGCCATCGGGACCATCGGCGCATTACATAGAGCACAGGCAGAAGCACCAACAAGTTCGGCATGACAATGTGGACAAAATGTATCTACTATCGTATCCAGTGGGATTTCATACTCGGACTTAATGTTATAACTCCCATACAATGAGGATAATCGCATCCATCCATGTTTTTCTCCAAAAGAGATCGTCAGACGGACTGTTGGATGATTGTCAATTAAATAGTTCGGATCGAGTAAACTATGATTGCAATGCGGGCAACGCAGTTTTACAGGGAACACCCGCGGATCTTTCGTAACATCAATTGCATCAAGCCCTTTCAGGGTTTTTTTTAGTATTTGAGAGACTTGCGTTTTCTTTACATTCGAGAAATAGTGTCCGTCAACAAGAACAATAGGCCCACGGGCACAGGCTCCCAAACAGTTAACTGTCTCTAACGAAAATTGTTGATCCGGTGTAGTTTCACCGGCACGAATACCCAGTTGGTCTTCGAGTTCTTTGGCGATCATAGTACCCTGCCTGACATGGCAAGCCGTCCCCAGGCAGACTGAAATTAAATGTTCACCCCGGGGTTTTAAACTGAAATATCTATAAAATGTAGCCACTCCATAGATCTCAACCAGGGAACGGCCGGTTTCAGTAGCTACCGTTTTTAATGCGCTTTCAGGAAGATAACTATGTTGCGACTGAATTTCTTCGAGCATGGCAATCACTCCACCTAATTCATGATCATGCTTATGAACAATCTCTTCCGTATCGGAACTCAATCTGCTTTCTTTCATTCTATCGATGTCGTTTCTTTATTCGTATTCTTCGCAATGCCAGATACCACCTTCGGGTTTTGTAAAAATGCACGTCAGACAATTCTTGCAATTCGCGCAAAGGCCATCATATTTGCCATACCCTTTTTCAAGTGGCTGTGAATCCAGAATTGCTTTAGCTGCCTCCACCACTTCTTCAACCTCTACAAAGCAATCAAACAATTCACAATACCAGACCAACCGATCTGCATCACTTGCCCGAAAAGAACAGGTACCGGCATTAATGCAGGTTACACAAAGACCACGAATAATTTCAGGGTCATCCGTAACATTTTCACGTTGTGCGATCATAATTTTATCCTCCGTTTATTGTTGCACTTTTTTAAGAATAATACAACTGTTATTTTTTTAACGGAGGCACTACAATTCACATGCCACGATGTCATCCGGGGAGGAGGACAAGGGATCTGACACGAAACAGGGCTTCTGTAACCTTCAGAATATCAATAAAATAGAGTTGGTAAAATTTTTATGACTATTTTATATCACCCCGGGTATAGAAGCGATTTTTGCATTCAACTAACGGGGAAATTTGAACCGGCGGGGAGAAATGCCCCGATGCCGACCTGTTATACTGAAGTGGGGATGGAAAGTCTTTTGAGTTTCTCTCTCAATGTTTTTCGATCAATTCCCAGAATTTCTGCCGCTTTGGTTTTATTCCCTTGTGTAGCAGATAAAACATTGCGGATATGATCAACCTCTACTTCAGCTAATGTTTTGCGAAGGGTAACCTTGCCGTAAGCAGAAAAACGCATGATTGAAGGTAAATCGGTGGCTTCAATCAACTCACCGTCCGTCATGGCAACTAATCGCTGGATCACATTTTCGAGTTCCCTCACATTGCCCGGCCAATGATAATTCCGGAGAGCCTTCAAAGTATCCTTTGAGAACTGAGGTTTTGCTTTTCCAAATTCGTTGGCAAATTTAGTGGCAAGGTTGTGAATTAATAACATGATATCGTCATCTCTATCCCTCAATGGAGGAAGGTCAAGTGAAATCACATACAGACGATAAAAAAGATCTTCACGAAACAATCCTTTTTCAACCAGCTTATGCAAATCCTTGTTTGTGGCTGCAATGATTCTTACATTCACTGTTTGAGTACGGCTTGATCCAACCATGTAAACTTCTTTATTTTGGAGAACTCTTAACAATTTAGCCTGCATTGAAAGGCTGGTATTACTAATTTCATCCAGAAAAATTGTGCCCCCGTCTGCCGTTAAGAAAAAACCGGCCCTTGTTTCATTTGCCCCGGTAAAGGCACCTTTTACATATCCAAAAAGTTCACTCTCCAGTAATCCTTCCGGGACACCCCCGCAATTAACAGGGACAAACGGTGCAGACGCCTTTCGGTTACTGTAATGAATAGCCCTGGCCACAAGTTCCTTACCCGTACCACTTTCTCCGGAAATAAGAACTGTTGCGGATGTAGAAGCAGCCTTTTTGATTTGATTAAAAACGTTTTGCATTACCTCCGACTTGCCAATGATGCCGTAGGTTGTTGAATACTCAGTCAGGGCTGATTTTTGCCAGGTCTGGCGAAGTCTGGATCTGTCAAGAGCTTTCTTTACTGCTTTAAAAAGTTCTTCGTCAGTGAATGGCTTAGCAAGATATTCCTCGGCACCGGCTTTAATGGCATGAACAGCTCCTTCAATTGATGCATAACCGGTAATCATCATCACCTCTGTGTTTTTATAATTTTCACGGATATGTTTAATTAAGTCAAGTCCAGTGACATTGGGCATTTTATAATCAGTGATCACTAAATCTATGTTCTTTACCTCCAGAACACTAAGTGCTTCGGCCACGTTTTGTGCAGTAAAAATATGATAGCCCTTGGTTGCCAGATTCCGCTGAAGTATTTCCAGGGTAATTAGCGTGTCATCAACAACCAATATCTGTTTTTTGTTTTTAGAAATAGCCATATCCTTATATTTTTACATTCTTGCCGTCTTCTTTATCTGTGTGGTAATTGAACCTCAAATCTTGTACCTTCCCCAATTTCACTTTCAACCTTAATGGTCCCGTTGTGTGAGGTAATGACTCCATGAACAACAGAAAGCCCAATACCTGTACCCTGTCCAACCTCTTTAGTGGTAAAAAAAGGAATAAACATTTGTTTTTTCACATCATCGCTTATCCCTGTACCTGTGTCTTCTACAATTAGTGAAACATGATTTTCGTCCGCTTCAGTCTTAATCAACAGTTTACCGCCCAGAGGCATTGCTTGAAGAGCATTCGTAATCAGATTAACTAAAACCTGATGAATCTGCGTTTTATCAGCGATAATCTCCGGTACATTTGATGAAAGTTTACGAACTAACTCTATTCCCTCCTTCATACAACGTGATTCGAAAAACTTCAACCCGTCGTTAACTACTGTATTAAGATTTACGTTGGTTTTTTTTGGTTTCTTTTGCCGGGCGAATATCATGAGATGTTTAATAATCTCCCTCGCATCCATTGAAATTGCAATAATCCTTTGCAGATCCTGTTTGACCTGTTTTGGTAACTCCTTAAATTTTGCAGCTAACTGAGCAAGTCCCAGGATATTACCCAGTGGTTCATTTATTTCGTGAGCCACTCCGGCAGTAAGTTGTCCTATGGTAGCTAACCGATCGGCATGCCTTAATTGTAATTGAAGTTTATTCCGTTCTTCAGCAGCCTCTTTACGCTCAATAATCAATCCGATATTTTCAGCAATTGTGTTAATTAAACTTCGCTCTTCATTTAAAAAAGGGCCCTCATCAAGTTTCGGCATCTCTTTCAGATAAATGACCTCAATAGAGCCTCGTTTTTTGCCAGCTACAACTAGATTTGCTACTTGTTTATCAGCACATGATTGAATATCCCTGGTGGAATAGGAGTGGCTATCAAAAATAATTTTCCCACAAGTTATTTCCGGGTATTGCCAGGCGGGAGGAAGTAGTTTTAGAATATCATGAAAAATTTCATCTATTGGACGGTTGATTTGAACCATAATTTTTGCTATCTCGTATAGGCAGGTCAACTCCTTAATTCGCTCGCTAAGTTCTTCACGAATTCGTTTATTCATCAATGTAGAAGCGAGAATAAGGCCAATATGTTCAAATAATTCTAATTCCACCTTGGTGAAAAAGTTATATCGTTCACTTTTTAGCTTGATCAGTCCGATATTACTTTTTCCGAATACTAATGGGATCAACAAAAGTGATTTACAAGACCCGGTCAAATCAAGTTTTATATCATGTATTTGATCTTCACTTTTTATAGCAAGATTAATTGATTTAGTTGTCTCACCCGACCAGAAACTTCCATTTTTTGTAAATAATGGTGAAGCTGGATCATTATTGCCCATGAAAATCTGCTTACTCAGAAGTCCCAATGCTGTTTTTTTATTACCAATATGTGCAGCGTTGTTTTTTCCCTCATAAAAAAAAGGTTTTACATCAAACTCAAATGAATCCTTACTAATGTGAGCAATCTCAATGAATTGGAAATTATTGTCTTTTTTAATCCATATCTCAATTGAATCACATTTAGAGAACTGAAGGAATAACTTTGTGATTTCTTGAATATAATCTACTCTTCTTATATGGAAACTTGCGAGATTTAAAACCTGAGTAGCAAGATGACTGGAGCCAATATCAGGGTGTTTATTATCAATTATCATCGTCATTGTCAGAATTGGAAAATTTGATATAAAATTAGACAATATATATCATATTCATTGCCGGAAAGCGTGCTTTTTTTTTACTTACTTTTACTGAATAAGGATATAGAAGGTAATTTTAAATGTTTGTAAAGCCAAAATTCTTAGCCGCGTGCTGTGTGATTGCCCTTATTTCCTTGTTCTTCGTGAACTGCAGCCACAATTCGATTCAGCCATTTCCCGATCCCGCTGCAGGATACGCATTTTTCACAGAAGACTATGCGTTGCCACGTTGTTCAGTAATGACAGTGACAGAACCCTCAACACTGCACGTAAAGCTGTGCATTCGTGGGCCATCAACGAGATTAATATCTACCCCACACCCAATACGGAGTGGAAAAGCCCGAAAACAGGGCTCAGGTATGCCATGCAACATCGGATCCCGCTCACATCAGAAGATTATCCGGTAGACATCATGATCACGATGGTGAGAGATGATCAGGAGATCGTGATCGACACGGCAAAGATAAAGTATGAAGGATTGGGATTGGTCGAGGGGATGCTGGGCGGCCAACATGTGGCCGGTCAGGCTTTTGTAGAGATACAGCCGGCCGGAGAGCTAAAATAGGCTAAACCAATATATGATCAAAATATTGTTATATTTGTACTGATAAGATTCATTGTCTAACATCAAACCAAATCAAAACCCATGAAAAAAGTATTTCTGTTAGGATGTATCCTTTGTGGATTGTTCCTCATACAAGGGGTTACACAGGCTCAAAAGAAAACAACCCGTTTTCAGGAGGTTAGCGAGATTCCGCCAAATAAGGCAGTCGTATACATCTTTCGAGTCGGCATTTATGGTCATGCGATTCATTACACGGTGAATGCCGACGACACCCCCGTTTCCCCAGTACATCTTTATACCGGAGGATACCTCGTCTATTACGCAGATCCTGGCAAAACCGAATTCTGGGCCAAAGTTGGAGACGGCGAATCCCATATTGTAGTAAATATTGAAGCCGGTAAAACCTATTTTATTCAAGGTTCGGTAAAGAGCGGGACATGGGTTTGAAAACCTTATCTTAAAGAGGTCTCAGTCTCGGAAGGGCTCAAGAAAATCAGAAAATGCAAATTGTTGGTGTTGAAGTAGCAGGAGAATTCAACTAAAAAAAAGAAGCTGCCCCGAAATTTTGAGACAGCCTCTTTTAGTAGTATATGGTCAGGTAAAATTAGAGAACATACGGGTAGTCCATGATCTGATCATTGTTAAAGACAGTCCAACCTTTAGCAACCAGCAAGTCATAGATCATTGCATTCGCACCGTAAAGCAATGATTTTGCATCATAGCCTAACAGGCGAAGGTAAGCAGCCAGGAATGAGCTGTTCTGTCCGGTATAGCAATAAAGAACGATCGGTTTGTTGGTTGGCAGAGTTTTGAGGTCTGTGGTAGTTTTCATCGCATCCTTCGGTGTATACTGTATCGCACCGGGAATATGTCCGGGATCTGCATAACGATCAGCAGGCCAGTAATTTACGATGTAATAGTTGGTCAGGTTATTAAAGACCTCCGTATTACTCACTTTAGCCGGTCCATATCCTTCAGCGAAGAGAGCTGCAACCCGTGCTGAAAGAATTGCCGCTCCGGTAGTTTGACCCGTTGCGAGTAGAGGCATTGCACCGATCGCATCTTTTGGTGAAGAGGTGGGTGTAAATTGTGACGCATACGCATTCCCATTAGCAACAGCATTGAGCCATTTGGTAGCAAAATCGGTATGCCATGAACACATTCCCCACTTCATGGAGAATACTTTCTCATAGCCCATAAGTCTTAACAAGATTGTTGCAAAGCCTGCAGATTGGCCCGTATAACATACTATCGCCACTTTCGTGTAAGCGGAAAGATCCATGCCGTCGATATGGGTTAGAACATCGGCTAACGATACATTCACAGCATTCTCAATATGGCCGAGTGCAAAATCTGCGGCAGACCTGATGTCAATGACGTAGATCTGACCTGTTAAATTCAAAGCCTGGACATCGGAAGCCTTGATAATAGAAGGCATATCGGTATTCACATAATCTTTACCGAGTGGATTATTTGTTGACTCCAGAAATTGAGCCAATACCAACGATTCATTGACTGTGGGTTCAACCGGATCTTCCTTCTTGCTACATGAAGTAACCACGAACAAAGCGCAAAGGATACCAAGCAATAAAATTTTTGAATTTCTCATCGTGTTTGTTTTTTAATGTATAAAATAGATTTAATTATAAATAGACTTGACTATTATCTAAACCAGGATGGAGGTAACTTTCCATCGACAACGATAGGTTCTGAAGCTCCTTGCTCCCAACTGAGAAGGTCATCATAGAATAGAAATAATTCTGTATTAATCAATGTACCCCCTTCATTGCGGATGTGACAATTTGATGAACAGGATTTTCCATTGGTAACCTGTGTTCTCTCAGTCCATCTCAGGATGTTATGAGGGGTGGTAAAATTGTATGTGGGCAATGCATCAAAGTTTGCATATTGCGGAACACCATATTCCTGCCAGTTATCCGGTGCGGCCAGGGTACGGCGAACCAGAGTGAAATCAAATCCCGGCTTGACGGTGGGAATGGGATTCACAGCAATTTTAAAGTCCATATATGACGGGATTCGGGCCCCGCCACCATGGATGTGACAACTGCCGCAATTGTTATAATCCTGGGAATGACAAACCTGGCAATTGAAATCAGTAAAGTGAACACTATGGTAAGTGTTAGATGTTTCGATACCTGTATGACAGTCGCCACACTTGGGCAATTGTTGATATGCATACCGCTGTTCAACTTTCTGGCCATCACCGTGCAAATCTACTTTACCGTGACAATCCGTACAAACATATCCCATCGCCGTAAGATGAACATCCGGTTTTGTACCAGAAGCTACACCCAGGTATGCATGTCCTCCACGAGAAACATGGCAGGTCACACAAACTGCGTGCATATCGGGTGTCTTGACAAAATTGTGTCCATTTGCCAGACCACCACCACCCATTGGAGGCCGAACAATATGACAATCACCACAGGAGGCATGACAGGTGGCGCAGTTCTTGTTATAGCCTTCAATCTGGTGCCCGGGCAACTGATCAAACTCATCCGGTCCACTCAATCCACTTCGTATCGTCACTTTCCTCTTCTGACCTGTTCCATGATGCAAACTGGTTTTAAAATTGTTCACAATAGCACTGTGGCACGTACCACAGAACTCCTCACTGAAGATGGAAGGATGCCTGATAAAATCTCCTGAGTGAGCTACATTCTTATCTGATGTCTGGTCTGTTCCTTTATGACAAACTACACATCCAATAGCATAATGTCCGGAAGTTTTGTATGCCTCAAATCCCTCTCCGCCCATATAAACTCTGTCATAGGGCTCATAATGAGGAGCTCCTCCCCCACAGCCACCGGGAGGTTCCGTTGTATCTGGAGTGTATACAGCCTGGAGGTGTGCATAGTTGGTATGGCACCCTTCACACGATGCAATGTTGGTGTCACCATTGACAGGATCATCGTTTTTTTTCTTACAACTTACCATGATCAATATGGATAGCATAATCATCAATGCTATCCAAGATATATTTCTCGTTCCCATTGTTTTACAAGCATTTAGTTGTGAATTTTTTTACAGTGTAAAATTGGTTGTTTTCCAGACACAACCGGGAAGGAAATCAATGGCATCAGTATGAAATCTGACTGATATGCATTATGAAATAACCTGATCTGTATCAGTTTATTTTATGATTTTCTTGTATCTTTGCACCGTAGAAGGAGTTAATATGACGGACAAAAAGGAACAGTATTCAGGATGTACGATCAGTACACATCGATGCAAATGCTTCGATTTGCTTACGGATGAGGAGAAGAGGCAATTAGAGACTCATTCAGTGAGGATAACATACAAAAAAGGAGAGAGCATCTGCAAACAGGGAAGTTTTGCTTCGCATGTTATGTATGTGGAAAGAGGATTGGTTAAGGTTTTTCTGGATAACGGTGTAAACTTGTTAGTCCTGAAAATAATACCTGATTGCAACTTATTGGGACTGACCTCGGTGAATGAGGAGAACAATACATTCCAATACTCTGCTATGGCGTACATTGATACGGAGATCGTACAGATCGATATCAATTTCTTCAAAAAACTACTGAATCAAAATCCCGCTTTTTCGAAGGAGATCATCAACATTCTAAGCTCAAACAGCATACAGATAAATGGCCGTTTTTTCTGTCTCACACATAAACAGTCATACGGGAGATTAGCCGATATTCTTCTCTGTTTGTCGGACAGGATTTTCAAAAAAACAGAGTTTGAGTTACCCCTCTCCCGAAAGGAGTTAGCTGAATTATCGGGCATGAGTTCGGAGACTGTCATCCGGATGTTGAAAAAATTTAATGAAGATGAATTAATTCAACTGGATGGCAAGCGTTTTAAAGTACTTGATTATTCAAGGTTGCAGCGAATCAGTGAGACAGGTTGAAATCCGATTCAGAATTACCCGTTTTTACTGATCTGCATCAACAGGGGAAGGTTATCGATCCGGATATGCCGGTCGTGAAGCGACACGATCCGATCTTCATGAAATTTGGTGAGCACCCGGGTAGCGCTCTCCCTGGAGATACCGATCAGGTTAGCCAGTTCCTGACGGGTGAAAGGAATCTCAAATTCTTTCGATTCGTAAATGACCTTCGAGAAATAGAGGATGGCATCTGCCACACGTCCATAAGTCTTTTTCTGCGACTGCCTCATAAACCGGTTGAAGTTGTTTAGGTTGTCACGGGCAACCGAAACCAGGATTTCATAGCCGAAAGAGCCATTTTGCTTAATCAGCTGGTGAAACACGG
>JACNKI010000014.1 GCA_014382125.1 Bacteroidota bacterium | reverse complement strand
ACTTCTATCTTTCAGGAGCCACTGATCGAGATCTATCCCGATCTGATGCCAGACTGGCAGATGTCGTTGAAACGGATTTTTGATATTGTGGTGTCCTTGATCTGCCTGGTCATCCTCTCACCCATTATGCTGATCACTGCCATTGCCATTAAGACAACTTCTGACGGCTCGATTTTGTTTTCGCAGGAACGAGTGGGGATTAAGGGACGGAGATTCATCATGTACAAGTTCCGCACGATGTGTAAGAATGCTGAGGAGAACGGGCCACAACTTTCGTCTGAGACAGATCCACGAATTACCCGTGTCGGAAGATTTCTCCGTAAAGTCAGGATTGATGAGATCCCACAATTTTATACAGTTCTCAAAGGGGATATGAGCATTGTAGGGCCACGACCCGAGCGGACCTATTATATTGAAAAGATCATGAAGCGCGCTCCACACTACCGGTTGTTGCAGAAAGTGAAACCGGGTATCACTTCGTGGGGGCAGGTAAAATTCGGCTATGCAGAGAATGTAGGTGAGATGATTGAACGACTGAAGTTTGATATCCTCTATATTGAGAACATGTCACTTGCTATGGATTTCAAGATCCTGATCTACACAATGTTAATCATCATGCAGGGGCGCGGAAAATAGTTCTTTCTCCAATTTTGTCATCACCTCTCCAGCTTTTCCCTTCAGCAACAGATCTGTTATCCTGCTGGTATAGTTTGAAGCTTCCGGGTTAACTTCAATGATCTTCGCTCCGTTTTGTTTGGCAAGGGGAGGGATCTGATTAGCCGGCATGACTTCTCCCGTGGTTCCAATGACCAGGAAAACATCCGATTTACTGGCAGCTTCATAAGCGGCTGCCAGGGGCTCCTGTGGGATTGCCTCGCCAAAAAAGATAAAGTCGGGTTTCAGGAGACCCTGGCAGTCGGGGCAGTGAGGTGGGAGATGATCGAGGCTAATCTCTCCATGAGGGAATACCCGGGAACAGGCCAGGCAGACGAGCTTCATGGAGTTGCCGTGGAATTCATAGACTTTTGTACTGCCAGCTTCCTGGTGGAGGTTGTCGATATTCTGAGTAATGATGCGGCTCAACATTCCTTGCTTTTCCATCTTAGCTAAAGCCAGGTGTGCTGCATTTGGTTTTGCGTCATCAAAGAAATCGTAGAAGATCTGCTTGATCACTTTCCATGACTTTTCAGGCTGGGAAAGAAAAAAATTGAGTTCCAGGTAACTGGGGTCGTATTTGTTCCATAGACCTTCTTCTCCCCGGAAAGGAGGGATCCCGCTCTCCACCGATATTCCGGCACCGGTATAGGCTGTGGTAAAATTTGAATTCCGGAGCATGTCGGCAGCTTCTTTGATATCTCTATCCAGGTTGTTGCTCATGTGTTTTGATATCGGAAAGATATTTGTTATTAAAGCGAATTGCGTAAATTTACACTAAATTCGAGAAACTATGAAACGTTTTATACTCTCTTTTCTTCTTGTCATGTACATGATAGCCCCGTTGTTAAGCTCTACGAATTCTGAAACCCAGGAGATCCGGGTCGGGATCACTCATGGTCCACCATTTGTGATCAGCGATTCTGTATCAAAAAAAGGAATTTGTGTAGAATTGTGGCATCAGATCGCAGATAGTCTGAATATTACTTACAAGTATATCGATTTTGCAGACTATCCTTCTATGATGCAGGCTTTATTGGATGGAACAATCGATTTTGTTGTCAATCCTTTATCCCTTACTGACAAACGGTTAAAAAACTATCGCCTCACTATTCCGTTTTACACCTCAAACATGGGAGTGGTCACCAAACCCTCTACCAGGATAGCTATTTTCGTTGCGATCAAGCACCTGATGAACTGGCCTACCATCAAGGCGGCCCTGGTGTTACTCTCTTTTGTCTTTGTGTTTGCTTTATTGATGTGGCTTTTTGAGCGACGGGCGAATCAAGGGCAGTTCAGGAAGGGATTTAGGGGAATCTTCGATGGTATCTGGTGGGCATTTGTTACGATGTCAACTGTTGGCTATGGCGACAAAGTGCCGATGTCGAGGGCAGGCAGGATACTCACTGTATTCTGGATGTTATATGCGGTGGCCCTCTT
Organism: Bacteroidota bacterium; assembly: GCA_014382125.1. GTDB lineage: Bacteria > Bacteroidota > Bacteroidia > Bacteroidales > FEN-979 > QYOJ01. The sequence continues at coordinate 995 of JACNKI010000014.1, read as the reverse complement.
CTCAGTGTTTACTGCAGAGATCTCCTCTGAGTTGACCATCACCAAGTTGCAGTCTGATATCAAAAACCTGGATGATTTGCGAAAGATCAAGATCGGAACGATGGAGCGGAGTGGGTATGCATCTATGCTTCATGTCAATAAAATGAAATACACTGTATTTCAAACTGTTTCCGATGGTTTTTCCGCTCTTGATGATAAGCGTATTGATGCTTTTATATACGATGCAGGTGTCCTGGATTACATCATTTCCAGGGATAAACTCGGACGGGAACTGACACTTAAACGGACACATATCCAGGAGCAATATTTTTGTCTGGCTGCAAACAAAGAGAATGTCGAACTGGTAAACCGGATCAATCCGGTATTGCTAAATATTACTGAGGATATGAAGTGGGAGCGAACTCTTGAAATCTATAGTATCAAGAAGTAAACCATCATTTCAACCAGCGATCCAGCCAATTGAAGAATGTCCGTTGCCATAAAATTCCATTCTGTGGCTTCAGCACCCAGTGATTCTCATCGGGAAAGTAGAGGAATTCAGCTGGTACATCCTTAAGCAGCGCCGCATTGAAAGCTGTCATCCCCTGGGTAAATACAACTCTATAATCGAGCTCCCCGTGAATGATAAGAATTGGTGTATCCCAGTTTTGTACATATTTATGAGGTGAATGAGCGTAGGCTTCCTGAGCCACTTTGTTATCTGCTTCCCAGAAAGGACCGCCTTTGTCCCAATTCTCGAACCACATCTCTTCGGTTTCGAGGTATTGTGCCTCTTCGTTAAAGATCCCGTCGTGGGCGATGAATGCCTTGAATCGTTTGTTATGGTTTCCGGCCAGGTAAAAGACGGCATAGCCTCCTGCGCTTGCACCAATCGCGCCAAGCCTGTTTTCATCGATGAAAGGCTCTTTAGCCAGTAGATCGATAGCGGTAAGGTAATCCTGCATACTTTTGCCATGGTAATCGCCGCTGATCTGCTCCTGCCATGCTTGTCCGAA
>JACNKI010000145.1:1674-15789 GCA_014382125.1 Bacteroidota bacterium | reverse complement strand
GATCCGGCTCGTCGACCAGAAATGGATCAATTGATCCGTAGGAACCCGCTCGGGGCGAGCCCAACTTCTGAGTTTTCGAATATGCAAAGAGATCTCATTTAATACTAAGCCAATCTCTGAAGAATACGCTTCAAATTTCGATTTATGCAGGTCTTTCCAGAACGCATCATAGAGTTGGTCTTCATGAGCTATGATTGCCCGGCGAAGAGTTTTCAACTGGTTGATCCGAAAACGGATATCACGAGTTTGATAAGTGTTGAAAAAATCACGTTGAGCCTGAAGGGTTTGATCGATTTTTAAATGCATCTGACAGGAAAATATACACAAATATATAGGATAAAAATTTATTTGCTCGTATCAAAGAAAATAATTACTTTTGCAGCCCGTTTTGATACGCTCTCGCAAGGTAAAAAACTGAATAAAACGATAATTTATAATGAATCTTCCTCCTGAAGTAAAAAAGAAAACATTTAAAGAGTACGGAAAGTCAGAGTTTGATTCGGGTTCAACCGAAGCTCAGGTCGCACTCTTTACCATGAAAATCGAACACCTGACCCAACATCTAAAGAAAAACAAAAAAGATCTTGTCACAGAGAGATCATTGGTTTTGATGGTTGGAAAGCGTCGCCACCTGCTGGATTATCTGAAGAAAAAAGACATTGAACGTTACCGTACAATCATCAAGAAATTAAAACTTAGAAAATAAACAATATATATCTGACAAAACTAAAAGAGGCAATTCCCGAATTGCCTCTTTTAGCATCTGTCGGTTTCAAATACTAACAAAATATGAATGCAATTACAAAAACAATTAAATTAGACGACGGCCGTGAAATTACGATGGAAACTGGTCGTCTTGCTCGTCAGGCTGATGGTGCTGTTGTGGTAAAAATGGGCGACACGATGTTGCTGGCCACAGTGGTAGCCAAATCAGAAGCTGCTGAAAATGTAGATTATATGCCTCTTAGTGTGGATTACCGCGAAAAATACGCTGCTGTAGGACGATTCCCTGGTGGATTCTTCAAGCGGGAAGCACGTCCGTCCGATTATGAAATACTTATTTCCCGATTGGTCGACAGAGCTCTGCGACCTCTTTTTCCTGAGGATTTTCATGCCGAAGTACAGGTGCTGATCACCCTGATATCAGCCGATAAAGACGTTTTACCAGACGCACTTGCTTGTCTGGCAGCCTCCACAGCCCTTACTATCAGTGATATTCCCTTTAACGGCCCAATCTCTGAAGTGAAAGTAGGCCTTGTCGATGGAGAATTTATCACCAACCCTGAGTATTCATCACTAGCCGAATCGGATATGGATATCATGGTAGCTGCCTCACAGGATAACATCATGATGGTAGAGGGAGAGATGAAAGAGATAAGTGAGAAAGTGATGGTAGATGCCATCAAGTTCGCTCACGAAATCATCAAAGTTCAGTGTCAGGCGCAGCTTGATCTGGCAAAGATGGTAGAAAAATCCAAAACCAAGCGGGAATACAACCACGAAACAAATGATCCTGAGTTCAAGCAAACAATGCATGATGCAACCTACCAGAAGATCTACGACATGGCTGCCAAAGGGATCGCCGATAAGAAGGAGAGAAAAAGGATCCTGGATGCCATCAAAGAGGAGTTCGTTGAAACGCTGAGTGATGAGGAGAAGGAAGAGAAGAAAATGATGATCTCCCGCTACTACCACGAAATTGAACGGGATGCGATTCGGAATGCCACTCTAGATACGAAAATCAGGATTGACGGAAGAAAGCTGGACGAGATCCGGCCTATCTGGACAGAAGTTGACTACCTGCCTGCCGCCCATGGATCCGCTATCTTCACTCGTGGTGAAACCCAGTCACTTACTACCGTGACACTGGGAACGAAGCTGGATGAACAGATCATCGACGGAGCTGTGATCGAAGAGAGGTCTAATTTCCTCTTGCATTATAACTTTCCGCCGTTTAGTACTGGTGAAGCTAAATTCTTAAGGGGCACAAGCCGGCGGGAAGTGGGTCATGGAAATCTGGCCCTGAGAGCCCTGAAATTCATCCTTCCCGATTCAGAAGAGAACCATTATACCACTCGTGTGGTGTCAGATATCCTGGAGTCGAACGGCTCCTCTTCCATGGCAACAGTTTGTGCCGGAACCATGGCGCTGATGGATGCCGGAGTGAAGATCAAAAAACCGGTTTCAGGGATTGCCATGGGACTGATCTCAGACAACGGAAATAAGCGCTATTCCGTTTTGTCTGATATCCTGGGTGATGAAGATCACCTGGGCGACATGGACTTCAAAGTTTGTGGTACACGCGAAGGGATAACCGCCTGTCAGATGGATATCAAAGTTGACGGAATGCCATACGAGATTCTTGAAGAGGCTCTCGAACAAGCTAAAGCTGGCAGACTACATATTATGGATGAGATGATGAAGACCATCTCAGAACCCAGACCCGACTATAAACCATGCGTGCCGAGAATAACACAAATGAAAGTTCCAAAGGATTTCATCGGCGCAATCATCGGACCGGGTGGGAAAGTGATTCAGGAGATGCAGCGGGAGACCGGAACCACAATCGTTGTGGAAGAGGTCGGAGAATTTGGTGTTATCGATATCGTTGCCAATAACGTTGAGGACAAAGATGCTGTTGTAGAGCGGATTAAAAATATCTGTGCAGTACCTGAAGTTGGTGAGATCTACAAAGGAAAAGTGAAAAATATCACCACTTTTGGTGCCTTCATTGAGATTCTGCCCGGACAGGATGGGTTGTTGCACATCTCGGAGATTGAATGGAGGCGCCTGAACAGAGTTGAAGATGCGCTGAATGTAGGAGATGAAGTAGAGGTAAAACTGATTGATGTTGATCCCAGAAATGGTAAGCTGAAACTCTCACGGAAGGTACTTCTTGAGAAACCGGCTGACTATAAGGATTCCAGACCGAAAAAATTCTAGTGGTTTCTGAAACCCGAATTGCGTTTTTTTCGTAGACAAATGAGATCCGGATGAGACAACTTAAAATTATAAAGCAGGTCACCAATCGTGAGACTGCTTCACTTGACAAGTACCTTCAGGAGATAGGGAAAGTGGAGCTAATCACTGCTGATGAAGAGGTGTCACTGGCCCAGCGTATCAAACAGGGAGATCATTCTGCTCTTGAGAAACTCACCAAGGCCAACCTGCGTTTTGTCGTATCCGTTTCCAAACAATATCAGAATCAAGGACTTAGTCTTCCCGACCTGATCAATGAAGGAAACCTTGGCTTGATTAAAGCTGCTCAGCGTTTCGATGAAACCCGTGGATTTAAATTCATCTCATATGCCGTATGGTGGATCAGGCAATCGATTCTCCAGGCTCTTGCAGAACAATCACGTATTGTTCGTCTTCCGTTGAATAAGATCGGTTCAATCAACAAGATCAACAAAGCTTATGCGAAGCTTGAGCAGGAACATGAACGTGAACCCAACATCCAGGAAATCGCCAAGCTGCTGGAAATTTCGGAAAATGAGGTCAAAGAGTCGATGAAGAACGCGGGTAGACATGTCTCAATGGACGCACCCCTCATCCAGGATGAAGACAACACCATGTACGATGTACTGAAAGGTGAGGAAAATACGACCCCCGAAAATGGATTGCTCTACGAATCCCTGAAGCAGGAGATCGAACGGGCTGTGTCTACGCTCACACAACGTGAAGCCGATGTAATCCGTCTCTATTTCGGACTCAACGGGAGTCACCCGATGACCCTCGAAGAGATCGGTGAAAAATTCGACCTTACCCGTGAACGCGTTCGACAGATCAAGGAGAAAGCCATTCGCAGACTGAAGCATACATCAAGAAGTAAAATTCTGAAAACATACCTCGGATAGCATAGCCATGTCTCATTTAATTGCTCCTTCCCTATTATCCTCGAATTTCCTGAAGCTGGAAGAGGAGATTGACATGGTTAACCGGAGTGAAGCTGACTGGTTTCATCTGGATATCATGGACGGCCTCCTTGTTCCCAATATCTCGTTCGGTTTCCCTGTTCTGGATCGCATCATGAAAGTGGCAGAAAAGCCAATGGATGTTCACCTGATGATTGTTGACCCCGACCGGTACCTGGATCGTTTCAGAGCATCCGGTGCGGATATTATTACTGTTCATTATGAAGCCTGTGCTCACCTCCACAGAACCATCCAGGCCATCAAAGACTCAGGCGCTAAAGCAGGGGTTTCTCTCAATCCCCACACACCAGTCATACTTCTGCGAGAGGTGATCAACGAACTCGACCTGGTCCTGCTGATGTCGGTAAACCCCGGTTTCGGCGGGCAGAAATTCATCAAACAAACCTACCGTAAAACCCGCGAATTAAAGACCCTGATCCTCGACAACGAATCAGAAGCCCTCATCGAAGTAGATGGTGGAGTAACACTCCGTAACGCCCGTTCACTGATTGATGCCGGAGTCGATATCCTTGTCGCCGGAAATACCGTTTTTGCCTCAGAAAATCCTGTTGAGACCATCCATCAGTTGAAACATTGCTAAAAAACACGGATGCCGGATGCCTGATGCCAGATACCGGATAATCAAAATCATTCCTCATTCCTCATTCCTAATTCCTCATTCTTCATTCCTCAATCCCTAATCCCTATTTTTGTATTTTTGTTTAAAATTCAGAGGATATGGAAAAGAAGAACCACGAGAAGTTCAATAACATCGTACTGATTCCCACCGACTTCTCTGAGGTTTGCGATAATGCTATTCATCATGGCATCGAGTTGGCCAGTTCTTTAAGATACAGCGTGTGTATCTTGCATGTGATCAATAGAGAGGCCAAATCAAAACTCAAGAAGGAGAACCACGATATTAGCTTCATTGGATCACAACTAAATGCTTACACAGAAAAATATCAGAAAGAGTTTGGGATTCAGATAGATACTAAGCATGTTGAAGGAAGCATCTTTAATGAAATCAATAAAGTAGCAACCGATATCAAAGCTAACCTTATGATTCTCGGCACCCATGGCAAGAAAGGGTTGCATCACCTTTTTGGAAGTCATACGTTGAAGGTTGTTCTCGAATCACCCATACCGGTTATAGTAGTCCAACATAAATCGTTCGGCCAAGGATATCGAAATATCATATTCCCTGTCAGCAATGATATGGAACCACGCCAGAAGGTTCAGTGGACCAAATTGATTGCCAAGCTATTCAATGCCAAAGTACAAATCTTCTGCAGCCTGGAGAAAGATCCTGTGATGAACAACCGCCTCGAGATCATTACCAGGCAGATCACTGATAATTTTGATGAATCGGAACTGGAATATACCATTAAGGTTGCTGATAAAACCGGTAATTTTGCTGACCAGGTTCTCTCCTATGCCAAAGCTAATTCAGCAGATCTGATCATGATTATGACACGTCCCAACATTGATCTGCCAGGATTTAGCCTTTCTGGTTGGGACGAACCTCTGATGTTTAACGAAGGACAGGTTCCGGTGATGTGTATCAATCCGGTCGAACTTGGCAACTATTACTGGGAGTGGATCATACCATTTTAATCAACGAGCAATATCAGCGAATAGATTGATATTGTATGGACAAAGAGGAAGCAAAGAGACGAATTGATGAGTTGACGAAAGAGATCAACAGGTATAATCGTGCCTATTACCTCCTCTCGACGCCTGAAATCAGTGATCAGGAGTTTGATATTTTATTGAAAGAGCTAGAAGCGCTGGAAACAGCGTTTCCAGCGTTTACTTCTCCCGACTCCCCTACTCATCGTGTGGGGGGCGGGATTACCAAAGAGTTCAAACAGGTTACCCACCAATATCCGATGCTCTCCCTTAGTAATACTTACTCCAGGGATGAAGTGCAGGAGTGGGAAGGGCGAATTCACAAACTGCTTGAAGAAGGGGTAGAATATGTTTGTGAGCTGAAATTTGATGGTGTCGCCATCGGACTTACATACAGGCAAGGTATTCTGATTCAGGCGGTGACACGTGGAGATGGAGTAGAGGGAGATGATATTACCACCAACGTCAAAACGATCCAGAGCATCCCTTTGCAGTTGACCGGAGATGGATATCCCGCGGAATTTGAGATCCGTGGTGAGATCTTTATGCCACACGCCAGTTTCCGTTACCTGAACAAATTTCGAACGGAGGAGGGTGAAGCTACTTTTGCCAATCCACGGAATGCCGCTTCGGGCAGCCTGAAGATGCAGGACTCAGCCGAAGTAGCCAAACGGAGGCTCAACTGTTTCCTCTACTACCTCCCTGACACCAACCTTCCTTTTCAAACACATTACGAAAGCCTTCAGGCTGCCCGAAACTGGGGTTTCCCCATCTCCGATTACATAGCTAGGTGTTCCAGCATCGAGGAGATCTTTGAGTTCATCACGATGTGGGACCAGAACCGTAAATCATTGCCATTTGACATCGATGGGGTCGTGATCAAAGTAAACAACTTCAACCAACAGGAGATACTTGGATCCACAGCTAAATCTCCCCGCTGGGCGATCGCATTTAAGTTCAAAGCAGAACAGGCGGCTACAGAGTTGATATCTGTCGACTTCCAGGTAGGAAGGACAGGAGCTGTGACTCCGGTAGCCAACCTCCGGCCGGTTCTTCTGGCCGGGACCATTGTGAAACGGGCTTCTCTTCATAACGCCGACGTTATCGCTGCACTGGATCTTCATATGGGCGACACTGTTTATGTGGAAAAAGGTGGGGAGATCATTCCGAAGATTACCAGCGTCAAGCTGGATCTCCGTCCACCTGATGCTGACAAAGTGGCGTTTATTGATAACTGTCCTGAATGCAACACTCCGCTGGTGAGAACAGAGGGGGAGGCAGCATGGTACTGCCCGAATTCCGATAGCTGTCCTCCGCAGATCAAAGGAAGACTGGAGCACTTCATCAGCCGTAAAGCGATGAATATTGAGAGCCTGGGCGAAGGAAAGATTGAGCTCTTATTCGACCGGGGATTTATTAAAAATGCAGCGGACTTATATAATCTAACATATGATGAACTGTTTGGACTTGAGAGGATCTATGTAGATGAAGAGAACGGGAAAGAGCGCAAAGTCAGTTTTAAAGAGAAAACGGTTCACAATATCCTGCAAGGCATTGAGCAGTCAAAATCAATCCCGTTTGAGCGAGTCCTTTATGGACTGGGAATACGGCATGCCGGAGAGACAGTGGCAAAAAAACTGGCGACTCATTTTCTTTCTGTTGAAGCATTGATGCAGGCTGACTACAATACGCTGCTTGAGGTGGATGAGGTAGGCGAAAAGATCGCTCTCAGCCTGATTGATTTCTTTCAATTACCGGAAAACCTGGAGGTCATCCGGCGTTTACAGAATGCTGGTTTAAATTTCGATATCAAACCACAACAAAGATCGATCGTTAGAGATCGTCTTACAGGGAAAACGGTTGTCATCAGTGGGAAGTTTGAGCTTCATTCCCGGGATGAGTTGAAACAGATGATCGAACAGAACGGAGGGAAAAACAATAGTTCTATCTCATCGAAAACCTCTTTCCTGCTTGCCGGTATTAATATAGGGCCCGAAAAACAAAAAAAAGCGGAATCCCTGGGGATTCCGCTCATTTCCGAGAAAGAATTCTTACGAATGCTTGATTGAGCGTAATCGTTAGTCGTATTTCTTCACGCTACTGGCTCCTGAGGTGTGAACATTTACACTGGCGTCACCTTTGTATTTCACATCACATGCACCGGACGCGGAGACTTTTAATGTTCTAGTAGCATTGACTTTCGCATCACATGCACCACTGGCATAAATCGAGAGATTTTCTACCTGAAAATCAAAGGCATCCATATCAGAAGCACCAGAAGATTTTATGATTGCTTCCTGAGCTTGGCCCTGAACGTCAAGTTCACTGGCTCCGCTCATTTCCACTTTTAGTTTCTGAACATCAAGATCCAGGTCAATTTCTGCAGCGCCACTGATCTCCATAACCAGTTCATCACCCTTGATCTTCGACTCTGTGGTAAATTCAACAGCACCACTGAGATCAATAGATTCGAGATCGGCCACAGTAATAAATGCTTTAAGCGTATTTACTTTATTCCAGCATGATGGCTTTGGCTTTTTCATCCCGATCCTCAGGATGTCACCATCCACTTCCGTTGTGATATACTGCATGATCTCTTCATCAGCTTCAATGACTACCGAACACTCGCCGGTTTGCTTCACAATGACTTCGAATGCTCCACCTACCCTGATACCTGTGAATGATCCTACTTCCCGCTTCTCTTTTTTTATATTGTCACCTTTGGGTGTGGAAAGCTCTGATCCAAACAGGGATGTCATCCCGGAGAGAAGAAAGATACAGACAAATGCTAAAATTTGATTTCTTGTTTTCATGAGTTATTGTTTTTAATGGTTAATGATACTTTATTGAATGATTATTTAATTAATGATATGTTCCCAAATTCTGATCTGATTTTTACGGCCCCTGCAGGGTTCTTGCCAATAGTACCCTGAATGATCAATTCGGAATCTGAAGATATGTATGTAGAGAATTCTGCTTGATCTTTAGGGAGTTGAATGCCACCATGGTGCAATTCCGCATCAATAGTATAACTGGCTGAAGTTCCTATAGGTATGATGTAATTACCATAATCATTGATAATGGTAATCGATTTAAAATCCGGAGAAACGTGCCTGATCTCAAAATTGCCAAAATCTCCATCTACAAACAGTTTCTCCTTCAGAGTTCCGATTTCAACGCTTGGATATTCGGTGGTTAAAGTGAGGACAGTTGCATTTTCAAGGTTCATCTTTCCACCCTCAACTGATCCTTCCAAAACAACTACTTCTCCGATTGTGAGATCGGAATATTTCGATTTCAGGCGAATGCTGCCGGCATAGTCAATGGTTAGCTTAGAGAACTCCATGTTAATCACGGCCCCTTTCAATGACCCAATCCGGAAAGATCCAAATTCGACTTTAAGTAAGTTGTCACCATGATTTAAGGTTTCGATCACAGCATGACCGTATTCAATAGATATTATGCTTCTACCTTTCAGCTCGCCGATTACCACATCACCAAATTCATTGCTCAGGTCCAGATTAACTGTTGCAGGTATATGCACAAAATAGTTAATTGAAAATTTGCCCTTGACCTTAAAATCTTTTGCCAACCGTGTCCGGGCTGTAACAGCACTCTCACTCCCGTTTAAGGTGAAATCGATTAGCTCAAATATCTCTTCTGCCTTTTCCTGTGATTTGGTATCTACCGTAATTACTATATTAATTGAGATCTCGTTCTTGTCCCATGTTGTACAATGAATACTACCAAACGAGTTTTTCAAGGTTACTTTCGCTTCAGGAGAGATTGAATATTTCTTGGTTATCTCTTTTGTGATCTCGGATCGGTTAGCCCCATCAGAGCATTTAGGAAGTGAAAAGACGATAAAAAACAGAAGTATTAATATGTATATTGGTCTCATTTCAGTTGGGTTTGATGGTTCGTTCGACTATTATTCGCCAGCACATTCCTTTATCTTTCCTTTCAGTAAGGCATCATTTAGCAGTGACTCTTTAGCTTTACAATTTTGGATCAGAGCAGCCTGAATTCGACTGTTAGAAGGGTTCGCCTGCAATGCATTGACAAGCTTATCCTGATTTTTATCAAACTTTGCAACCTCTTTTTCTGTTTGGTTAATCATGCTTGATTTATCCGGGCAAAGCTGTGCGAGCTGATTGAGTTCAATCACTTGCTGGGTTGAGCGTTGCTGATAAATGGTGATAATCTCTACAAGTTCATCGGGCAAACCGAGAGTTACCTGTTGAAGCGAGCTCTGACCTGAAAAATTATAGGTTGATAATTCAAATACAGCTAATCCGGCAGTGGCCAGGATAATAATCCCTGCTGCAATCTTCATCCATAAACGAACAGGGCGTCTCTCCCGGGAAGATACATCCTGTTGATCCAATCGTTGTTCGAACCGATCGAAATGGCCCTCAGTTGGTTCCTCATCATTGAACTTCTCTGAATGGCCTCTGATAAAGTTTTCTAATTTGTTCATGATTAGTTATAGCTAATTCGTTTTGTTAATCTCGTCTCTTGAATAATCTGAAGCAGCCTCTTGCGTGCCCGTGAGTATCGTGTCCGGCTGTTGTTGTATGAAATGTGAAGGATCTCGCTGATCTCCTCATGATCATAGCCTTCCAGCAGATGCAGCGAGAGGATAATCCGATACTCTTCTGGTAATTTACTGATCCCTTGCTTGATCTCACGAACCTTCCACTCAATCTCCTCTTCTGTTGAGTGGTCCTCCTCATCAGGAAAATCGAGTCCCGATTCATCAATGGATGTCTGTTCCTGTCTTTTGCGTATTACATCCAGTGCATTGTTAATAACGATCTTTTTCAACCAGGAGCCGAATGTCCCTTCCCCGGAATAGTGGTCCAGCTTCTTAAATGCAACCAGAAATGATTCCTGCATCACATCTTCCGCTTCTGCTGTATCTTTCAATATTCTGAGACTTGTATTGAACATGGCTTTATAATACAAATTGTAGATCTTGAATTGGGCTGCCCGCTCTCCCTGCCTACAAGCTTCGATCAGCTCCTGGTGAATGTATTTTGTTTTATGTTCCAATTCGCGGAATTCTGGTGAAATGACTAGGTTAATTTATGAATGTTACAAATTTTTATAAAAGTATTTAAAAAGTAATTTTAAAGCCTTGAAAAAGCCAACCATACCTGTCTATTTCTATGCCGTGGCCGCAATGCTCTTCTGGGGCATGTCATTTGTATGGTCGTCGATCCTGCTTAAGTATTATCAGCCGATCACAATTATCTTCATCCGGTTGCTCATATCCTCAATCTTTCTCTTTTGTATCATCATCTTGTTCGGAAAATTTCAAAAAATCCGGCGCCGCGACTACAAATGGTTCCTGCTAAGTGCTCTTTTTAATCCTTTTCTATATTTTCTGGGAGAGAATTATGGTCTGAAATACTCAACAAGTACCATCGCAGCAGTAATCATAGCCACTATCCCTGTTTTCTCACCACTGGCAGGATACCTGGCATACCGGGAGAAATTACGCTTGTTTAATTTCATCGGGATCGGTCTCTCATTTGGAGGTATCACTATCATGCTTCTGTCAAAAGGGATGCAACTCCAGGTCTCATTCCTTGGAGTATTATTCCTTGGAGGAGCAGTCGTGTCGGCATTACTCTATACCATTATGTTAAAAAAGTTATCTGCGACATACTCCCCCCTTAACATAATCGGTATCCAGAATTTTATAGGGATCTTTCTTTTCCTGCCTCTGTTCCTCATTTTTGAATTCCCGCAAGCCCTTTCAATAACACCCAACCGGGAGATCATCTCCTCTTTCCTCATGCTTGCAATCCTCGCCTCCTCATTATCGTTCGTCTTCTTTGCCCATACAGTAAAAATCCTGGGGATCATCAAAGCCAACATCTTTTCCAACCTGATTCCGGTCTTTGCTGCCCTCTTCTCATTCTGGATTCTGGATGAATCCTTTACCATGCAAAAAATTATAGGGATAGTTATCGTTATCCTGGGCGTTTACATCACTGAAATTAATCGCAAGAAAAGATTACCAAGGTCCTGATTTTATACTTTTGCAGGTATAACTCTCCCCTTGTTAGTAGGATAATCAAACCAGAGTAATCCTGGTGCCACCGTTATCGATCCCAAGCATCGTAGTCTTCGTTATGATGGTATCTTTCCCAGAACGTTCAACAAAATGGATAGCTGCCCGGATTTTCGGTCCCATACTTCCTGCCGGGAACTGTCCCTCTTCAAGATACCGTTTCGCTTCAGCAATTGTAAGGCAGTCCAGCTTTTTCTCTTCCGGAGTATGATAGTTCAGACATACCTTCGGGACATCTGTCAGAATAAATAATTTATCCGCGTTGATCTGGGATGCCAGTAATGCGGAAGCAAGATCTTTATCGATCACGGCATCGATGCCTTGTAGCTTATTAGGTGCTATGTAAAAAACAGGGATTCCACCACCTCCAACAGCAATCACAATCTGCCCACCACGTGAAATCTGCTCAATCGTCTTCTTGTTCATGATCACCAACGGAGTGGGTGAAGCCACCACTTTACGCCATCCTCTGCCCCGCGGATCTTCTGCAAATTGTGAATCAGTAGCTTTTGCCATTTTATCAGCCTCCTCCTTCGTATAATAGGGGCCGATAGGCTTTGTTGGCTTTCTAAATGCAGGATCATCCTTGTTCACCAGTACCTGGGTGGTGATAGTTATTATATCCCGCTCCATGTCGTGTGCTTCAAGCACATTCTTCAGCTGTTGCTCAATCATATATCCGATGGAACCCTGAGAATAGGCTACACAGATATCCAACGGCATCTCCGGGATTCCGAACATCTTCTCGCCTGCCGTATTGGATAGCATGATATTTCCAACCTGAGGACCATTCCCATGAGTTATTACTATATTATATCCCCTCTTTAAGAGCTTTATAAGTGATTCGGAGGTAGCTTTGGCATTAGCCTCCTGTTCATCGATGGTCCCTTTCTGACCACTCTGCAACAGGGCATTTCCTCCTAAAGCGACAACTGCAAGTTTCATGACGATAGAATAAATGAGTGGTAAAATTAGAAATTTTTTATGATCGGCAACTAAAATCTCAATTCGGCTTATTGATTTTCTCCAACTTCTCTTTGTTGCCAACCTGATCTACCTGTCACCCTTTCTATCCCTAATTATCATCCGTTTTGCCGTGGGTGAGGAGATCCTTCTCAGCACAGTGATCGGTTTGATCTTTATTATTTGTGGCGTAATTCTCCAGCGGTACCTGAAGAAGTAATATCTTCCGTATTTTTGCATTATGGAACCCAAAACCATCGCGTTTCACCATTTTGGATGTAAAGTCAATTTTGCAGAAGCATCTTCGCTGGCTAAGCAATTCAGGGAGAGAGGATACGAGATGATTGATTACCGTGACAAAGCTGACATCTATGTGATCAGTAGTTGTGTGGTGACCGCTACCGCCGAGAAGAAGTGCAGAGCCGCTATCCGGCAAGCACATAAACTAAATCCGGATGCACGGATTGCGGTTATCGGGTGCTTTCCGGAATTAAAGTATGATGAGGTAGCTGAAATGGATGATGTAGATATTGTTTTGGGCCACAGCAGCAAGTTTAACTTACTGGAAGAGATTGAAAATCAAGGTTCAAAGTTCAAGGGCCAAGACTCAAGACTAAATATCCAACATCCAGCTGCAAGCATCGAGCATCGAGCAACGAGCAACGAGTTCATACCCTCCTACTCTTCCGGTGACCGAACGCGCTCTTTTTTGAAGATCCAGGACGGGTGTGATTACCACTGCGCCTATTGTGCCATCCCGCTCGCCCGCGGAAACAGTCGTAGTGATACTATCGAGCACATCCTGGAAGAAGCACGGTTTATTGTGGATTCCGGTATAAATGAAATCATTCTTACAGGAGTAAATATCGGGGATTTTGGCAAACATTCCGGAGAGACCTTCCTGGAGTTATTAAAGTCCATGGAGAAAGAGATTCCGATTCCACGGATCCGTATTTCATCAATTGAGCCTGATCTGCTAAGCAACGAGATTATTGAACTGGTGGTATCATCAAAAAAAATTCTCCCCCATTTCCACATTCCATTGCAATCGGGTTCCGACAAAATCCTGCAAGCGATGAAACGGAAATACAAGCGAAACCTCTATGTGGATCGCGTTGGAAAAATTCGCTCACTATTACCTTATGCCTGTATCGCCTCTGATGTGATTGTCGGTTTCCCGGGTGAAACAGGAGGAGATTTCCGAGAGACCGTTGATTTTCTTCAACACCTGCCTGTCTCGTACCTTCATGTTTTCTCATACAGCCGGCGGGAAAACACACTGGCAGCCAATGTCATAAATACCATTCCCGGAAGCGAAAGAAAACGTCGCAGTGAACTGCTGCATCAACTGTCTGATCAGAAAAAACGTGATTTCTACAACCTCAACAGGGGGCGGAATGTGAATATTCTCTTCGAATCTGACAACAAGAATGGCTACATGCATGGATTCACAGAAAACTACATCAAAGTGAAAACACCCTTCGATGCGGAGTTGGTAAACACAATACAACAGGTGAAACTTGA
>JACNKI010000145.1:0-1376 GCA_014382125.1 Bacteroidota bacterium | reverse complement strand
GAGAGGATTGGCCAGATTCCTGCTCAGAAAAAGAAGGTCATGAAAGGCGGGCCGGCCACATTCCAGGAGTTGATGTTCGCTGCTATCTTCGGGTTTATCCTGGGATGGAAAGGGATTGGATTATTTCTGGATTATGATCTGTTCAGTCAAAATCCCCAGGACTACATAATTTCGTGGAACGGAAGTTTCCTTGCCGGTCTGGCAGTGGCTGCCGCCTTTGCCGTCTACAACTATTACAAAAATTACAAAGAGCGTCTGGAGAAGCCAGTCTGGGAAAAGGTTACTGTCCACCCCTACCAGCTGACAGGGAATATCCTGCTGATTGCAGCGATCTTCGGATTAGCCGGGGCGAAAGTTTTTGACACCATCGAACACCTGGACGACCTTTTCCGTGATCCACTGGGGACATTGTTCTCTTTCAGCGGATTATCATTTTACGGTGGATTCATCATGGCAGCCATTGCAGTGATCTGGTACTCCAAAAAACACGGAATCCGAATGCCATTTATTACTGATGCAGTAGCGCCTGCGTTAGTCTTTGCTTATGCGGTTGGCCGGATCGGATGCCAGCTTTCCGGTGACGGATGCTGGGGAGTGGTCAACCTCGATCCGATGCCGGCATGGTTAAGTTTTCTCCCCGATTGGGTCTGGAGTTTTCAGTATCCCCATAACGTTATCGACGATGGAGTGCTGATCCCCGGTTGTCAGGGTGACCATTGTTATATTCTTGCTAAACCTGTATACCCTGCTCCTCTTTATGAAACTCTGATGGGATTCTCGATCTTCGGAATCCTGATGGGCATTCGTAAACTGCTCAAGATTCCTGGATATCTCTTTTCTATCTATCTGATTCTGAACGGTATCGAACGATTTCTGATAGAGAAGATCAGAATCAATAAACCGTATGATTTCCTGGGAACGCAGGTGACACAAGCGGAGATAATCGCGATTGGATTGATCATCGTCGGAATCATCGGGTTCTGGTTTTTCAGGTGGCTGGATAGAAGGGCAAAAGTTCAAAAAGAAATTCAGTAATAAGGTCATACAATAATTACTCACTAACTCGCGAGTTCACCAATTCACTAATTCTTAAACATGATAAACCTCGAACCATTAACCAAATCTGTCTGTCATCTCTGCGAAAAGACAGGGGATTTCATTTTATCGGAATCAAACCGTTTTCAACAGTCGGATATCCGTGAGAAAGGGCATTCCAATTTCGTCACTTATGTAGATGAACAAGCCGAACAACGGTTAATTGAAGGATTGTCAGAGTTACTCCCTGGAAGCGGATTCATTGCGGAGGAAAGCCCTGAGCTGGCTACAGCCGAATTCACCTGGATCATTGATCCCCTGGATGGAACCACCAATTTCAT
>JACNKI010000193.1 GCA_014382125.1 Bacteroidota bacterium | reverse complement strand
AAGGTGATTTTACACTACGAATGAAAGTATGAGAGTGGGAAGTAGGAACGTAATTAGAAACAAAAGAGGGAATTTTTCAAACATACCCTTCTTTCGCTGAAAGAAAAGAATCAATATATTGGTTTTCTCAATGAATATTACTATTTTTGTAAACTGAATATACGATTTTATAGGATGTTTGGTTCACAAAATGATCAAATGAATGTCGTTCTTACCTTATATAAGAACACCCGAACAGTATTCCGTCTGATTGATGTGGCTATGCTCGTGGAAGAAACCAGGTTGCAGACACTCAGTAAAAAGCTGAATTACTATGTAAGTAAAGGCCAACTTCGAAATCCACGGAAGGGCATCTATACCAAACCGGAGTTTAATCCCGAAGAACTGGCCTGCCGTATCTACACCCCATGCTATATTTCGTTGGATTATGTACTTCAGAAAGCGGGAATTATATTTCAGTTCGACACACAAATTACTGCCATCAGTTATCTCAGCCGTACCATCGAAGTGGAAAATCAATCTTATCGCTACCGGAAAATAAAAGGGAATTTGCTGAGCAATACAATGGGTATCCGTCGACTCGCCAACCATATAAATATAGCGCTCACCGAGCGTGCATTCCTGGATATGCTTTACCTGGAACCTGATTACTATTTCGACAACTTCAATCCACTTGATAAAACGCTTTTAAATGAACTTTTACCCATCTATCAATCAAAAGCGCTGACTCAAAGAGTCACCAAACTTCTACAATATGGTCGACATTAACAGACATAAATTTCTTCTTGCTCAGATACTCAAAGAGATCTATTCGGATCTGGAACTAGCCAATTATCTCGGCTTCAAGGGAGGGACAGCATTGATGTTCTTTTATGATTTGCCGCGCCTTTCGATAGATTTAGATTTCGATTTGTTACGTGATGATAAAGAAGATGTTGTTTTCGGTAAAGTTCGCAAGATTGTCCTGAAATACGGTACCGTTTTCGATGAGGCCAAAAAGTTTTTCGGACCGCTGATTGTACTGAACTATGGTATGGGTGAGCGCAAATTAAAAATAGAAATATCCAACCGAATGTTTGACAACAGATACGAAATAAAAAATCTGCTCGGATTCAATGTGAAAGTAATGATGGAGTCAGACATGTTTGCACACAAGCTTTGCGCACTGCTCAATCGAAGCTCCATAACAAATCGTGATGTTTTTGATACATGGTTCTTTCTGCAAAGGCAGGCTCCTGTTAACAAACGAATTGTCGAATCCCGCATGGAAGTTCCACTTGCAACACACCTTCAAAACTGTATCAAACTACTTGAAACCATGAAAGGCAAACGATTGCTAGATGGCCTGGGAGAATTAATGGATGCTGAAACAAAACAATTTGTAAAAACAAAATTGCTGAGCGAAACAATCAACCTCTTAAAATTCTATCAGAAGTTCCCGATTCTTTCCGGATAAAACTATACTCAACTTCCATACCACCCCGTCACTCGCTCCGCTCCTGCCACCCCTCCTTGAAAAAAAAGGAGGGGAAATTTTTCAAGTATGCCTTTCTTTCGCAGAAAGAAAAAGCAATAGAAAAAAGAAAAAACAGTCAAATCCCGAATTATATCACTATATTTGTTGCGATATTATTCGCAACGAAACATTTCGCAAGTCATGCAAGAAAATCCATTCAAATTTGGCCGGATAGTCAATGATCCCTTCTTTACGAACAGAAAAAAAGAGATGAAACTGGTTCGGGCTCTACTGAGTAGCTCCAATAACCTGATAATGATCAGCCCCAGGAGGTATGGGAAAACCAGCCTGATCGATAAGGTGATTAAAGAACTAAAGCACCCATATATTATGGTCGATCTACAACTTGTGACAAGCTCAGATGATCTGGCGGCACAAATCATCAAACGCCTGTTCCGCCTTTTTCCATTTGAACACATCAAACAGTATGTTAAAAACTTCCGGATTATCCCATCCATCACGCTTAATCCTATTTCCAATGAAGTTGATATCTCATTTCAGCCATCATCATTGTCCACTCTGGTGATGGAAGATGCAATTAACCTGATTGAACAACTGAGTTCACCGAAGAAACGGATCATTGCTGTATTTGACGAATTCCAGGAGATAAAACGAATCAACAGCAACCTCGACCGTCAACTTCGCTCCCTGATGCAACACCATAAGAAGGTGAACTATGTGTTTCTGGGTAGTCAGGAATCCATAATCCGGGATATCTTTGCGAAAAAGAAATCTCCGTTTTACCATTTCGGTCAGCTCCTGCCTCTTGGGAAAATCCCTTACACGGATTTTCATGAATTTCTCAACTCAAGATTCAAACAAGTCTGCCCGGCATATGATCAGATAACAGCGTCTATCCTTGAAATCACCCAATGTCATCCATATTATACACAACAACTGGCGTTTTTCGTATGGGAACGATACCGGAATCCCAAACCGCCGGAAGATCCTGTTGAAAAAACCGTATCTGATCTGATCCGCCTCCATGATATGGACTATGAACGTCTTTGGAATACGCTGAATAAAACCGATATGAAAATCCTGATCGGAATGGCATCCTCCGATCTCTCGCCACTCTCGGAAGCATTTTCGAAGGTATACCAGCCGGGGGCATCCAGTACCACCTTCAGTGCTTTGAAACGTTTGGCACAAGACGGCTTTATCCTTAAATCAAATTCCGGATACGAAATCGACGACCCATTTTTCAAACGCTGGATTACACAACGAAGAAACCGGTAATAACCAAGGAAAGCCTTCGGCTTTGATGGAGCAGTTTCGCTACTGATAGAGGCCTTCGGCCTGATAGAAGCTGCGCTTGATAGAACTTCGTTGATAGAGCCTTCAGCTAATACTGCTTTCGCAGAAAGAAATTTTAAACACAGGCTTCGCATTAACGACCTAGCAACGCGGAATGCTGATAATCCTAAACATTCTTCGAAAAATCCTGAGCGTTACAGTCGTGTTGCGGAGCCTCGGCCCCCGCGGCCGTGGAGCGGAATAAAAAAGAAAAAGTAGTCTTCATTCGTAATTAAAAAAGCTCTGCAAATCTATGATTTACAGAGCTTTTTCTGGTAGCCCGTAGGG
>JACNKI010000159.1 GCA_014382125.1 Bacteroidota bacterium | reverse complement strand
CCTGCCGGCAGGAATGGAATGGCATAGATGAAATATTCTCCCAGAGGAACCATTGGGAAGTAATAGACCCCTGACGAATCCACCATGCTGATATCGATAAAAGGCAGAAAGTTGAATGAGGTATCCAGAGAAAAGATCATCACCATGCCTGATTCCAGCGGGAAGTTGCCGGTGAAAACCTGTCCGTATACCTGGTTCCATTGTGTGCTATCACCCACAGTGATGGATTGGGCTGAAGAATAGGTACACATCAGTGAATCCTGAGTCACGGTAGTAAGGGTGACATAATAAATACCTGCAATTGCATACGGATGGATGATCGACTCTCCCTGCCCGGTTTGTCCATCTCCGAAATCCCAGGAATAGGTTGCTTGCTGGCCATTCACCATATGTCCCATGAAGCTAACTGATAAGCCGTTGTTTTGATGAGTGAAGTAGCTGGGACATCCGGAAGAATTTCCTATCACAACCTCTTCACACCAGGTACTTGTGCAGATTTCTCCGGCATTGTTTGCTTCAATGGTCAGGCATACATAATAGGTGCCATTCGCAGGAAAGAGATGTGAGGGATTCTGTTCAGTAGAAAAGGTACTGTCCCCAAACTCCCAGAACCAGCTGATAATGTCTCCGGATGAGAGATCGAGAAAGTGAATGAGTGTGGAATTCCCGGCAGAATCAGGATAGTAAGTGAATTGTGCCTGGCAACCGCCACCTGTGGAATCAATGACATGAACTGTGTGTGTAATCATATCCCAGCAAGCACTGCTGCTGTCGCCAATGGTAAGGGTAACATCATAGTACCCTTCCTGAGAAAACGTGTGAAGCGGGTTTTGTGCCGATGAACCGGTTCCGTCCCCGAAACTCCAGTTCCATGGCCCTGTGGTTCCTGTTGAAAGATCGGTAAACTGCACGACCAGGGTCCCGTAATTTGTCCAGGTAAAATCCGCCTCACAGGGGGAAGGCGAATTGTAGCAGATCTGAAAATCCTGGGTAAGATTCATGTTAGCCGGATCGAAAGTCTGGGTCTCTGTATGGGGAATGCCCTGGCAGTCGATGGTTGTGATGATCAGGGTTCCATTGGTAACGCCAACTGGAAGCGGGATCGTATCAACATAGAAGCCATTGTCGTCAGTATAAACATTGTTATAATAGATAAGGCCTCCGATACCGGAATCAGATTGAATATTGACTTCCTGGTTCGGGATGGGTACCCCTGTCGAGTCTTCTGTGATATACCCGGAGAGAATCACGTCTGTTTGTGCAACCAGCGGGATTGTAAATAGAAGTATGAGAAATTGTAAGATGAACCGTTTCATAATAGTTGGTTTTAAAAGTTAATAGTTGGTGTGTGATTCATTGCAATGAGATTCGTTGATTATAAAACACAGACACCCTGAATGGTTGCCTGAGATTTCGTTTGTTTATTATAACCAGATCGTAAAAGCTGTCCGGAAACCCGCAGACCAGGGCTTCTTCGTAGCATCGGATTTTTCATAGACCGAGTTGAAATAATATCGGATATTGGGTTCGACTTCCAACGAGATCCGTGGTGAAATACGGAATGATGCATTAACTCCCCCTACTACCTGCCAGTTGGTCTGGATCCGGTCTGGCGTGATCTGATTGATACGGATAACCCTGTTCTTGCCCGGATCATATTCTCCTGATATCTGTTTCGATTCCAGTAAAATGGATAAAATAGGACCAGCGCGAATTCCGAAGGTGATCCAGTTTTGTCGGATGATGTCATATCCCAGAATTAACGGGATCTGAAGATAGGTGTATCGTTTTGTGATTTTTGGGTAATCCAGTTTCATTAAACTATCCCACACATCTTTATTTGACGAATAATAAGTGGGGATGAGATGATAATGCTTCTCATCCCATTGAAATGTCATGGAATCCAGCCGACTGTAGGAACCGAGGTAGTCGTTATACTCTACCAGAAGTTCATTTGTCCCTTTTGTGATGGATAAACCAACCCCCGTTCTGATGGAGTACCTGTCGAATTGAAATGCACCTTCAACCCCCAGGTTATTGACATATTTTTCCCCTTCCAGGGTGTTGAACATCCATTCCGGAGTGTAGTAAAGAGATGTTGAAAATTGCCACTTTTTCGTGGCCCTGTCTTTTGGCATTCTCTTTTTAGCTGATTCAGGAATATTGAGAGTCAGTGTATCATCTTGTGGAGCTGTGATGACTGGAACGAATAGGTCAACCTTGGCTGAACTTGTATCCGGAGTGATGAGTGTAGCAGGCTGCGTATTGGTTTTATCATCAAAAGGTTGTTGGCTGCTCAGGGCAGGTAGTAATTGGGCCTTTGGTTTGGAACTTGAAGAGGATGGTTGAGAAACCAGGCTGGGGGAATCATCTGGTAGGGCAGGGCCGGAAGGAGATGTAGAGGAGGTCAACATCGTGCTTTCAGGTGCTGTGGATTCCAATGAAAGGTCTTCAGTATCGGTCGCTGGTTTCGACAATTCATGATCTTCCGTATTGGGGAGGATAACCAGCAGAGCCGTTAAACTGATAATAACTATCCCGGCAAAGAGAAAAATCCAGCGGTTGCGGCCTCTTCTCCTTTTCATTAAAATGGTTGTGGCTTCATCGAGGAATCGCTGCTTGCCCTCACCGGATGGTTTAACCTGGTGTCCCTGCAACGCCTCTTTAAAAAAGTCATCAACCGGATGTCTCTCTCGTTTCATTTATATTGCCTTTTGTTTCTCAACTAATTCAAGAATCCGTTGTCTGAGTGCTCCTCTTGCTTTCGAAAGCTGAGACTTGGAGGTGTTTACAGAACAGTCCAGCAGCTTCGCGATCTCATTATGAGAATACTCCTCAAAAACAAACATATTAAAAATGGTCCTGTATCCTGGCGGAAGATCACAGATCATCTCAATAATATGCTCTTTTCCTACCAGCTCAAGCACTTTGTCCCTGACATGATCCTCTATCTCTTCCTCTGAGGTTATCATCTCCTGCATCGTATCCACATCCAGGAATCGCTTCTCTTTCGAATGATCACGAATATAGTTCAGGGCCGTATTGACAATGATCCGTTTCATCCAGCCTTCAAATGATCCGGTTGATTGGGCTTTGAAGGTGTGAATGTGCTGGATGA
>JACNKI010000161.1:2364-16033 GCA_014382125.1 Bacteroidota bacterium | reverse complement strand
TGTTCCAGAAAAAGGATTTAAATGCGAAGAGTTCGGGAAACTCGAAAAAATGGAATACAGGAATATCTTTGGCCGAGTAAAAGATCTCTTTCTGTTTGCAGGAATGGATATTCTTCATCTCAGTCATAACCGCATATAGCCATTCACCAAAGCTGAGCCCCTCCTCACCGATCGCCATGGAGTTGAACAGGATATGCTGGCTGTTGATACTGAACAACGTATCCAGCGAAACCTGGTAATGGGCACATAGAATTTGTAATTCTGAGATTGTCAGCTCTTTTTGTCCCCTGATTCTGCGATAAGCGCTGTCGTAACTTATCTCAAGCAGCTCCGACACATCATGAACAAATGAAACATGGTTCGGAATCCGCTCTTTAATAGATTGAAAAAGAACCTTTTGAATTGAGATTTCTGGATCCATTTTGCAATTTACAATAAAAAGTTGCAAAATATGCAACTGGCGTAAATTTATTTTGCAAAAATTGTAAAATCAGAGAGTTCTCACCCAGTAGAATTGCATTATTTGCAAATAAACTGCTATTGTATCCTGAAAAACTAAATTGTTCCGGAATTTTTGCAACCCGGTTTCAGGCATTGCAGTTTTCCGTTTCAAATCCCTACCCAATGGGAGTAAGTTTGATGCATAAAGATCACAGCCATGAAAACACCCAACCATTTCACCATAATCATCCTCCTGCTAATACTCCTCGTCCACATACCGGATGAAATCAATGCTCAGGAAAAAAAACTGAAGAATAAAAATGCAAGTCTCTCTAAAAATGAAATTTTTGTAGAAGTGGGACTCATTCCACTATATGGACAGAGTTATGATCCTCCAAGATTTTTTGGCCCTATCCAGATTGGGTATTCCAGGTCAATTGTAAAATGGCTGAACATCGGCCTTAATATTGGATATAACCGATACAAAGGCGATACATATGGGTGGATATTTGGGTTTTTCAAGTACAAATCAGACCGGAAACTGCTAACATTGAATGTATCATTTGAATTCAACTATTTACACAGGCCGAAAGTCAGGTTATTCTCTGGTGTTGAAGCAGGGGTGGGTTTTACGTCTTGGGATAATTATTTTTATGGGTCAAAGAGAAAGTCCTCGGGAATAGGTTCAGGTTTTTCTTTTCAGATAAACCTCTTTAGCTGCAGGGTTGGTATCGGTAACCATTTTGGATTTCTGGCAGATGTTGGCATAGGTTTGCGCGGGCTCATAAACGTAGGCTTCTTCACAAAATTCTAGATTACTAATGCATCAATGCATCAATGTAAC
The DNA here is from genome assembly GCA_014382125.1 of Bacteroidota bacterium. Lineage (GTDB taxonomy): Bacteria > Bacteroidota > Bacteroidia > Bacteroidales > FEN-979 > QYOJ01. The sequence continues at coordinate 14,748 of JACNKI010000161.1, read as the reverse complement.
AATGCAAAAAGTATCACCTCAACAATTAAAACAGACAACATGAAAACAAAAATCATCAAAGACGAACAGCTAAGGGATAAGATCTTAGGTGGAGTAAAAAAAGAAATTGCACATCTCTTTGAAAAGCATGGCAAATCTCCCGGTATTGCATTTATCGGATTCATGGGAGTCCCTTTAGGAAAATACAATATACCATTTCATATCCGGTTAGCGCAGGAAATGGGATTCCATGTTTTTGAAGAGATCAAGCCAGATGATATCTCGGAAGAGGATTTGTTTGAATCGATTGAAGCGCTGAACAGAAACGATGAGATCCATGCGATTGTGCTTCTTCAACCATTACCTGAACATCTGAATCCTATCCGGATAATTAATAGAATAGACCCTGATAAAGAAGTAGAAGGATTTCATCCAAAAAATATAATGGGAACCTTAATGCCGGATATTCAAAAAAACCTGTACCCGATGTGTTTGCCGACAGCCTTATTTGAACTGTTTGAAAATAACGACATAAAAACTCGAAGAGATCATGAATGGGTACTTGTTTTGGATGAAGAATTCTTTGCAAACCAATTGGTAAATATGGTTACCCGAACAGCATTTACTAAAGCAGTGCCTGATGATTGTGCCCTGACAATTGTTAAAGGAAACTCTGCAAAACTAAAAGAGTATTGTAAAAGAGCTGATTTTCTAGTTGTTGTAACAAAAAGACCTGAATCCATTAACCCCGAATGGCTGAAACCGGGTGTATGTATTATTGATATCTACTCTAACCTGGTGAAGGAAGTTCCGAGTAAAAATGGCTCAAACAGATTGGTCCCTGTCATCCGTGGAGGGGTCAATGTTGATTCTGTAAAAAATATTGCCAGTGCCATTATTCCTATTCCAGGAGGGCTTATGACAATAGTTCTGGCACTGTTGTTACGTAATGCTTTATCATCATTCATTAATGCTTTAAATAAAGAACAATGAAAACGCAATTCAGGAAAATTTATGTATACAACAGATTCACTGCATATTATTTTTGGGAATGATACTGTTACAGCTTTTGTCACTCCTGCACATTGGATACATCCATCAAACTTGGAAGATTCAGTTTACGTACCCGAAAAAATACAGCATTATTATCGTTTTAGTCGCGATGGTTTAAGTGTATATGGTGATTTTGTTTATGAAAAGGAAGAGTAACATCAATGATAATTAAGTCTTTTTTAAACTCACCAGTTCACCACCTCACCAATCACCAGTCACTGGTCACGGTTCACGGATCACGAACTAAAACGGAAAGATCACACTAATTTTATAAGCAAAATTATCCCCCACCTTATCAAATGAATAAGGCCCCCAGCGATAGAAAGCGCCGATCCCAATAGTATAAACACGAAGGTTTACCAGGTTATTGATCAGCAGTCCGGTTTCATAATAACCCAGATTCATCTCCCGCAGGTTATCAGTGGAATAGGTGTATCGATCCCTATCCTCCAGCCAGCCAAACCCGATATTCTGGGAAAGCGCAAATTCGGGATGGAACCACTTTTTGCCTTTGAAAAGCAGGTATTTGAAGTCGTGGTAAAGGTAAAGTGAGAGATACCGGTTTGATAAAAACTCATTCATTCGCATCGTGGCAAATGAGTTGGGTGCATAAAGCGTGATGAGTCTGTAACTTCCATGGCCGTTATAGAGATTACAGGCGGGGATAGGCTGGTCAACATACCCGGCGTTGAACTGGAAAGAGAGATCGCCAATGTATTTAAATTTGAAGGTCTTCCGGATTTTCAGATCGATCCTGTTATAATCGAATTCACCCCCAAGAAATCCCTTGATTCCCCGGGTGTATTGCAACCAAACAACGGGATACTTTGTTCCAAGGGACATTTTTGTTTCTACGGTTTGCAGGAATTTCTCCTTATACGCCCATTTGAAACCAGCCTGGACCTCAGTAAATACGAACTCGTTGTCGAGAATCGTCGCATTCCCTTCAAACGTTGCCAGATCGAAAGTAGTCGTCTTTTTGAATTGCCTCGATAGGCCGACACCAAACAAAAGATACTTAAAGGTTCTGAAGGTCAGATCCAAACTGGCCGACTGCGTGCGATCCAGTTTCTTGATCATCAGGCTCCGCCAGTTTCCTGCCAGTGTGGAACTAAGATTGGAGCCACGCTCATCAAAAAACCGAACACCTCCCGATTCAATCAGGTCATATGAGTATGCTGCACTGATGGTTACATCGTTTCGCCGGTTGAGCAGGAAACTCACATCTCCACCATATTTGCTGGTAGAGATCGCAAAAGCATACTGATAGAAACCACCGATTTTAAACCATTTGGAAACTCGATCGTTTGTGTGGATGCCTAATCCAAGGACGAGACCTTCGTAGAAGTTGTATCCAATCATCCGGTTGATGTCAAAATCAATCGGCCCCCATGGGATCCTCCCCGACATCACGGTCTGGAAAGTTTTGGCCATCTTATCAAAATTTTCCGCTTTACCAATGCTGTCTAGTACATGATACGTGCGGCGATCCTTCGCATCCAGGGTATCTGTTCGGTATTGGTTCCAGAAATCCTCATTACGCTTGGTTGCATTTTTATCTACTTCGATGTCGAGATGGTTGAACTCCCGGCGAACAAGTTCCGGATTCAGTACAATATCCTGGATGTAACTTCGTCCGCTTCCCATCGCTTTATATTTCCCGATTTGCAGATTGGTGAAGAAGACATCCGTATTTAACTGAACTGGGAACCAGTGCACACTATCAACAAGCTCATACATCTGCTGGATCTTGATCCGGAGTCCCTTCTGGCTGGCCGGCTCGGCAATCACGTTCTGGATTCCCCAGCGGTTCGTGCTGATCGAGATGATCCCTTTCAATCCATCGAAGTTAGTTCCTTTTCGTGGCCGGAATGAGATGATGAAGACCGTGTCGCGATCCATGTAACTTGTATCTTCTATCATGAAGAAATACTTGCCAGGGCTTCCGCTGCTGATCGGATTGACATAACTGCTCTGGAAGATAGTAATAAATGGTTTGTAGAAAGAAAACGACTGAATCTGGGTAGCCAGGAAGATAAATATCGGATCTTTAAATCCCGACATTTTTGTGGCAACCACATCGTTGTAGCTTCTGTTCGGAAAAAGGAACTTTCGTTTGGTCACGTTCTCCATCAGAAAAAGATATTGCTCACTCATCAACTTCTCGATAAACCTGGTTGCAGAGTCTAGGGTAGCTGTATCCTTCAGAACAGAATCTGTTGTCTCCTGAAAATCAAGTGTAATTCCGGCTATACCTCCCTGCCGGGTTGAGTCAGATGAAATTTGATTGATGCTTGTATCTGCATCAATCGAGAAAATTGTCTTCTCATACATCGTATAAGAGAATGATTTCAACTTCTCGGGATCGTTGATATCCCGGTTATCGACAGCATTCCGAATGATCCGGTGAGCCGGATTGACTTTAGCCAGAATCTCCACCTCCTGCAGTTCAATCTCTTTCCGCTGAAGGAAAATTGTAAGGTCTTTCATCTTGTTTTCAACCTGAGAAACTTTCTTTTCATAACCAACGTAGGAGAATCTCAATGAGGTGATTGGCTCACGGTATCGGAAGCTGAATTCTCCATCGATATCGGTGGTGCCTCCATAGTTGCTCTCATTAATCACGATATGCACAAATGCCAGCGGCGCTCTTGTTTCTATATCAAGAACTTGCCCTGAAATTGTATATAACACCTGGGAAAACAGACCGGCCAATGGGATCAGAAAAAGAATGGAAAGACAGAAAGTCCGCAAACGCATACCGGAAATTTTGCCAAAATTACAAAAAGAGGATGAAAAGATCTGTCGTTATCCGTGTTACCGAACAAATCCGTGTCATCAGCGTGCTATTTTACATTATGTTTGTACAAACCTTTGTGCATTGACCGATTCGTTCCAGATAATTGCAAAAACCCTTACCGGGTTCGAAGAGATTCTCGCTTCCGAATTACAGGAGATGGGTATTAAAACCGAACAGCTCGCTCGCGCCGTAAGGTTCCATGGGGATCAGGAGATCCTGTACCGGGTCAACTACTGCTCACGACTGGCACTCCGGTTTCTAAAATATATAGCCTCCTTTCAGGTGCATAAACAGGAGGACCTCTATATCCGTATAAAAGATCTCCCCTGGGAGCAATACATGACCGGGAGCCAGACATTCGCTGTCGATGCAGTCATCAACAAATCGGTCTTTTCCAACTCACTTTTCGTGGCTCAAAAAGCAAAAGATGCTATCGCCGACCGGTTTCGCACGATCTATGGGAAGCGTCCTTCAGTTGACCTGAAAAATCCCGATCTGCGCATCAACATCCACCTGAACAAAGAGCAGTGTTCGGTCTCTCTCGACAGTTCAGGATCATCCCTCCACAAAAGGGGATATCGTCAGCGGACATGGGAAGCTCCCTTAAGTGAAGTCCTTGCAGCAGGACTGATTCAGCTTGCGGGCTGGGATCAACAAACACCCCTGTATGATCCGATGTGTGGTTCCGGAACGATCCCGATGGAAGCAGCGATGCTGGCATCGAACACCCCGGCAGGATACTTTCGCCGCGAGTTCGGCTTGATGAAATGGAATGATTTTGATGCCTCCCTGTGGGCCAAAATCAAAGCAGATGCCGATGGACGGATCCAACCTGTTACGGTGCCTGTTCGGGGAACAGATAAATCGCGTCAGGCGATCCATTCCGCGAAGATCAATATCCAGAAAACCCACCTGGGAAAGTCTGTTCAACTCACAGTGTCCAACTTTCATGCAACCAAACCACCATTCGAAGTAGGATTAATGATCATGAACCCTCCTTACGATGAACGGATCGGGCTCGATGATGTGATCGCGTTCTACCGCAGCCTGGGTGATGCCCTGAAACAACTCTATACCGGCTGGCAAGCCTGGATCATCTCCTCTGATATGAAAGCGCTGAAATTCCTTGGCCTGAAACCCTCCCGGAAAATACCCCTGTTCAATGGGCCCCTCGAATGCCGTTTCGCCAGATTCGACTTATACGAAGGATCGAGAAAAAATTAACCTCCTATTTTTCCCTACCTTTGAAAGCACCTAAAACAACGGTAATTCATGAGTCGAATCTAAAAATCGTCAATCTAAAATCGTAAATCGTAAATTGCAGTGGAGCGTTTAACTCTTTTCGCCGACGTCATTCTCCCGCTCCCGGTAAGCGGTACCTTCACCTATCGGGTGCCCTATGCCTTGAATGATGCAGTGAAGGAGGGAAAGAGGGTAGTTGTTCAGTTTGGCTCGCGCAGGATCTATACAGCCCTGATCCGGAAAATCCACCAGAAACCACCTGCCAGGCACGTACCCAAATATATTCTTTCTATCCTTGATGAAGCCCCGATCGTATCAGATATTCAATTTGATCTCTGGGATTGGATCGCTTCTTATTACCTCTGTCACCTCGGAGAGGTGATGAATGCAGCTCTCCCTTCCGTATTTAAGCTTGCCAGTGAATCGAAAGTGGTTCTCAATCCTCTCTTCTCAGGAGATACAAGCCAGTTGAATGAAAAGGAGTTGTTGTTGATGGAAGCATTGGGAAATCAAAAAACCATCGCTATCTCGGATGTAATGAAGATCCTTGACCAGCAAAAAGTAATCCCCTTTATCAAGACCATGATCGACAAAGGGATGATCCTGCTGGAGGAGGAGATCAAAGATAAATACCGGCCGAAAAAAGATACTTTCATCGCTCTTTCTGATAGACTGGTTGCCAGCGAAGAGATGCTTCGCGAGAATTTTGATCTGCTGGAAAAGAGAGCTCCGCGACAATTAGAGGTGTTGATGACTTTTATCCATATGACCGGTTATACACAAGGAGAGGCGGTTTCGATCAACAGATCTGCCCTGTTGAAGAACCTGAAGGGAGGCGGAAGTGCTCTGGACTCCCTGATAAAGAAAGAGATTTTTATTCTCACTGAGAAGCAAGTTAGCAGAATCGATTCAGGAGCGAAAGGGATCTCAACAGACAATATCAAACTCACAAAAATTCAGGGAGATACATTAGTAAATATCAGAAACGGATGGCATGAAAAGGATGTGGTGTTACTTCACGGTGTAACCTCCAGCGGAAAAACAGAGATCTATATTAAACTGATCCAGGAGGCTATCGATACGGGAAAGCAAGTACTCTACCTTCTTCCCGAAATCGCTCTGACCACGCAGATTATTAGCCGCCTGAAGAAATATTTTGGCGATCGCATCGGAGTCTACCATTCCCGCTTTAACGAACAAGAGAAAGCGGAGATCTGGAACCGTACGATAGAAAACCAATATGATGTGATTCTGGGTGCACGGTCGGCTCTCTTTGCTCCCTTTACCAACCTGGGATTGGTGATCGTGGATGAGGAACACGACTCATCATTCAAGCAATATGACCCTGCTCCCAGGTACAACGGTCGTGATGCAGCGCTTTTTCTGGCTCATCTGTTCGGAGCAAAAGCACTACTCGGTTCTGCTACTCCATCCCTGGAGAGTTACTTTAATGCCAGGCAGGGAAAATACATGCTGGTGGAGCTTTTTCAACGATATGGTAACTTCCCTCTTCCTGAGATGCAGGTAGTGGATATCAAAAACGAATTGCGCCAGGGGAAGATGAAATCGCATTTCTCCTCGGTGTTGCTCGCCCGATTGGAACAGGCGCTGGATAACAAGGAGCAGACAATCCTGTTTCAGAATCGCAGGGGATTTTCACTCAGGCTGGAGTGTGAAGTTTGTCACTGGATGCCCTCCTGCAAAAATTGTGATGTTACATTGGTATACCACAAACAGATCAACCAGCTGCGTTGCCATTATTGTGGATTTGTGACACGGGTGCCGGAAAAATGCCCGGAATGTAACAGTACACAGATTCACATGAAAGGTTTCGGTACTCAGCGAGTGGAAGAAGACCTCCAGATCATGTTTCCGGAAGCTCGCATTGCCAGGATGGACCTCGACACTACACGGTCGAAACACGGGCATCAAAAGATCATCACCGACTTTGAAAATCAAAATATCGATATCCTGGTAGGGACTCAGATGGTAACCAAAGGACTCGATTTCGACCATGTAAGCACAGTCTGCATTCTCAATGCCGATAATATGCTTAGCTACCCCGATTTCAGATCGGCTGAAAGAAGTTACCAGTTGATGGCCCAGGTAAGCGGACGCTCAGGACGAAAGAAAAGAAGGGGAGAGGTAATTGTCCAGACATGGCAACCCTCCAATGAGATCATCCGGGATGTAGTTGCTAACGACTATCAGGCAATGTACCTGAAGCAACTCAACGAACGGAATCGTTTCAAATATCCTCCTTTTAACAGGTTGATTATCCTGCGTCTGAAGCACAAAAAATCAGATAAATTAAACAAAGCTTCCTCGATTCTGGCAGCCGACCTTCGTAATGTATTTGGCAAACGTATTCTCGGCCCCGAATACCCAATGGTCTCCCGTATTATGAACCTCTATATCAAGCAGATCATGATCAAACTGGAACGGGGAGGGAAATTAGTTTCAATGAAAGAACAGCTGAAGGAAACCATAGAAGTATTTTCGCGAAATAAGGAATTTTCAGGAGTTAGGGTGATCATTGATGTAGATCCGGTGTAGTATCTATCACCAGAAAAACATCTTCATTCTCCTTCTTCATCAGGTACTTCTCCCGGACGAAACGCTCTAGTTCAGCAGTATCATTCAATAACTTCTCCGTGAGGATAGAATCTTTTTGGATCTCATCCAGATAGAATTGTTTTTCGCGTTGCAGTTCATTTAACTGGTTCTTGAGTTTCAGGCGTAACACCGCATTATTGCTGTCAAAGAAAAATAACCATATCAGAAATGCAACAGTTGTCAGGAAATATTTATTCAGGACAATATTCAAGATCTTCTTCCACATCGAACTAACAAATTTACAACCAGTTATTTAAAATTCAAAAAAAACTTCACTCACCAACTCACAAACCCACCAGTTCACCAGGTTTATTTAAAAACATATATATTTGTTTACATAAATGCCATGCTATGGAATCTCACACACATGATCCTCTGATCGAGGAGACCATTCAAAAAGCATTAATCGCGGCTCATGCGTTCACAAAACTTGATCAGGAACAGACTGATGAAATCACGCGTGCAGTTTATGAGGCTGGATTCCTTAACCGCTGGAAACTGGCCGAGATGGCTCACAAAGAGACAGGTATAGGGAACATACATGATAAGATGGTGAAGAATATCATTGCCACCAGATTTGTTTATCGTGATATCAAAGATCAAAAAACGGTAGGAGTTATTCGGAAAGATGAAGAGGCGATGATCACGGAGATCGCCCGACCGATGGGACCGATATTCGCGATCACCCCGGTCACCAATCCAACCTCTACAGCGACGTTCAAGAGCCTTATTTCGATGAAGACACGGAATCCGATCATCATATACCCGCACGGAGCAGCTCGGGAATGTACTATCGCAGCTGCTAAGATTTGTTACGAAGCGGCACGTAACGCAGGCGCTCCGGAGAACTGCATCCAGTGGATCCCGCGTGCTTCAAGAGATCAGGTAATGGCATTCATGGGTCATTCAAAAACAGCACTGGTGCTGGCTACCGGTTCAGTAAGTCTGGTCAAAGCTGCATATAGTTCCGGAAATCCAGCCATCGGAGTTGGTCCCGGCAATGTTCCCGTATACATCGGAAGGAGTGCTGATGTGAAATTTGCGGTAGATCAGATCCTGACATCGAAGTTGTTTGATCTGGGAACTATCTGTGCCAGTGAACAATCAGTGGTAGTCTCCCGACATAATGCGGAAGACGTTCGAAAAGAGTTCAAACGGCAAAAGGCCTATTTTCTATCTGCCGGCGAAATGGAGAAAGTAGGGAAGATAGCAATCAACACAACACAGAGATCGATGAGCCCGGAGGTGATTGGTCAGACTCCTGAGGTAATAGCTCGCCTGGCGGGGATAGAGATTCCTAAAGGAACCAGGCTGCTCGTAGCCCCCATGGAACCACATCAGGTAGGCATCGAGTGGCCCCTTTCACTGGAGATCCTTGCGCCTATTCTGGCTTACTATGAGGTTGTGGATTTTGATAATGCCATCACCTTGTGCAAACGGATCAACGCACATGGAGGACTGGGCCATACCGTTAGCATCTACTCCAACAACCAGGCCAAGATCAACTACTTTGCACATACGCTGAATGCCGGACGTATCGTCGTTAACACACCCTCTTCGCAGGGAGCAATTGGTGGGCTTTATAATTCACTTACACCCTCGTTGACACTCGCTTGCGGATCAGGCGGAAAAAACTTTACTACAGATAATATCTCCGTCAGTCATCTATTGAACATCCAGCGGATTGCTTACCGGAAAATTAAAGTTTGTACTGAACATCAGAAAGGTGAAGACTTCTGCTGCGATAAGAACCTTACACTTGAAGAGATCGATAAATTATGCAAAACCGCGAATACCGGTCACTAGTCACAAGTCACATCTTCTTCCCAGAAAGATATTCGTAAATCTTCACCTGTGATTGTATGGGTTTGCCCTTTGTTTTACGATAGGTATTTGGCTCACCCTGCCCTACAAGTATGCGGGCTTTCGTATTGTCTTTGAGCTGGATTTGAAGCATATCCCAGAGTTCCTTCTGGATTTTTTTATCGTAAACAGGACAGGCAACCTCAATCCGGTTGTCGAAGTTTCTCACCATCCAGTCGGCTGACGTGATGTAATATTTTGGGTCTCCGCCGTTACAGAACACCAGAACCCGGGAGTGTTCCAAAAACCTGTCGACAATACTGATACCTTTTATATTGTCACTCATTCCGGGAACCCCTGGAATAACAACACAAATGCCACGAACAATCAACTCGAGTTTAACACCAGCCCGGCTTGCCTGGTAAAGTTTTCTTACAATGGTTGTGTCAACAAGGTTGTTCAGTTTGATAATCGCCCAGGCCTCTTTCCCTGCTTTAGCCTGACGGATCTCATAATTCAGCATGCTGATGAAATGAGCGCGCATGTTAAAAGGGGCATGCACCATAGACTTGTATTTATAAGGCCGGTAAGCGGATTCCATCTGGTGAAAAGCATTATTCACATCCTGACAGATCCGGGGGTCAGATGTTAACAGGCCATCGTCAGTATATACCAGCGCGGTATCTTCATTGAAATTTCCTGTACTGACCATCGAATAAAGTGCATTTTCATTATTCTCTTTTCGACGAATCAACAGCAATTTGGAATGAACCTTATGTCCCGGAATACTATGGATGACTTTGACACCCTCTTCCTGGAGCCTTTCGGTCCAGTAGATGTTTGCCTCTTCATCAAAACGGGCCTGCAACTCCAGGTATACAGTTACATGTTTTCCATTTCGGGCAGCACTGATCAGGGCATTGATGATACTGGAGTCTTTGGCAGCCCGGTAAATAGTCATCTTGATCGATCTGACTTTGGGATCAATTGATGCTTCCCGCAACAGATCAATGACATGCCTGAACGTCTGATAGGGGAAATGGAGCATGATATCCTTCTCCTTCATCAGGGTGATGATACTGGTGTTGAGAGTGATTTCAGGATGCCGCTTCGGGGGCATGGGGGGATGTTCGAGTTCCGGATGATTCAGATTCGGGAATCTCATGAAGTCTTTGAAGTTATGGTATCTGCCTCCTCCCCGGATCGGGTCATCTTTCCGGATATCCAATCGTTTTGTAATTAACTTCAGGAACTCCTCCGGCATGGAGTTGTCGTAAACAAATCTGACCGGATTCCCACGCTTCCGCTGCTTGATGCTTTCCGCCATCACCTCCAGGAAGCTTTTTAAAACGTCTGTATCAATATCCAGCTCCGCATCACGTGTGACTTTCATTGTATATGCGGAGTATTTGTCATATCCCAGGAGAAAAAAGACCTCTGACAGACAGAACCGGATCACATCATCCAGCAACATCACATATTGTTTTTTTCTCACCTTTGGCAGGATGAGAAAACGGGAAACCGACCTGGTTGGCACCTCAATGAGCGCATGGTCAGGCTTTATTTCAGGATCACTGCTTTCGAGGGAGACAGCCAGGTAGATCGATTTGTCGACCAGGGATGAGATATCTTTGAAACTGCTGATCATTAGCGGAAACAGGAATACCCGGACCTGCTCCTCGAAGTACTTCCTGACAAACTCCCCTTGCTTCGGTGTCAGCTGTTTTTCATTGATAATATGAATATCGTGGTCAGCGAGCTCTGTGACAATTGCATTGAAAATCCGCTGGAACTCCCTCTCCTGCACCTGAACAATTTCCCCTATCTGTTGCAGGATTTTTTTTGGATTGTAATCGGTACCCTGGGTGATCTTTCCCACTTTTACGATCCTGTTGAGGGTAGCAACCCGTACCCGGAAAAATTCATCCCGGTTGTTGGAAAAGATTCCGAGGAACTTCAGCTGTTCTATGAGTGGATTTCGCTTGTCTGCAGCCTCCTGTAACACCCTTCCATTGAAATAAAGCCAGCTTATTTCACGGTTAAGTATCTGCGATTTGGTTCGAGAGGCCATGGATTCTATATGAGTTTTTTTGGCGTAAGCATAAATAGCAGACTCGATTTCGCATTCGGAATATCTTCCCACTGATCCGTGGCAAACGAGATGCCAACTACAGCTGATGTCGGCATATAATCAATCCCGGGATGCACAAAGAGGTTACCCAGGTTGCTGATCATGGGATTGTGACCGAAAAGCATCAAGGTATCTATATTATTGGAAGTACCATAAATAATATCAAGGATATGGTCATAATGACCATCATAGATTTTCCGGTTAATCAGGATCTTCTCCTCAGAATAACCTAAACCTCTGGCAAATATCCGGGCCGTCTCGATAGCTCGCACAGCCGGACTGGAAATGAATAAATCGGGAGAGATCCGCTTTTTTTGCAGGTATTCAATGACCGGTTTGCTTTTCCGGATGCCTTTTTTCATCAACGGTCGCTCAAAATCACTCAACTCGGGATGATCCCAGGAAGATTTCGCATGCCGTACAAGATATAATGTCTTCATGGTTATCAATAAGCAAACAACGGAAACTCATCCATCATCTCATTTACCTGATTCCTCACCTTAAGAATCTTATCTTCATTCTCAATATCCCCGATCACTTCATCAATCAGATCAACAACAGGCGCCATATGCTCCTCTGTCAGGCCGCGGGTGGTAATCGCTGGGGTGCCTATGCGTAAACCAGAAGTCTGGAATGGTGACCGGCTGTCAAACGGAACCATGTTTTTATTAACTGTGATATCAGCTTTTACCAGGGTATTCTCAACCAGCTTTCCGGTAATTTCCGGGAACTTCTTCCGCAGATCAATCAACATCAGGTG
>JACNKI010000161.1:0-1789 GCA_014382125.1 Bacteroidota bacterium | reverse complement strand
TCGTAGTCGACGATCCCGGTAGACTCTTTCACCTGGTATGCAACAGCTTTGTAAAGAATCCCGGAAGAGTTAACCGGAGAACCATGAGAGAGATGTCCGCCATGAGCCAGATCAAGCCCCATGAAGGTGTCTCCGGGTTTTAATACTGTCATCAATACCGCCATATTCGCCTGAGCACCGGAGTGAGGTTGAACATTAGCCCACTCAGCATTGAACAGTAGTTGGGCTCGTTCTATCGCAAGAGCCTCTGATTCATCCACATACTGGCATCCGCCGTAATATCTCTTCCCGGGATAGCCCTCTGCATATTTGTTGGTCAAACAGGACCCCATCGCTTTCAATACCTGATCGCTGACAAAATTTTCTGAGGCAATCAACTCCAGGCCATTGGTCTGACGATGTAACTCTTTCTTGATGATGTTGAAAATAGCCGTGTCTTTTTTCATAAAAGTTGAAATGTTAAGCGTGTTGTTTCGTTTACAGATATATGAGGAGCAGGTACAAAATTAGCATATTTACGAGAATTTCTGCAACTTTGTGTTTTCACATCAGATCTACCGGAATGCCAAAATCTTACCTCTCACTTCTTACCTCTTACCTTTTACTTCCCATCATCTCCTTCGCCCAATTCGATGCCGGACCCAATGACACCATCAACCCGGGTGTTCCTGTCACCCTGACAGCTACCTATGGATTGATCGGAGAAGGAGTGGTTACTTCAGATGACGGTGTGGAAGGTCCATTCTCAATCGGGTTTAGCTTCTCTTTCTTTGGGAATATCTATACGCAGTTTTATATCGGGGCAAATGGTTGGATCAGTTTTTCTCCCAATGTGAATGCAAGAGGAACACGCCAACCTTTCGCTGTTCCGAACGCTGCTGATTACAATCCGAAAAACTGTATCCTGGGACCATTTCAGGATCTGAACCCGATCCAGGCAGGGGGTCCCTATATTTTCTATCGTACAGTCGGAGCAGATTCCAACAGAAGCATGGTAGTGATGTGGTGCCAGACACCCATGTACCAATGTATGGATTCATTGATTACATTTCAGATAGTTCTGAATGAAGGAACGAACACCATCGAGAACCACCTGATGGTCAAGCCTTCATGTATCGACTGGCAGAACAATGCCGCAACACAGGGTATGCAAAATGAGAACGGATACATAGGTTATGCAGTGCCGGGCCGGAATGCGACCTCATGGTCCGCCAGGATGGAGGGTTGGATCTTTTCGCCCACCTCTGTTGATAGCTTTCAGATAGCCCAGATACCCTATAACCTGCATCCCATTATTCCCGGAGAGAAAATCGTCTATAGATGGTATCAGGGATCCGAGCAGATCTCTTCTCAGCAACGTGTGGTGGTTTCTCCAACAGAGACCACAACCTATCACGCCTATACAACACTTTGTGATGGTCAGGAGTTTATGGATAGCGTTACCGTCTATGTCATCCCCTATATTCCTAACGCATTTACTCCCAATGGGGATAGATTAAACGATGAATTCAAAATTCTTGGGCTTCCACCTGAAAATATCACGGAGTTTCATCTCCAGGTGTTTAATGGGTGGGGAGAGGTGGTTTTTTCTACGAAAAGTATTGAAGAGGGATGGGATGGCACACTCAAAGGAGAGGAGTGCCCTGGTGGCGTCTATGTATGGGCGATTTTCTATAGGGTAGATAACAAACATACAGTGACCAACAAAGGCCTGATCACTCTGATCAGATAGTCTGATTTGTAATAAGATGTTGCACGGTTGTCATCCGTGTTTCCTAATCTGATTAAT
>JACNKI010000083.1 GCA_014382125.1 Bacteroidota bacterium | reverse complement strand
TACAAACAAACCTTCTTCAACAATGCCAAAATACAACGGAATACCTCCCGGCGAAGACGGTCTGTGGGAAAAAGCGGGACGCATCCAGGTATGGCCATCATTAACGGATGCGACAAGCGGTGTTACGAGCAAATAGAAATCTTCTTTACTCATTCCATTTTCAGGAATGGCTTTAATAATATCCTGATATCTTTTATTAAAAGCCACTTTTCCTCCACCATGATAATACGGATCAGGGTGAACAACTTCAATAAATTCTTTCAATTGGTTGACATCATCAATCAATTTCTCTTTGCTGATTTGCGCACAACTATTCAAACTAACAATTAATGCACAAAATACGATGAGCGGAAATAATCTTTGTATGTACATCATCTATTCGTTTTAATTCATTTCGTTTCATCCCTCCATACAGATCTGGTTTGCTTACTTCTCTAACTTCTTGCTTGGATCATTGATTATCACAAGAATACAACAAACCAGGCCCTACGACAAAAAAAATCGACAAATGAAAGTTTTACCTATATATTATAGTTGAAATACAAGTTGGACAGGCTTGAATTATGGCTTCTCTTTCCCTCTCCCAATTACGTATGAGAGTATGGAAGTAGGACGTAAGAATGTAAATAAAATATATTCCGGTGCTCTGCTCTTTCGAAGAAAGAACACTATTTTATTTCTCTACCTCCTGCTCAAGAAAATCTCTTGCACGACCATAGATAGGTTGGTTTTCTGGATAGTTGACTTGATAATTGATGAACAACTGATACGCTCTCTTATAGATCTCTTTCGCTTTATCATTCATCAAAAATTTGTAGATAAATATGCCAGACTCCTTTTGTGCTTCGTCAAGCTCTTTTCGTATCCGGCTGTTCGATGCGTTTGAAATGGTAACATCCGGGTATGGCAAATAACCATCAGCCAACTCAGAGCTGTTTAGTGAAAGACGCTCCAGCGCTTTGCCACCAAATGGGTCGGTTTCGCCATAAACAGTCACCTTAACCTTGCTAACGGTCATCATTCCACTGCACATGGCACATGGCTCCAGTGATGCGTAGATAATACAGCCAGTCAAATCTCCACATTCACAGGCAGATAGATAGTGTTGTATGAGTCTGCTTTCTGCATGTTGAGTGATGTTATTTGTCGAGGCATGTCTGTTCCGGTCAAATCCTAAGATGCTGTCTTTGGCCGGATTAACCAATAAAGCGCCAATATTATTACCAATAATTTTTTTTGATGAATCTGAGCCTTGCCATGTTTTATACAATATTGAATAGGTCAGAAGCATGTATATCTCATGGATCTCATCATCCCGGGAAGAACTATTTCCTGATTGAATACCAGCAGGTAATGAACAATAGGTACTGTTGGCAACGATTAACAAAATACTTAACAGTAAATTGTTAAGGGCCTTTGAACGATAAGAGGCATCATCTATTCCTTTCATGTTTTTTCTTTTTGCTTACGATGTTGACTTGTAACATGTTATGATCCGGCTAATATCCATAGAATAAGTCAATAATTCAAGTAATAATTCAGGATCAAAGCACATATTCCAAAAACTTTATTTATATTTGTTCTCAATAAAAACGAATAAATATTTTACAAATGCAAAAACAGACATACTACTTTATAATTCTTATGGCAGGTTTCACCCTTTTTTTATTACAAAATTCATGCAGGAAAAAGACGAATCCTCCGCAAGCATCACTGACCATTTTCCCTTCAGCTGGTCCAACCAACACCCTGTTTACCCTGGATGCCAGCGGGAGCTATGACGATGAAGACGATGTCTCAGAACTGTTCGTTCGCCTTGATTGGGAGAATGACGGTATATGGGATTCAGATTGGACTCTTGAAAAAATTCATACACGTCAATATGACGAGGAGGGAAGTTATACAGTGCGCGTGGGGGTAAAAGACACAGATGAAAAAGAAACCATTGCCACAGAAATCCTGAAGGTGACGAACAGCCATCACCTGGTTCCTCCCAACTCCCCGTTTAGCTACAATGCAGGGATCAACTACGAAACATGGACGGTGGGAAGGAATTCACGAAATATTGCCAGAGACCTGGACACGATCTCCAATTATTTCAGGCTGATCAAAACCTACCATTGTGCAGCCGTGGGCACCAATGAGGTCATCATAGATCCAACCCTGAATACAGTGATACAATATGTATTGGCTCATGAAGGTTTGAATCTGGAACTGGCTCTGGGAACCAATAATAATATGCTGGCAGCCGGTGGCTATGGACAGCCCTGGGAAGCCGGACTCATGACGACCAAATCCTATACGGACCAGTGGGTGCAAATGCTGATCAACGCTTTCGGGTCCAAAGACAACATGAAAAAATATGTCAGGGCAATTTTGATAGGCAATGAAATTGATGCCAATGGGCCACCGAGTTCCAACAGTCATTTTACGGATTATTACACCATGTGGATACCAGATGCTTTTGACAATCTGAAAAAATCACTATCCGACGCAGGGTTGCCCGATATCCCTGTATCAACGATCATCGCCAACTACCCACTTGGGGATCCCACCACTAATATTGTAGCCTCATCCAGTACAGCCTATGTGAAAGCACACTGGAGCCCGCAATGGAATTCAGGATCGCCTTTTGTATTGTTTAACCAGTATACCCTGGATAATGGCAGGAGCGCTGATTATGGGCCGGTGATACGCTATTTTGAATCGGTTGATTCAATATTAAATAGCAATCCGTATGTGTATGTAGGCGAAACAGGATATTCTGCTGAATATACTGAATCAAATGAAGCCAGCGTAATCGGACAGGTTTTCAATTGGCTTGGAAGCCAGTATTCGGTCAATAAACGCACAATCCCCCTGTTCGTTTTCCAGGCGTTCGACCGTTCGGCAAAACCAGCCGGACAGCAAAAGATGGGTATTTTCAAAGAAAACAGTGGAAATATGCCGCAAGGCTTAAAAAAGGATATCCATATCCCGGCCTGGGTCAAGGCGAAGCATTAGGATTCTTTCGTCAGCCCTGATTTTTTCTTTGGTTCTTTCTTTCTCATTAAGGAAAAAGAAAGAACAATTATCCCGCACCTGTCCCGCTCATGCGGGAGCATCGAGCATCGAACAAAGCGACTAACTCGACCCAAAAACGGTTAAAATCAGCCTTCGTCCAGGCCCGTTATTTCGGTGTTCGCAAAGATAAATTCCCTGCCACGTGCCTAGATTCAACCGGCCATCAGTAATTGGAATTAGCAGACTGGATCCCAGCAAGGATGTCTTAATATGGCTGGTCATATCATCTTTTCCCTCAATGGTGTGCAAGTAATAATCATCATCCTCGGGGACACTGTGATTGAAATACGACTCCATATCTTCACGTACATCCGGATCCGCACTTTCATTAATCGTCAGGGAGGCAGAAGTATGTTGAATAAAGAGATGAACCATTCCTTGTGAAATCTGTTGGATTTC
The DNA here is from genome assembly GCA_014382125.1 of Bacteroidota bacterium. GTDB lineage: Bacteria > Bacteroidota > Bacteroidia > Bacteroidales > FEN-979 > QYOJ01. Next base: position 12,609 of record JACNKI010000083.1, on the reverse strand, counting down.
AGGTAATTGCCGAACAATCTCAGAGGTGATAATATGAAATCCCCGGGGTTTTGGAGAAATTTCAATCTTTTTCTGAACCCACTCCATGTTGTTTCGATGTTTACTATTCTATAAGCCAAAGATAATCTTAAAAAATATCTTATAGCTGTGCTCGGTTAGATACCGGATGCCGGATGCCAGATACCGGATAATTCTTTCCCAGAAAGAAATCTTAAACACAGGCTTCGCATAAACGACCTAGCAACATGGAATGCTGATAAACCTTAACAGTCCTTGAATGATCTTGAGCGTTGCAGTCGTGTTGCGGAGCCTCGGCCTCCGTGGCCGTGGAGCGGAACAAAAAAGGAAAAATCAGATAAACTAATCAATCAAAAGGCGAAGCCCATTTCTTTGGTATCAAGACAAAAGAAAGAACAGTTACCCCACTTGCAATGACATTGGTTCCGGCATCGAAATTTTATCAGGTTTTTGGAGTTTTTTTTCGTAAAATTGCGGTCTTGTTTTTACATCGATAGATAACTCGTATGCCCGCACCCATAAAAATTAAGAAAGGACTTGATATTCAACTTGTTGGTAAGGCTGTAAAAAATATTATCAATATCCTTCCCCAAACATATGCGACCAAACCCATTGATTTTATTGGCGTATTCCCAAAAGTTCTTGTCAGTGAAGGGGATGAAGTAAGAGCAGGGACACCAATTTATTTTGACAGGAAAAGAGAACAGATCCTGTTTTCTTCTCCTGTAAGCGGAACAGTCAAAGAGATACGCCGGGGCCCCAAACGACTGTTGATGGAGATCATCATTGAAGCCGGCAACACCTTGGAATATGTTGATTTTGGCATAGCTGATCCCATCGCTCTTACACGTGAACAGATTATTGAAAAGATGCTCAACAGCGGGATCTGGCCTGTCATCAGGCAACGACCTTACAGTTTCATCGCCAGGCCGGAGGAGAATCCCAGGGCCATCTTTATTTCGGCCTTCGATACCAGTCCGCTGGCCCCGGATTATAATTTCATCGTGGAAGGCGAAGCCAAGGCATTCCAACTGGGCATTGACGCATTGCGAAAACTTACTACCGGCAAGATACATCTGAATGTCCTCGACGATACGGCTACATCTCAGGTCTTCCTGGGAACAAAGGGGGTGCAGATCAGCCGCTTCACAGGGCCTCACCCCACAGGAAATATCAGCACCCAGGTTAGCCGGATCGATCCGATCAACAAAGGAGATGTGATCTGGTACCTCCGGCCGCAGGAAGTGCTGATGATCGGACGGCTTTTCCTTTCCGGAAAGTATGATGCCACGAAAATATATGCCCTGACCGGTTCTATGATCAGGCAACCAGCCTACTACAAAAGCCTTGCAGGAGCATGCATTCACGATATGGTTAACAACAATACCCTGGAAGGCAATGCAAGGTATATCAGCGGTAACGTACTTACCGGGACTAAGATCGGCCAAAATGGCTATGCGGGATTTTATGATTCTCAAATAACGGTAATCCCTGAAGGCGATTATTACGAATTTTTGGGATGGGCTGATCCGGGATTAAATAAATACAGTTTTTACAACCAGTTTCTATCCAGGTTTTTTCCAACAAAGAAATTTAGCCTTGACACCAATATACATGGAGGTGCACGTGCTTTCGTCATGACAGGAAAATATGAGAAGGTATTCCCGTTCGATATTTTTCCGATGCAACTGATCAAAGCAATTATGATTGAAGATATTGACCTGATGGAAAATCTGGGTATCTATGAGATCGACGCTGAGGATTTTGCCCTTATCGAATTCATTGAAACATCGAAAATAGAGATCCAGTCGATTGTGCGAAATGGCCTGAACCTTTTGTATAAAGAGACGACTTAACATAAAAATACTAATCAACGATTCGAATGAAAGGATTGAGACGATATCTCGACAAGATCAAACCTGCATTTGAGAAAGGAGGAAAACTTGAAAAGCTTCATTCGACCTTTGAAGCGATTGAAGCTTTTATCTTTGTTTCCAACAGGGTGACCTTAACCGGGAGCCATATACGGGATGCGGTTGACCTGAAACGAACCATGAGTATCGTTGTGCTTGCCCTGATGCCTCCGCTGCTTTTTGGGATGTGGAATGTCGGTTACCAGCACTTTATCGCCAATGGAATGGAAGCCAGCCTCTGGCAGAATTTCTGGTTTGGCTTCCTGCAGGTCCTTCCCATCGTTATCGTATCCTACGTGACCGGACTGGCCATCGAATTTGGCTTTGCACAAGCCAGGGGACACGAAGTTAATGAAGGATTCCTGGTCACGGGCATGCTGATCCCCCTGATCATGCCCCCTGATGTGCCGTTATGGATGGTAGCCGTATCCACTGCGTTTGCTGTCATCTTTGGAAAAGAGGTGTTTGGCGGAACCGGTATGAACATCCTCAACCCCGCCCTTACTGCCAGGGCATTCCTGTTCTTTGCCTACCCGAAAGAGATGTCGGGAGACAAGGTATGGATCGTGGATAAACCGGATGCCTTTTCAGGTGCCACACCCATGGGTGATGCCATGATTGATCAGGTAGACAAGATCCCCAGCCCGATGGATATGTTCCTGGGATTCATTCCGGGATCTGTCGGTGAAACCTCTACAGTAGCAATTATTATTGGCGCATTGATCTTGCTTTTTACCGGAGTTGCCAGCTGGCGTATCATGTTGTCGGTAGTGGTTGGAGGCCTGGTAATGGGATGGATATTTAACCTGCTCGCATTAAACGAATACATGCTGATACCTGCATGGGAGCACCTGATCATGGGTGGCTTTGCGTTTGGCGCGGTATACATGGCAACAGATCCGGTCACAGCCACTCAAACGATCAAAGGGAAATATATATACGGCTTCCTGATTGGCTTCTTTGCCGTCATGGTCAGGGTCTTTAATCCGGCTTTCCCGGAAGGCATGATGATGGCCATCCTCTTCATGAATGTCTTTGCTCCGCTGATCGATCATTATGTCGTCCAGGCAAACATCCGAAAACGAAGAAAACGATGGCAAAAAAAAGGAATACCTGATGTTTAGCAACCGGTACATATTCATCTATTCAACGGTCATGGTGATCATCGTTGCGGCTGTACTGTCATCAACCGCCATACTCCTGCAGCCGAGGCAGGAAAAAAACAAAACCATTGCCAATATCCAGGGGATCCTGGCTGCTGTGAATATTGAAGCAACGTCTGATAATGCTGAGGAGTTATATCAGCAGTTCGTCAAAACGGAGCTTGGGATAGATCAGTATGGCCAGGTAACCAGCGTTTACAGGAATGGCATGCTTGAGGAGGGAGAGGTAAGACCGTTTGACATAGACCTGAAAAAGGAACATTATAACAAAAGGATGGGAAATCCTTTTTTGAGTCCTCTCTTTATCGCTGAAATAGAAGGAGATACACTTTATATCATCCCGATGCGCGGCGTCGGGCTCTGGGGACCACTTTATGGTAACGTTGCTTTTGGACCTGATTTTAACAAAATCGTTGGAGCCGATTTTTCACACGACAAGGAGACGCCCGGACTGGGAGCCGAAATATCGGATAATACCTTTTCAGACCAGTTTATTGGCAAGATGATTTTTGATGATGCCGGCAAATTCAACTCGGTGATGGTGGTTAAAGGCGGGCCATCTACCTTACCTCCTGCAATGGAAATTCATGGGGTGGATGCCATCTCCGGCGGAACCATTACCAGCAATGGAGTGAACGATATGATAGAAAACTGTCTTGAAAATTACATGTTATATATTCAAAATAATAACTGATAAATGAGTGCGGAAATAAAAGAAACGGAACCCCTGTTTTCTCCAAAAAACAGAAAACTGTTAAGCATACCGTTGAACCGGGATAACCCGATCACAATGCAGGTGCTGGGTGTCTGCTCTGCCCTGGCCGTGACAGCCAAACTGGAACCCTCCGTGGTGATGGCTCTTTCGGTGGTATTTGTCCTCGGCGTAGGCAACGTGGTGATCTCGCTGCTGAGAAAGACGATCCCGCCACGGATACGGATCATCGTTCAGCTTACGGTGATCGCCACCCTGGTTATCCTTGTCGACCAGTTTCTTTTAGCGTTTGCTTATGATGTGAGCAGGCAGTTGTCGGTTTTCGTCGGCCTGATCATTACCAACTGTATCATCATGGGCAGGTTTGAAGCTTTTGGCATGGCTAACAAACCCTGGCCATCATTCCTGGATGGCATTGGAAACGCCCTTGGATACGGCTGGATTCTTATTGCAGTAGGCTTTTTCAGGGAGCTGCTGGGTTCCGGTACCCTGTGGGGATATCCCGTACTGGAAAAGATTGGCCTCTATAGCACGGGGTATGAAAACAACGGGATGATGATCCTGCCTCCGATGGCTCTGATTGTTGTGGGAATCATCATCTGGGTGCAACGCTCCAGAGAGCGTGACCTCATTGAAGAGAATTAAAGTGAAACGACTCTAGTCATCCTATCATGGAAGAAATAACCAGCATATTCGTCAAATCAATCTTCATCGACAACATGGTCTTTGCCTATTTTCTGGGCATGTGTTCATACCTTGCCGTGTCGAGGACCGTGAAGACTTCTGTAGGACTTGGGATCGCTGTCATTTTTGTATTAGGCATCACAGTTCCGGTGAATTACCTGATCAATGAGTACCTGTTAGGACCCGGAGCGCTTTCCTGGCTGGGTCCGACGTTTGCCGATGTCAACCTCAACTTTCTCACATTTATTGTCTTTATTGCTGTGATTGCATCCATGGTACAGTTGGTCGAGATGGTCATCGAAAAGTTCTCGCCAGCCCTCTACATCTCTTTAGGAATATTTCTGCCATTAATTGCCGTGAACTGTGCCATTCTGGGTGGTTCGCTTTTCATGCAGGAGCGGGAGTACCAGTCAATCGCTGAAGCTACATCATTCGGATTGGGTTCGGGTGTGGGCTGGTTCATTGCTATCGTGGGCATTGCAGCCATCCGGGAAAAGATACGGTATTCCAATGTGCCGGCTCCATTAAGGGGATTGGGCATCACATACATCATCACCGGATTGATGGGGATCGCATTTATGATGTTTCTGGGTATTAAAATATAAGCACGCTCAATTAAAAATATATGTTTCTGCAAGTCAGCATCGGAGTCACCGTTTTTTCAAGCATCGTCGTTTTTCTCATCGTGTTGCTCTTCCTGGTGAGTATCTTGCTCTACGCCAGGAAAAAACTGACACCCCAGGGTAAAATCAAGTTAATTATCAACGATGATAGAGAGATGGAGATAGATCCTGGCTCAACCTTATTAACCTCCCTGGCCCTCAACGATATCTTTCTGCCTTCAGCATGCGGGGGTGGTGGCACCTGCGCCTTGTGCAAATGCCAGATCCTGGAAGGCGGAGGGAGTATTCTTCCTACAGAAGTTGATTTTTTCACCCGGAAGGAACAAAAGGATCAATGGAGGCTCGGTTGCCAGGTAAAGGGCAGGGAAGACATGAAGATCGCTATCCCGCCCGAGATCTTCGGGATCAAGAAATGGGAGTGCGGGGTGGTCTCCAACCGCAACGTGGCAACCTTCATCAAGGAGTTCGTAGTGAAATTACCCGAAGAGGAGATCCTTTACTTTTCATCCGGAGGATATGTCCAGATCGATGTCCCAAAATGCGAAGTTGATTACAAAGATATCGAAGTAGAAAAAGAGTATGTCGATGAATGGGATAAATACAACATGTGGGATCTGAAAATGAAAAATCCCGAGCCGATCTTTCGTGCATACTCCATGGCTAATCAGCCCTCCGAAGGCAATATCATCATGCTCAATGTCCGTATTGCCACGCCACCCTTCGATGTAACAAGAGGTGGATTTATGAAAGTCAATCCCGGCATCTGTTCTTCTTATATCTTCTCCAGGAAACCAGGCGATAAAGTGATCATCTCGGGCCCTTACGGGGATTTCTTTATCAAGGATACCGACAGGGAGATGATGTTCATTGGAGGCGGTGCAGGCATGGCCCCCATGCGGTCCCATATTTTTGATCTTTTCAAAACAAAACATTCCACACGCAAAGCGACATTCTGGTACGGTGGCAGATCACTCAGGGAACTGTTTTATGTAAACGAATTCGAAGAAATAGCCAGGAAAAATCCCAGCTTTACATTCCATGTGGCTTTATCAGAACCACTTCCTGAAGATAAATGGGATGGGCCTGTTGGATTCATTCACCAGGTCATCCTGGATACCTACCTGAAGAATCATCCTGAGCCGGAAGAGATTGAGTATTATCTCTGTGGCCCGCCCCTGATGAATAGTGCTGTACTTAAAATGCTTGATGACTACGGTGTGCCGGAGGAGATGATCGCGTTTGATGATTTCGGATAATCGGAACCTTATCAGCTCTTGTTTTCACATTTTGCCCCGCCATCTCCTTTCCCGCATGTACATCCCAGGAGATCGCCTGTCGCCGGATCAATGCTGGTACAGGTTTTTTTAAACTCCCCATCTTTTTTAACGAACATCTTAATGGCGATGGCTGCGATAGCAACGCCAACGAGTATAGCGGATAACAGAAACACTTTCCACATATGCAGTAAAGAATAGATGTTTAATAATGAGGCAAAGATACCTCATTTTTTTTCCGTACATTGTGCTCATGTCCCTCTACCTTGCCTCACTTAACGTTAATCCTTGATAAAGGCTTCGCTATTACCCTCTGGCAAGCAGGATGAAGTAAACCTGTCAGGAATTCCTGATCGGACAGACTAATAGAGTAAAGTTAGCTCATAGAAAAATATAAAAATTGAAAAATGAAAGCAATTTGGAATAATAAAGTGATAGCTGAAAGTAATCATACCATTAACATCGAAGGGAATCATTACTTCCCACAGGATTCAGTAAACTTGGAATATTTGATTGAAAACAAGACTCAAACAGTTTGTCCCTGGAAAGGAACAGCATCTTATTATGATGTTGAAGTGGATGGTAAAACCAATCAGGATGCTGCATGGTATTACCCGGCTCCTTCATCACTTGCAGAAAAAATAAAAGGATATATCGCCTTCTGGCATGGTGTGGAAATCGTCAAATAATAAAAGCAACAATAAATATCTATAGCCAGCCTCTTACAGTTTTCGAGGGTTTATTGTACATTTGTTTCTGTGACATCTCGACATTTGCATCGACTTCTGCTTTTCACCAGCCTGTTCTGTTTATTCTCCGGGAGCCGGCTGGCTTTCTCCCAGGAGATCACCCTGGCCGACTCGCTGATGGCTACCGAGGATACCCTTTTCAGGGAACTCAACGAAGTTGTGATCACTGCAACGCGTGTTCCCGAAAGGATCATTGATATCCCCTTTTCAGTAGTTCGGTTGAACTATTCCAACTATCAGTATGACCGGAAAATCGGTGCCAACAACATGCTCTCTTCCGTGCCCGGACTATTTCTCCAATCGAGATACGGCAACCACGATGTACGCTTCTCGATCAGGGGTTTTGGAAGCCGGTCGAACTCGGGAATCAGAGGGATACGGATCTTATTGGATGACATCCCGGAATCGGAGCCCGACGGGCAAACCCGTATCGAAGCGATCGATTTTAACTCTATCGGACGCATCGAGATTGTCAAAGGAAATGCCTCTTCCCTCTATACAAATGCCCCGGGCGGTGTAGCGAACTTCATCAACGACATCGAATTCCGCCGCTCATCTATCGTTCAGTTCAACCAGTTCGGTTCTTTCGGATTGAGAAAGAACGGAGTGAAAGCGGCTGTGAAAACAGATAAATACCGTTTTCTAACTACCTACAGCTACCAGAACTACGACGGCTACCGGGCTCATAACAACGAATACTGGCATATCCTCAACGTGGTTTTGGAAACCACTCCCTCAGAACATACCCGGCTAACCATCCTGGGTTATTTCGTGGACGGGATGATTAAGTTGCCGGGATCACTTACCAAAGCAGAATTTGAACAGGATCCTTATCAGGCGAATCAACGGTCGGTCGACCGGGATGAAAAACGGATTACCACAAAGGGAAGGGTTGGGATCCGGTATAACGCAACATTTGGCCGGAACCTGAACAATGAAGTGGAGGTGACAGCCTATGGAACGATCAAGTATTTTGAACGTACTTCCAAACTCTACCGGATCATCAACCGTTACGGATTAGGGATCAGCGGAAAATATATTCACAGGCACCACATCGGCACACGGAAAAACGAGTTCCTGGTAGGAGCTGATTTTTTCAGCCAGCCGGCCCGCATTGAGTATTACGATAACATAAGCGGGCAGCGAGGTGATCAGATCATTCAACTGACGGCTGAATCGATTGATAACACCGGATTTTACCTTTCCGACAACTTCGAGATCCTTCCCGATAAGATGTTCGTGCTACTTACGGGACGTTACGATCGTGTGAAATATCACCGGGAAGAGCAAACCCTTCCATCCCGAGCCGATAATCGTTGGTTTCACGCATTTACACCTAAACTCTCACTCAACTATAAGATCCTGCCTCTGCTTGCAGTTTATGGATCGTTCGGATACAGCTTTGACAGTCCGGCTAATAACGAACTCGAGAGTCCTGATCCTTCCTATATCTTCAACCACGATTTGAATCCTCAGGAGTCGCAGAATTTCGAAGCAGGTATTAAAGGGAAATTCTATCACCGGAATACGAAATGGTTTAAGCGGGTGCTTTTCGAAGCCACCGGCTTTTACATAATTGTTGACAATGAAATTGTCCCGTTTGAAGTTTTAAGTGAAGTGTATTTCCGAAATGCGGCCAAAACACACAGGTTAGGCACAGAACTGGGAGGGCTTGTTGAGATCTGGGAGAACCTGAATTTTGAAGCCTCCTATACCTGGTCCCATTTCCGGTATAAAAACTATGATGCCTTAACCATTGAGATGGATTCACTCGGGAATTTCATCGAAATTGACCGCAATTTTGCCGGCAATATCGTCCCCAGTGTCCCTGCACACAACCTTTATATGGCTCTCTCGTATGCTTACCCCATCGGCAAGCATTTTAGCTTGTTTGGCAAAGTAAGCTACCAGGGCATCAGCGGCCTCTGGGTAGATGATGCCAACACCGACGAAACCGCGCCCTACAACCTGCTCAATGGCGTGCTGGGTGTGGATATGCGGTTCGGGAAGTTCAACATGATGCTCTCGGGAGGTGTAAATAACATTTTTGATGCGGTTTATGTTGGATTTACCAATACCAATTCAGCTGACAAACGGTTTTATGAAGCCGGCGCACCGAGGGATTATTTTGTGTCGCTGAACCTGGGTTATACATTTTAAAATGATTAGATACCTGATACTCTTTTTGTTGTTGTTGTTCATTTCGCCTGGTTTATCCGGGCAAATCAATCCTGGTGAAAATATTTCCCTGCGATTCGGGAATAATTACCGCCTCTATCCCAGCAACGTCACCCAGACAGAGGTCTTTATTGTGAAAAGTCCTGTAAATCAGGATGTCCTCTTCTCCTCCTGCAATACCCTCACCTTCATTCCCTTCTTCATCAGTGAAGGAATTTTTGTGACTACTGATGGAGGTGCACTGTGGTATGGGAACGATACCTGCACCGGGGAACCGATTACTTTCCATGGAGGCGATCCCGGCATTGCTATTGACAACCAGGGAAGGTTCATTCTCACACGATTGGGCCGGTCTCCGTTTGTTGGGTTGTATTCACACTACTCTACAGATCAGGGTCAGACCTGGTCGGCGCAACAGGTGATCTCTACGGATGATCTGGAGCGGGCTACACTCGCTTCAGATGCCATTCCCACGAGCCCATATGCCGGACACACCTATGCCGCATGGGTGAAGTTTGCCCCTCCTTTTCCCCTGATGTTTTCCTACACCGATGATGGAGCTCAGAGTTGGAGCGCTCCACAGCAGATCAACAACCCTCCCAACCGCAGTGCCGGTGGAGACCTGGTCATTGGCCCCGATGGCTCAGTGAATGTTTGCTGGGCAGGTGTTACAGAGACCTCACCTTTCAAGGAGATCTATGTGGGATTTGCATCAAGCACTACTGGAGGATCTACCTGGAATGTATCTGAAAACGCATTCCCAGTCAATGGTATCACAGGTGTACTTCCGAATAAAGACAACATCAGGGTGAACGGGTTGCCAAGTATCGCTGTGGATGATACCGATGGACCCCGGCAGGGATGGATCTATATCGTAACCGGACAGAAAGACCTTCCGCCGGCAGGTACAGATCCGGACGTGATTCTGAACCGCTCTACCGATGGAGGACTAACCTGGTCAGCCGGCATCCGGGTCAACCAGGATCCTGTGAATGACGGAAAAGACCAGTACTTTCCAACGGTTCATGTCGACCGGTTTGGGGCTGTCAACGTGATCTTTTACGATGACCGGAATACCACCACCGACTCCACCGGTGTGTTCCTGGCTCGGTCAACGGATGGTGGTGACACCTGGAAAGAGTATGAGCTGAGTGACCACAACTTCAAACCGACACCTATCGGCGGATTAGGACAGGGATATCAGGGGGATAACATCGACATCACCTCAACTGACAGTACGCTTTGGCCGGTGTGGATGGGTAACTCAACCGGGCTCTATCAGATATGGACGGCACCAGTGGCATTCTCATCTATCCAGTCTACACCCGACGAATTGAGGGATGGTTTTATGGTTAACCTGTTTCCGAATCCATCCACTGGAATTACGAATTACGAATTACGAATTACAAAAGAAAGTGATGTTACACTGGGCCTCTATGACTTGACGGGCAACCTGGTGAGAGAGCTTCTTAATAAACCGCTACAACCAGGAAAATATACCGCCTTTTTTGATCTCAAATCACTGGATACAGGTAATGACCTTTCGCCCGGAATTTACTTTCTCCGATTCACCGTGAATGGTTATTCTAAAACAAAACGGTTGGTTTACCTGAAATAACATCTTTAACGACTTTGGTTTACTACGCTTTCGTGGAAAAAATCTTCCGGGCGAAGGGCTTCAACAGGGGTATCAGCATGAAAACCATCCCCGAATAAGCCGGGATTATCAATGCTGCCCCCATAGCCAGTATGGCAACGAACACAAACGCCAGAACATTTCTTCTCCCATTGAAAATCTCATCTCTGCTGAAATCTGCAGCCACCAGCCTGTGATCTTTTGTGGCATAATGCCAAATTCCCAGAAAAAAGAGGCCAATGATAAACATATTGGAACAGAAAATAAATGCAGCCACATTCTCTTCACTATAATCTGAAAATATACTTGCAGAAAACGGAACGAGACAGATAAACATCAATAAAAGAACTGTCAGCCACATATGCTTCTGGTCCGTTTTAATGAAGATGCTCATCTGCTGTCGTTGAATGATCCAGAAAATCCCGAGAAGCAAGAAACTAAGAAAGTAGGTATAGAATTCAATAGCATTGTTCAGGATCGCTTTGAGTAATCCGATTTTTTCGACGATCTCTTTGTCAGGTACACTGATATTCAATATCAGGATGGTCATGGCAATGGCGAAAATACCATCCGAAAGTGCTTCAATGCGGTTTAAGGAAAAGAACTTTTTTTTAGCAGACATTGATATTTCTTTTATGGAACTATCAGTATTCGTTTACTTAATACGACAGAATCATTGAAAAGTAATTGGTAGAGGTATAAACCAGCTGGCAAATTTCCCCGATCAAAATCAACCTGATGTTCCCCCGCTGGAAGCTCTTTGTTCAAAATCGGCATCACCTCTTTCCCATGCAAATCATACACCTTAAGGGAAACAAAACCTGCTCTTGAACTTTGAACCTTGAAACTTGAGCCTGAAGTCATTGGATTGGGATACAGTTGACAACTTACGGGTTCGTTTTTGTGTTGCAAAGGCAGAATCGCCGGATGAACAGGTGGCCTGTATTGGAGAAAAGCTCCTTCGGATCCCACAGCAAACCCGTGCATGGTATCCGGAAACGTGACATCAAAGATAGCTGAGGAGTCAGGTGTAGGGATGGATGTCCAGGTGTTCCCGGTATCCAGGCTGTAGATAAATTTCAGGCGTGGTCCCAGAGGCGCCCAGACTTCGCTTTCGTTCCTGAAATCGAGATCGTATGCGTTGCCCTGGATCCCCAACTCATCGTAGTCCCAGTTGAGTCCCCCGTCGGCAGTACGGAGGATTCCAACGCCATAGCCATAATCGGGATCACCACCGGCACCCATGACATGCGTGGCATCAAAGATATGGAGTCCATGGACCTCATCGGCAGGAGCCTGGGAGGGCTCCAGTGCATACCACATCTCACCACCGTTTGTCGTTCGCCAGGTTACACCTGCTATATCGAATATTCCACCGCAGGCATAGCCAATTTGTTCGTTGAAGAACTGAATACCCAGCACCGGAAAGAAAGCCAATATGGATGTATCGATCGATGCCTGTGTCCAGTCGGTACCACCATTAGTAGTTTTCACCAGGGCATGAGGCTGCCCACCCATCCAGCCTGTCAACGAGTCGAAAAAGAGGATACAGGTGATGAAGATGTTCTCTTCCGGGTAAGGTGTGCTTGTCCAGTCAGCTCCACCGTTGGTTGTCTTCAGGATGATCGTGCCGTACGGCAGGGTGGTATAATTGAAAGA
>JACNKI010000015.1 GCA_014382125.1 Bacteroidota bacterium | reverse complement strand
TCCTTTTTCGTTCTTCACAACCCCTCCGGCAGCATGAACAACGGTGAAACAGGAGAAAAATGCCTGAATTATCCTCTCGTCATTCTGAAACCTTATCATCTCATCATTCCAGTATATATTCATTGAATTCATCCAATTGCTCAGTCAAAATTACAAAATCCAGTAAGACTTCGGAAACCTCAGTCTTGATAGAAGCTACGCTTGATAGAAAACCTTTGGTTTTGATAGACGGTCTTCGACCGTGATGGAGCCGCTATGCGGCTGATGGAAGACCTTCGGTCTTGATAGAAGGTTTTCTTGATATCTCCCCTCCCTTGTTGGGGAGGGGTCGGGGGTGGGGTATAACCGGCCTTCGGAAAATTGCCGCTTGGAGTGTGAATGATTGAGGCGAGAAAAACAAACGCTGTCTGAGGGACGCCTTTAGCGTCCCGAGTTCGTTTGTTTTAGCCGAAGGAATGAACACTCAGGTAATTTTTCGGCAGCCTTGACTTTTTCTTTGCAACTTTCTTTTGTGTTAAGACAAAAGAAAGTTGATAATTTCCAGTCGTGTTGCGGAGCCTCGGCCACCGCGGCCGTGGAGCGGAACAAAAAAAGGAAAAAGTATCGCTTCCCCTCAGGTAAGAGGCGAAGAATATCTCATTTGCATCAAGGCAAAAGAAAGAACATTATTCCCGCGGCCGTGGAGCGGAACAAAAAAGAAATCACAACTTATTTCTATTTGTAATGCATATTTTTTAGTTTTAATTTGCATTTGTAATAGATACTTTATATATTTGCATACATATCACCATGGATAAAATCAATGAAAGATCTCCTTAAAACCATCATCTTCGATCAACAAGCCAATAATTGGTCACCTGAATTCGTAAAACGACAAATTCCGGAAGGATTTATTGCAAGTCCCGAAATTATGGTGATATCCGGTATCAGAAGATGCGGAAAATCCACCCTGCTTCTCCAGATAAGAAAGGATGCAACAGAACATGATTTCTTTATGAACTTCGATGATGACCGTTTGGTGAACTTCACCGTTGCTGATTTTCAGATCCTCCATGAAACCTTCATTGAACTGTTTGGGGACCAAAATGTCTTTTATTTCGATGAAATCCAAAACATTCCCGGGTGGGAAAGATTTGTACGCAGGCTCCACGACAATGGGAATAAAGTCTTTCTTACAGGTTCCAACGCTACTATGCTAAGCCGCGAGCTGGGAACCCACTTAACTGGCCGATACCTATCATTCGAACTATTCCCCTTTTCTTTCCATGAATACCTCACTTATACCGGACACATTTTGTCCACGAAACAATTGCACAGTACAGCAGGAAGGTCACTGTTGCAACGTCAGTTTAATGACTATTTCCAAACAGGTGGATTTCCGGGTTATCTGAAAACAAAAAACGAAGAATACCTGAAGTCGTTGTACCAAAGCATCTTATATAGAGATGTAATGGTACGTAACCGCCTGACCAATGAAAAGGAGCTGCTCGAACTAATCTATTTCCTGGCAAGTAATACAGCCAAACTTTCTTCCAATAATTCACTAACAAAAATTGTGGGAGTCAAAAATGCTACAACTATCCGAAACTATATTGAGTTCCTGGAAAACACATATCTCCTTTTTCAGATATACAAGTTCGATCATTCTGTAAAAAAACAGATACGGAATGCAAAAAAAACCTACTTCATTGATAATGCCCTGGTTAAAAAGCTGGGATTTCTCTTCTCCGACGAATCGGGGAGATTATTGGAAAACCTGATCTTCATTGAACTGAAAAGAAGAGGGAAAGAGGTATTTTATCACGCAAACAGGAAAGAGTGTGATTTTATCATTAAACAAGGAACACAAATTATTCAAGCTCTGCAAGTATGTCATACCTTCGACTCTCCAGATACATTTAATCGGGAGTTGTCAGGACTTATGGATGCCATTTCAACCTATCAGCTACAAGAAGGATACATCATCACCTCCTATACAGAAGATGAGATTCTTCATGAGAATAAAAAAATACATGTTAAACCCGCCTGGAAATGGCTGCTGGAAGATCTTCGGTCCTGATGGAAGCTTCGCTTGATAACTCCCCTCTCCTTGAGGAGAGGGGTTGGGGGTGAGGTGATTATCCGGCCTTCGAAAAATTGCCGTATAGAGTGTGAATGAAAGAGGCGTTAAAAAACAAACGCTGTCTGAGGGTCCCGAGTACTCGGGGCCCGAGTTCGTTTGTTTTAGCCGAAAGAGTGAACACTCAGGCAATTTTTCGGAAGCCTTGATTTTTTCTTTGCAACTTTCTTTGGTATCAAGACAAAAGAAAGTTGAGAATTTCCAGTTGTGAAGGTAGCTGCGAGGCCCGCCCGCCTGTCCCGCTCTTGCGGGAGCCTGAGGGCAAGAAAAAGGGAGAAATTTGCCATCCAAAAATTGTACTTTTGTGACAACAAAAAAACAAACCATGATCTACAACCACGAAGTCGCCCTCCAAACAGCCGAATATCTGCTGAAAATAAAAGCTGTCAAACTCAGCCCCAAAGAGCCCTTTACCTGGGCATCCGGCATCAAATCCCCAATCTATTGCGACAACCGCATCACACTCTCCTACCCCGAGATCCGGACATTTGTTCGTGAGAACTTCGTTCGAGCTATTAATGAACACTTTGCTGGGGTTGAAGTAATTGCAGGTGTCGCTACAGGAGGGATCGCCCAGGGAGCACTGGTAGCACAGGAGCTGGGATTGCCTTTCGCCTATATCCGTTCCGGGAAAAAGGATCATGGCCTTTCCAATCAAATTGAAGGGAGAGTAGAAGCCGGTCAACGGATTGTGGTAGTAGAAGATCTCATCTCCACCGGCGGAAGCAGCCTGCGTGCTGTCGACGCTCTGAGAGAAGCCGGATGTGTCGTGACAGGGATGTTAGCGATATTCACTTACAACCTCCCGATCTCCCTTGCCAAATTTGAAGAAGCTAAATGCGATCTGATCACACTTTCTGATTACGATGTCCTGATCGACAAAGCTCTCGAGATCGGCTATGTATCAGATGGGGACCTTGCTGTTCTCCAGGAGTTTAAAAAGAACGTGTAAGGGGCCTGCGGTCTGATCCTGGATACTGGATCCTGGATCCTTGATACTGGATCCTTGATGCCAGATCCCGGATGCCGGATAAATCTTTCGCAGAAAGAAAT
>JACNKI010000051.1:13466-16331 GCA_014382125.1 Bacteroidota bacterium | reverse complement strand
CCCAGCAGGGAGAGCATCAGTAAAAGGATCATTGTCAGAGCCACATTTGCATCGATGTGTGAAATCCGCTTCATTTCAATACCCTCAAATCGCTTGATATGCAAAAAGATGCGGCGAAAAAGAAAGACGATAATGGAGATCGCAACCAGCAATGCAAAAATATCACCGGAAGCCATGATCACATCGTACACCGGGCCCATGAATGATAGAATCCGCTCAGTCCGGAACAGTCCCTCGATGATCATCTCAATGCTGCCGATAAGGATTACGCAAAAGCCCCAGAAAACAAGCGCATGCAGGAAACCCAGAACAGGCTTGCGAAAAATCTTTGTCTGGCCGAAAGCAACAGCCAGCATAACTTGAATGCGCTTTAAGAAGTCCCGGATCGGAAAATTGGCTTTGGTAAACTTGAAATACCGGATGACCTTGCTGATGGTATATGCAAAAACGCCTGCTGTAATCAACAGGGTAAGAGCAAAGATCAATTGTCTGGTCATCCCTATTTTGATTTTATCTCCCTGAGCGCTTCTACCAGTTTCGGGAGCACCTTCATTGCATCGCCAACGATGCCATACTGCGCAGCTTCAAAAACCGGTGCATCTTTATCGGTGTTGACAGCGACGATATATTTGGAAGCGCTAACGCCTGCAATGTGCTGGGTAGCACCCGATATTCCTAACGCGAAATAAAGATTAGGACTAATGATCTTCCCGGTCTGACCGGTATGCTCTTCGTGAGGCCTCCATCCTTCATCCGAAACCGGCCGGGAACAGGCAGTAGCAGCTCCAAGGAGGTCAGCCATCTCAACCAGGGGGCCCCAGTTGTCGCCCGACTTCATCCCTCTCCCACCGGAAACGACAATCTCGGCATCAGTGAGCAGAATTTTGCCAGCCTGTTTCTGTATATCCGTTACGTTTGTTTTTACCAGGTCGTTTTCAACCTGCACTTCAATTGTCTCAACGCTGGCCTCATTAGGCGTTTCGATTACATCGAATGAGTTTTGCGACAAGGTTAGGATCCGGATATCCGACTTGATGGAAACATTAGCAAATGCATTTCCAGAGTAGACCTTTTTATATACAATAAATGGATCGATGCTGACCGGAAGTTTGCTAACCCCGGAGCCAATTCCGGCTTTAAGACGAGCAGAAAGACGTGGAGCAAGCGCCTTTCCGGTGTTGTTGTTAGAAAGAATCACAACGGTTGCTCCCTCCCTGGTCGCGACATCGGCTATAACTGAAGTATATGCTTGATTGTCAAGTATTTTAAGATTGTCATTATCAATGTGAATGACCTTTTTTACGCCATAGTTGCCCAATTTATCAAGTTCGCTGGATTCAACGGATCCGATTGACAGGGCAATCGAGGTAGTGTTTAACATCTCAGCGACTTTAGCAGTGTAAGAGACAAGTTCAAATGTGAGTTTCTTGAATTTTCCTTCCCAGTTTTCGACGAATGTTATGACTGACATATTTTGTTTTTTTACGTGAATGAAATCAATTAAATCAATTTTGCCTCATTCTGCAACAGCTCAATAAGTTCTGCAGGGTTTTCGGCATCAACAAACTTACAGGCTGCACGTGGCTTGGGCATTTCGTACCCAATGATTTCTGTCATAGCCTCAATAGCAGCAGGCTCTATCACATTGATAGGCTTTGAGCGGGCCATCATGATTCCCCGCATTGAGGGAATCCGGGGCTCTTTGGTAATTCCCTTCTGTACGATAGCCACGAAGGGCATTGGAACAGTGACTGTCTCATTCCCACCGTCAATTTCACGGATGATGACATCCTCTCCATTTTCAAGATTCAGGGCGGAGACAGCGGAGACAGAAGGAATTCCAAGAAATTCAGCAAGCATTCCTCCTACTGTTGAACAGTTAAAATCACTCGATTCGATACCACACAGGATGATATCATAAGGATCATTGTTCAGGACTTCAGCTAGCTGAAAGGCTACAAAATAGCCATCTGCGGCATCTGCGTTTATCCGGATGGCATCGTCAGCACCAATGGCCAGTGCTTTCCGGATAGTAGGTTCCGATCCAACAAGTCCGACATGAGCAACGGTCACTTTCTCAATTCCGTTGGCCGGCTCATCTTTCAACTCCAATGCACGGGTAAGTGCGAGTTCATCCCATGGATTGATAATCCATTGGATCCCGGTTTCATCCAGCTTTTTGAGATCATCAACAAATTTGATCTTCGTGGTAGTGTCAGGAACATTGCTGATACAAACTAATATTTTCATAAGGTTCTCTGTTTAGTTAGGAGTGCAAATTTAAAAGAAAATTCATTCATTCTCATCCAGAGATTTATTATACTGAGTCATCGCACTCAGGCTCATCCCCATACTTGAAAAGCCACCATCGTGGAAGATGTTTTGCATGGTGATCTTCTTAGACAAATCGGAAAACAGAACAATACAGAAGTTGGCGCACTCGTCGGCTGAAGCATTGCCCAGTGGGGACATCCGTTCAGTGAAATCCATTAAGGCATCAATCCCTTTCACTCCGCTCCCGGCGGTAGTAATGGTTGGGGATTGCGAGATGGTGTTGACCCGGATTTGTTTCTCCCTTCCATAGATATATCCGAAACTCCGTGCAATGGATTCAAGCATGGCTTTGGCATCTGCCATATCGTTGTATCTGTATAGCGTCCGTTGGGCGGCGATATATGAGAGCGCCAGCACAGATCCCCACTCATTAATGGCATCCAGCTTTTTGGCAACTTGTAACATCTTATGGAACGACATAGCAGAAATATCAATGGTTTTCTGATAAAAATCGTAATTCAGGTTATCATATTTCCTGCTTTTCCTGACGTTCATTGACATGGCGATGGAGTGCAGAATAAAATCAACTTT
>JACNKI010000051.1:5248-13088 GCA_014382125.1 Bacteroidota bacterium | reverse complement strand
GCGATCTCTTCTACTCGTTCATCCATGGTCAGTTTCCTGATCTTCGAACAGGTTGTTTCGTTGTCATCCTCTTTAAATACCCAGTAATGCGCATCACCTTTCCCGGCAATCTGAGGCAAATGAGTAATGACGATGACCTGCATGGGCGCGGACATGCGCTTGAGAATAGTTCCGACTTTTCCTGCAATATCCCCGGACACCCCACTATCGATCTCATCAAAAATGATCGTTGGCAATAAGTTCTTCCGGCTGATCATCGATTTGATACTCAGCATAAGTCGTGACAACTCACCACCGGAGGCTATTTTTGCCACCTCATTCGTGGCAACACCTTTATTGGCGCTGAAAAGGAACTTCACCCGATCAATTCCATCCTGGGAGCATGTGGTCTCCTGTGCACAATTAATCTGAAACTGTGCAGATGGCATTCCAAGCTCTTTCAGTGATGCCAGGATCTCTTTTTCAAAGGAGGGGATCGCTTTGACTCGGATCGCTGACATTTTCCTGGCCAATGTAAATAGCTTTTTTCCGGCAGTTTCAGTTTGCTGTTGGAGTTTATCGATCACGCTATCATGGCTTTCTGTTTCGACTAATCTGGCAGCAAGATCCTCTTTTAGTTGGATCAGTTCCCCGATGGTTGAGATCTGATGTTTTTTCTGCAACCTGAAGATCGTATCAAGGCGACCGCTTACCTCTTCAATCTCTTGTGGATCGAAGTATACGTCATCATTGAGCCGCTGCAGCTCTCCGGTGATATCTTTGACGTCTATCAGGTTTGTTTCCAGTCTGTCGACAAGGTCAGCTACCGGACTATGAAAACCGGCAATGCCTTTCAGTGAAGCTACAACTTCGGTAAGCATTGAAATAACATTCGAATCAGTGCTGTCGAGGATCATGTTGGAACGTGAAAGTCCGGCTTTGATCTCCTCGGCATGGGATAAGAGCGCCAATTGTTTTTCAAGCTCTTCCTGCTCGCCATTTGATAAGTTTGCCTTCTCGAGCTCGTCAAATAGAAACTTCAGGTAATCGGATTCGTTCCGCATACTGGCCTCACTCGCCTTCAATTTTTCCAGCTTGTGAACCATTACCTGATGGTCGCGATACAGTTTTCGGTAGGCCAGAAATGTATCCTGGTTGTTCGAATAGTCATCCAGGATCTCAAGCTGGTAGTTAGCCTGGTTCAAGGTAATGATTGAATGCTGTGAATGGATATTGACCAATCTGTCGCCAAGCGCTTTTAACTGCGACAGATTCACGGGTGTGTCATTGATAAAGGCCCGTGATTTCCCATTCGGGGAGATCTCACGACGAAGAATAGAAACATCATCGTAATCAAGTTCATTTGTGATAAAAAACTCCTCCAGACCGTAGTTTTTGATCTGAAACGAACCTTCTACAATGCACTTTGCTGCCTTATTAAACAAGACGGAGCTATCAGCACGCTGACCAAGTATCAGAGAGAGCGCGCCGACAAGGATAGACTTTCCGGCTCCGGTCTCCCCAGTGATCACAGAAAATCCGCCGGCCAAATCAATGTCCAGCTTCCGTATTAAAGCATAATTTTCAATAGTAAGCTTTAATAGCATGAGCCAGTGTTTGTTAGTGACTATTTTCCTTCGAGTATTGCCTGGTATTTCGAGCTGTTGGCAGGATCAATCTCCTTCAGAATGTTAACCACATTATTCTTTTCCATCGGTGGTACACGCGAACTGGAATAGATGTTTACAAATTCATCTTTTTTAGCATCCAGTGTGATCTGCAACAGAAAAAGACCTGGCTTTTCATTGGAGATCTTCTCCAGCAAGTTCAGACTCTCTGTCACTTTACTCCTACCCAGATCGACTCGTTGATACATCTGGTCCATCCCCAGACGATTGTAGATATATGAGAATTCGCGCATAGCTCCGTTTGAGGGATTGAGAACATTTTCCACCAGATGGTACCGGTTTTTATCTCCCTCAAATGCTTTCCAACCAGTCTCTTGTGTGCTCTGTGCCATGTTTACAATCTCCTGTGCCTTTTCAAAAAAGGGTGTTCCTCCGTATTGTGTGAATGAGTCCATGTAGAATCCAAGAAACATATAGGTATAATAGGCGAGTATGGAAGTCAGGTTCGAGGTAAACACCCCTTCAGAATAATTTAACGGTTCATATTCAACATATCTAAAGCTGAAATCCCGGTCAATGTAGTTGAGAAGTATTGTATTGTATGCAGAGTTGTAAACCGGCCTGCGAAGGACCAGGTTCAGGGTCCCGCGAAAATCATCAGTACTGGGCCGTTCGTTGATCATGATCAGGATCGTACACTCGATTCGTTCTTCGATTTTCACATTATAGCCTGACCATGTACGGTTGTTCATGAACTCATAAATGGCTGTCTGAAGGGTTTCAAATACTTGTTTATCTGTACCTTCAAGCCTGGGTGCCGTTACACTTACCACACAGTCAAGCTCTTGCGCAGATAGTTGCATTGCAGAGAGCGACAGAAAAAGGAACAAGATAATCTTCTTCATGGATTTCAGTTTGATTTGATATATTCCAAGATCGCAGATAGGATATCGGATGCAACCTCTTTTTTTGATTTGAGATTTCCTTTGATCGTTTTCCCGTTCTTCGTTAAAATCGTTACCTTATTGGTTGGGGCTCCAAATCCCGCTCCCTTTTCGTTTAACGAATTCAAAACGATAAGATCCAGCGACTTACTCTTCAATTTCTCTTTCGCATTTTCCATTTCGTTATCCGTCTCCAGAGCAAATCCTATAAAACATTGATCCTCTTTTTTTAGTTTCTTCAACTCATGCAGGATATCAGTCGTTGGAGATAATTCCAGGGTAATAAGGTCAGAGCGCTTCTTCAGTTTCCCTGAAAGAGGGTTTTTAATCGTATAGTCAGCCACGGCCGCAGCCATGATAAGGATATCCGCCTTTGAAATCTGCTTGCGGCAAGCCTGTAACATTTCGGTAGCAGATGTGACATCAATTCGCTTGATGGTTGGGTGGATTTCATGGTTGCCAACAGGTCCGGTAATCAGGGTTACGTTCCCACCCCGGTTGACAGCTTCGTTTGCCAGGCTGAAACCCATCAAGCCGGAAGAGTGGTTTCCAAGGAACCTGACCGGGTCGATCTTTTCATGGGTAGGACCTGCGGTCACCAGTATCTTCTTCCCTTTCAGCTCCTGTGACTGAAAAAAAAAATCGTGGATGATCTCGAAAAGTTTTTCCGGTTCCTCCATCCGGCCAGGGCCGGAAAGTCCACTGGCAAGTTCTCCTGCCTGGGCATCAATGATCTTATTCCCAAAGGATTTCAGGATCTCAAGATTCTTCTGCGTTGAGGGATGCTGAAACATGTCAAGGTCCATTGACGGGGCTAGCATGACCGGACATTTTGCTGACAAGTAAGCGGTAACCAGGAAATTATCAGCTATGCCATGGGCCATCTTTCCCATGGTGTTTGCGGTCAGAGGAGCAAAAAGCATCAGGTCGGCCCATTGTCCGAGTTCTACATGACTGTTCCAGGTACCTGTCTCCATGTTAAACGGATGAAAGAAAACGTCATGCTTAGAAAGAGTCGCCAGGGTCAGAGGTGTGACAAAATCACGGGCGGCAGCAGTCATAATTACCCTTACATCTGCTCCTTCTCTGACAAGCAATCGAATGAGATATGGGATCTTATATGCAGCGATGCCGCCGGTGATCCCAAGAACAATATGTTTTCCTTTCAGCATTAAGAGAGTTTAAATGATCTCCTCTTTTTGCTCTGGTTCAGGCTTCCGGAAATAGATCTCTTCGTGGTTGTATTCGTGAATAGCGATTAATGTTGGCTTTGGGAGATGCTCGTAATATTTGGCGATCTCAATTTGTTCACGATTTTCAAAGATCTCTTCCAGGTTATCTGTGGTGGTTGCAAATTCAGAAAGCTTCTGATTCAACTCCTCCTTCATCTCCGCGGAAATCTGATTAGCGCGTTTTGAGATTATCGCCAGGGTTTCATACAGATTTCCTGTTCCTCCGGTATAATCCTCAATGTTTCGGGTAACCGAAACCGTGTCTGTCTTTACTTTTTTATAATCCATCATTTCTTAATATTACTCGCTTACTTTCTTTTTCAACTACATCTTTATTCTTATCAATCAACCGCTGCAGGTGATCCCGTGATTTTTCATTTAACTCCTTCGCCTCACCGGTAAATTTGCTGGCTGGAAACTCTTTCATAAAATCCTGAAAAGCGACTGTCGTATTCTTGTGTCGCTCAAACTGTTTTCCTGTGACACTCAAATGGGCATATTTAGAATAGGATTTTACCACGAGAAATAATATCTCTTCACGGTGAACTGTTTCGGGAAACTCTTTCAGGATATTAAACAACGTAGTGATGGAGGCAGCATAATCCTTCATCCGGTAATAGAGTTTCGCGATTTTATAGTCTTTCAGCTCCAGCTTCACCCTCAACTCGTCGATAAGATTGTTACACTCAGGTACCCGCTTGCTCTGGGGATAGACATTCATAAAGAGTTGCAGCTCCTTGATCGCTTCTTTGGTACTGGTTTGATCCAGGCTATACCTGGGAGAATTGAGAAAGTTGCAATAGGCGCTCATGAAAAGGCACTCTTCTGCCCGTTTTGACTTAGGGAAGCTGGAATAATATCGCTTGAAATAGTAGGATGCGAGGGTGTAATCTTTTTGATGAAAATAACTGTATGCATAGTGATAGTAAAGGTCCTCAGCTTTATCTGTTGCCCGTACAGCACCCATCATTTGATCAAACAACTGCAGGGCTCTCGAGTAGTCTTTTTCGTTGTAATACTCCAGCGCCGCTTTGTATTTCGTATCCAAATCCGGATTCTTTAACAACTTACTATGCTTGCATGAGGATATAGCCACTCCGATGAGCAAAAGAAATCCAAGTTGTTTGATCCGTTTCATGCTGCAAAATTACAATTTTTTCAATACTTTTGTACCCTAATTTTCATCTGGGATTAACTTAAAACGAAGAAACTGTGGATATATTTGAAAAAGTAGTGAACAACATGGGCCCACTGGGGAAATACGCCGATGTAGGATGGGGATATTTTTATTATCCAAAGCTTGAAGGAGAGATCTCCAACCGCATGAAATTCCGTGGTAATGATGTTCTCGTCTGGAGTCTGAATAACTACCTGGGCCTGGCCAATCATCCTGAAGTACGTGAAACAGACGCACGTGCTTCAGAAAAGTACGGATTGGCCTACCCCATGGGCGCCCGTATGATGTCGGGGCAGACTGAATACCATGAGGAATTGGAAAGGGTGCTGGCGAAATTCGAGAACAAGGAGGCGTCATTCCTGTTAAATTACGGATACCAGGGAATGGTATCAATCATCGACTCACTTATCGACAGGAACGATGTAGTGGTGTATGACTCTGATTCACATGCATGTATCCTGGACGGTTTACGCATGCACCTGGGCAAACGGATTGTCTATCCACACAACGACTTAGAGAAACTGGAGATTTCGTTAAAACGGGCAAAGAAGATTGCTGACAAGAGTGGTGGAGGGATCCTTGTGATCACGGAAGGTGTCTACGGTATGGTAGGAGATCTCGGAAACCTTCCGGGTATCCTGAAGTTCAAGGAAAAATATGGTTTCCGTCTACTGGTTGATGATGCCCACGGATTCGGTACGATGGGAAAAACAGGTGCCGGAACGAGTGAAGAGCAAAACGTGATGGATGGTGTCGATGTCTATTTTGGGACATTTGCCAAAGCGATGGCAGGTATTGGTGGTTTTGTCGCATCCGACAAGCCGATCATCAAGGCTCTTATGTACAAAATGCGTTCCCAGATATTTGCCAAGTCTTTGCCGATGCCCATGGTGATTGGAGCATTGAAGAGGATGGAACTCATCAAATCTCGGCCTGAGTTAAAAGAAAACTTGTGGAAGATCGTCCGGGCACTTCAAAACGGATTGAAAGATAAAGGATTCAATCTGGGGAAAACAGAATCCCCGGTTACACCAGTTATCCTGCAAGGTGGATTAGGTGAAGCAACTCAGATCGTAGTAGATCTTAGAGAAAATTATGGCATCTTCTGCTCAATGGTAATCTATCCGGTGGTTCCGAAGGGAGTCATCCTGCTCCGCCTGATCCCGACAGCTGTTCATACACTGGAAGATGTTAAGTACACCATCGACTCTTTTTCGGAGGTCAGAGAAAAACTGGATGCCGGCAAATATTCTTCCGGAGAAGTTCCTCCTGTAGCTGATAAATACTGATCTCCAAAGTGATGTCCAGACGAGAGAATCTGATCATCTGGATCAATTCAACCACACTTTTTCTGGTTGCATACGTGTTGGTATATTCTGTAATCGGATTAGCAACCATTATCTCAGCATCCGCATTTGACATCTCTGCAGAGCTGTTTTACAACCAAATCTATTTTCATATCCGGAGCCGCGACTGGACTTCAGATGCTGTAAAAGTGGTTTTTAGCACTGGCCCTATCCTCGCATTACTAGTAGGTTTGGTCCTCTGGATCCTTTATACAAAAGTAGAAGAGGAGGCTGGTATTCTGAAGGTACTTGTACTCTGGATGGTGATGCATTGCATCATCTATTTTTTTGGGGATATGATGATGGGAGCCCTATTCAGCCAGGGATTCGGATATGTGATCATGTACCTCTACTTCATGGATACAGGAAAGATGATCATCACCCTCTTTGCCCTGATGGCACTCTTCACCATCGGACTCATCATGGCCCGCCAAACACTATATACAGCTAATACATACGTGAACACTCTTCATGCCCGGCAAACAAAAAGATTTGTTCTGTTTCAATTCCTACTCCCATTCCTGATCGGGAATATAATCATTATCCTCGTCAAGTTCCCCGGGATTACCCTGTTTGAGATCTTTCTGAACGGATCAATGGTGATACTTATGATCCCTATTTATATCAGGGCAGGGATGATGCAGGATCTGTTTTTTGAAGAGGAAGCAAAATCAGCAACGATCTCCTGGATCAGTATACTGATCGCAATAATACTCCTGATTATTTTCAGGATAATCTTCGGATTTGGGGTCCGGTTTTAACGGATGATGATCCGGTCGGTATAATTCGCTGTATTTGTTGAGAGCCTTAACAGATAAAGACCTCCAGCCAGGTGACTCAGATCCATTTTGACACTCATCTCACTTTCCGGCACGTACAATGATTTGTTAAAGACCCTCACCCCTTTCATTGAATAACACTCAACCTGAGCCTGGGTGATTCCTGTTTCAGGCAGAACCAGTCTGATGTGGCCATCGGACGGATTGGGATATGCCATAGTTATCCGTTCATTCCGTTGCTCTTCAAGCCCAATATTAGTTGGTACCAACTGAACATCAAGCGATGTTGTGGTCCGGTTAACCACATTGACTCCGGATATGATTTTCGGGAAGTAACCTGATGCAGCAAACTGAATGTCATACTGGCCCTCATTGAGCAAGCGGGAATAATACCCGCTGGGAAGCTTCGTATAGACCTGGGAGTTATTGGTATCATGCGATGGGATAAAGACCACGGCCTGAAGAGGCTCTCCTGTCACTGAATCAGTTACAATACCTTGAAGGCCGAAACCGGCTTGTTCAATGTAATTCAGCAGCGAACGGTAATTGTACTCCCAATGGTTCAGAAGTTGCGAGGCAGGTAATAGACTAGCGTTGGAGATCTCAATTGTGACTTCACGACAGAAGTGAAAGTAATTCATATAATCCTGGCGGCCTCCGTTAATCTCATACCATTCATATCCGTTGGTGATACCGTTGTTGAAGCCTGACATGTAGCCAGGAGGGCTAAACGTATGGGCAGTATCGGCATATTC
>JACNKI010000051.1:0-4931 GCA_014382125.1 Bacteroidota bacterium | reverse complement strand
GTCCAGTAAGTCCCGTCCGGATTAGCCAATGGGTTGATGAAGATCTCCGTATGATCCACCATCCCTGTGACTCGGGGATCGGTTCCGTAGTTGGATAACAGATAATCGATCAGGTGAAGCATGGTAGGATACCCGGTCGTTTCATTGCCATGCATACTGGAGGTGTATAAAAGCTGTGGTTCGGCTTCTTCTTCATTCACGTTATCGCTAATTTTCACAGCTATCAATTCTCTCCCGAGTATCGAGTAACCTATAAAAACCAGCTTGCAGATTTCAGGATAATTGACAACAAACTCGTTCATGTAGTTGATATACTGGTCATAAGAGGGGTAAAAATCCCAGGTAGTGAGTATTCCTTCCCCTGCTCCCGTGGACCGGAGTTGTGATTCATCAAGCAGGTCGCCTGGATGGGTCAGGATCTGATATGTATAGCCCAGCCGGAGGAAATTCTTGAACTCCTGCTCATTGGCATAAGCAAATACCTGATTGCCTTGAACGTTATCCAAAGAGATGATCCGGGTTAGTTTCTCCAGGTCGCTTTTCCCGTTGATTTGAAAAGTGAAATATACTTCTCCCTTGGTTTTAAATTTCTCGGCCGGAAAATCTCTGTCATGCTTCTGAGCAAGAACGGTAGAATGCATAAGCAAGCTAAGTATGAATAAGATAAGGAAGAATCGAAGGCTGATCATTAGCTGTCAATTTGAGTAACCAGTTTTTGAATTAACTCTTTCGTTTCCATATTTACAGGTACCAGGGGTAATCTGACGATATTCTGACACAATTGTTTCAACTCTAATACTGCTTTAATTCCACCCGGACTTCCATCTGCAAACAGGGCATTGATCAGGTCAATCAGCTGGAAGTGAATCTTCCTGGCTTGCTCAAAATCACCATCTAATCCGTATTTAACCATCGCGGCAAACTCTTTCGGATATCCGTTTGCCACAACAGAAATCACGCCATCTGCCCCCATAGCAAGCATGGGAAGTGTCAATCCGTCATCACCTGATATAACAAGAAAATTTTCGGGTCGTTGCATCAACACCTGGTATATCTGATTCATATTTCCTGATGCCTCTTTGATCCCGATGATATTCTGAAAATCAGTTGCCAGCCGGATAGTTGTGAAAGAAGCAATATTACCGCCGGTTCGACCCGGCACAGTATACAGAATTACCGGAACTGGACTAGATTCAGCCACCGCTTTAAAGTGCTTATATACACCCTCCTGCCGGGGTTTATTATAATATGGGCTCACCGAGAGAATTCCATCAACACCTTTTAACGGCATATGCTGGATAGCAAGAACCACCTCGGAGGTATTGTTTCCCCCAATACCTACAACCAGAGGAATACGATTGTTGATTTTCTCGATGGTAAACTCTACCAACGCTTTTTTTTCCTGCATTGAAACCGTGGGAGATTCACCTGTGGTTCCAAGAAGGACAATGTAATCCATGCCTCCGTGGATAACGTGGTTGATCATCTTCTCGTGAGCAACAAAATCAATGGCATAAGATGCTGTAAAAGGAGTGACAATGGCAACACCGGTCCCGCGAAATTTGGTAGGCTGATTATTCATCTGTTTTGATTATCGTTAAATAATGTTTGACCTGTGAAATATATTCACGCAAAGCGGTCATCGGCTGAATCTTGATCATCAGATCATAATACCTGGCGTTCTCATTACTGAATCTGCCCACTTTGCACCGGGCTTTCGAAAGGCCAACGATATATTTTAATGGCAAATGCTCATTCAGGGTCAGATCAATCAGGAGATCAAACTCCCGGGAAATGAAATCCTGAACTCTGTCACTGACCGGTTTGTTGAACCAATTGATATTGTTCAGGGAGAAAAAATCGTAGGATAGTTTTGGCAGAAAGCGATTGATCAGGTTCTTATGTTGCACAAATCCAAGGGCTTTTACTTCCTTATGGTCATGTTGCAACTGTGTGACGAACTCCATCACCTGGTTGTAGTCAGGCACATCGAACAGTTGATAGACAATACCAATCGACTTTGCATGAGTCAGGTTAACCATTCTGAGGTTTCTTCTGACAGTAGCAGATTCTCGTTTGAGGAGATAGTTCCCAATCCTGTTGCGGAAGCTTGTAAGCATATTGCAAAGGTACATTTTACTACCGATTATTTTCATATTAATTAACGATAGTTTCTTAGATTTGTGAATTATAACTACTCCATGAAAATCACTTTCCTCGGTACCGGAACATCCCAGGGTATACCTGTTATTGCCTGTCACTGTGAAGTTTGCCGCTCAACCGATCATCGTGATAAACGGTTGCGGTCGTCGATCATGATTGAGATGGATAACCAGCGGATCGTGATTGATTGCGGTCCCGACTTCAGACAGCAAATGTTACGGGAATCGGTAGACTCCATCGATGCGATCCTCGTCACCCATTCGCATAAAGACCACCTGGGAGGTCTTGATGACGTTCGCGCATTTAACTATATCCTGAGGACGCCGACGCCCGTATATGCAACCAAAGAGACCCAGCAAAGTATCCGCCTGGAATATAGTTATGCTTTCTCTGGCGACAGGTACCCCGGTGTCCCTGAAATTGAACTGCATCCCTTCACCAATAGTCCTTTCTCCATTGGGGATACACGCATCATCCCCATAAAAGCAATCCATTATGGTGACAACCAGTTCGTCTATGGCTTCCGGATCCATGATTTTACATATCTGACAGATGTATTCCAGATATCGGATGAGGAGAAGGATAAAATTCGTGGTTCGAAAGTCGTGGTAGTGAACGCGTTACGAAAACGAAAGCACTACTCTCATATGAGCCTGGAGGAGGCGCTTGATCTGTTACTGGACCTGAATCCGGAGAGAGGCTTTATAACCCATATCAGCCATCAAATGGGCCGAAGTAAAGAGGTGTCCCGGGAACTACCCGAAAACATATCTCTGGCCTGGGATCAGCTCGCTGTTAACCTGAATTAGTGTTCTCTTTATATACCCGTTTCAGGGTAAGCAGGTTCATCGGATTCCCTCCTATCCCGTAAACATTGTTCCAGACAAACCGAAGCACCTGATCATAATAGAGTATGATAACCGGTGCATCCTTCATCATGATCCGTTCCATCTTCTGATAAGCCTCCAGCCTGGCTCCTTCTTCAGTGATGGACATAGATTGCTTAAACAACTTGTCGTATTCGGGATTTCGGTAATGAGTATAATTGGGACCGTAAGGAGAGAAGTTCGGACTGTAGAAAAGTGACAGGTAGTTCTCAGCATCCGGGTAATCTGCGATCCAGGAAGCCCTGAAAAAGGGGATTTTGGCCTGGGCTTTCATCTCTTTCACTGCAGCGGGCGGACTCACTTCTATCTCCAGAGTGATGCCGATTGCAGCCACCTGGTGCTGGATATACTTACAGATATCCAGATAGTCAGGTGTGGTAACCAATGTAATCGAAGGAATCTCTCTATCCTGAGAAAATCCAGCTTCTTCCAATAGCTGCACCGCTCTCTCCGGCTGGTAGTCATACCAGATCCGTGCAGAATCAAATCCGGGCATCCCGGGCGGAATCATACCATAGATTCCCGGGATTCCGATATTATTCCGAAGATACATAATCATCTTTCTTCTGTCAAATGCCAGGTTAATCGCTTTTCGTACAAGCTTGATTTTTAGAGAATTACCCTTCATTAACCTCGATAAAGGATCTACAAGGATTCCCAGGTATTCGGTGTTAAGATAGGGTTGTGTGATCAAATGGAAGCGATCGGCAAATTTCGGATTCAATTGGCCTTCACGCGTCAGTAACTCATCTTTGTAACTGGGATCAATGCCCGACATGAAATCAAGCTTCCCCTGCACAAACTGCAGAAAAGCGGCCTGCTTATCGGCCAGAAAGGTCACAGATACTGCTTCCAGAAAAGGTAACTGCTTCCCATTCTCAACTTCGAAATAGTGAGGATTTCGGATCATCACCAACTTGACTCCCTCTTTCCAGTAGGCAAGTTGGAACGCGCCTGTTCCAACCGGGCGCTCCCGGAATTCACTCCCGTAATAGGTCACTGCTTCCCATGGTATCACAGAGCAATACTGCATGGTGAGCAATCCCGGGAAAGGAGGAAACGGGTTGGCCATTCGTATGGCCAGGGTAGAGTCGTCAATAGCAAGAAACGGATTTTCAGCCACAACATGGTTAAAAACCCATGCTCCTGCCGCGGCGGTTGCCGGATCTCTAAGCCTGGAAAAACTGTAGGCAAAATCATCAGCGATCACACGCCTCCCCTCTCCTGCCGGAAAACAGGGATCATCGTGAAACCTGACATCCTGCCGAAGGTGAAATATATATTGTAATCCATCATCGGAAATATCCCAGGAACGGGCAATACAAGGCAATACTTCCAACTTGTTATTCAACTGGACCAGGCCGTTGAAAAGCTGATGTGTGGCCCATATATTAGCCTGATCGCGGGCAAACGCAGGATCAAGTGATGTGATGTTAGCTGCTTCATTGTACCGAAACACCTTACGTTCATCTACCGGTTCGAATTTTTGCTTGCAAGAAGCGAAAAGTAACAAAACGAGTAGCGGAATAAAAAGCAGGTTCTTCAACCAGTTATTCATGATCCTCTTTCCGGCTTTTGTCATGATCGACTCAGGATGAAACTGCAATCCCCAGACATCGTATTCCTTATGTCTGAGAGCCAGGATATTTCCCTCTTCGCTCACTGCCGTAACATCCAGACATCCAGGCAGATCTGACGGATCAACAACCCACGAATGGTAGAGCCCTACGGATTCTCCATCAGAAACACCATCAAACAGCTTTTCGTCTGATTGTACGATCTTCATCTTTGTGGTCACACCATGATTAACCTCCCGGAGGTTGATCAGCCTGCCTCCATAAACCTCTGCAATCGCCTGGTGACCCAGGCAAATTCCCAGAA
>JACNKI010000114.1 GCA_014382125.1 Bacteroidota bacterium | reverse complement strand
ATACACCAAACTAAACAGTTACCTGAACAGTTTGAAGAAACATTTTCAGACCGTTGAAGGGAGCAGTGATATCATTGATGATATTGAAGCCAGGATCGCTGAGCTACTGCAAGAGAAGCTCAGTGGAACCAAACAGGTGATCTCTATCGAGGATGTGGATGAGGTAATTGAGGTAATGGGACAACCCAGTCAGTTTGAAGAAGAGGGTACTGCAGACGAACAGGCTCCGGAAGCCGGTCCGACAAAAACCAGCAAACGCTTTTACCGTGATCCCGATGAGAAGGTTATCGCTGGGGTTTGCAGTGGTATCGGTGCTTACCTGCACTGGGATCCTGTACTCATCAGAATACTCTTTATCATCAGTCTTTTCATCGGCGGATTTGGGGTCGCGTTATACCTGATCCTCTGGATCGTCATACCGGAAGCACAAACCACTGCTGAAAAACTGGAAATGCGAGGGGAGAAGATCAACGTCTCCACCATTGAACAATCCATCCATGAAGAGGTTAGTACAATTAAAGACAAGCTTAACGACCTCACTGAAACAACAAAAGAGAAATTTCGGAAAGGGAGTCCGGTCCGCTCACCCATCGAACAGATATTCAAAGGTATCGGAGAGGTGTTGAGAGTCTTTGGGAATGCGCTGCTGATCATCTTAGGAGTTACGATCTCTTTGATAGGCATCAGTTTCTTTATCATGCTACTCGCGGTACTTTTTGGCTGGGGAGGGAATGTTTTTGTAGATGGAGAAATCGCGTTTCTCTCTTTTCCAGCGATTGTTGATCTGACAATTGGCTGCTCGATCGATCCGTTCTACATGCAACTTGCACTCCTTATATTTCTGGGCGTACCCGTTATACTGCTCCTGTATGCAGGAATCCGGTTGATATTCAAATTCGACAGGATTAGATATTTTGGGATAACCGCCTTCAACGTCTGGTTAATTGGCCTGGTCATCTGTGTTTTTTACGCATTTAAGATCTATAAAAACTACAAAGCAGAGGGAAGATACCATCAGCAAATCGCTATAACACAACCCATCTCAGACACGCTTTACATGCAGTTTGATCATCTTCTTCCTAACGATAACATGTATATGGATGAGTATGATGTATTTGAGGATATAAAAATCTCAAGAGACGATCTTGGAAACTTTTATTTGATCCCTATCATACGAATTATGACCGGCTATGGTGAGCGTATTGAAGTGAGTAAACGGATTGAAGCAAGAGGGCGTACCGTGTCAGATGCTAAGCAACTGGCTCAAGAGGTTAAATACCCGGTCCGGCAGACAGGAGATACATTGTTGTTCCCTCTCTTCGCTGAGATGGCGGATGAAAACTGTTGGCGAGGAGAACAAATTGTGGTGACGATCAAGGTACCGGTGGGCCAATACGTGAAGCTCGGAGAAGGAAGGTGGCGCTATCAGCACGAATACTATTCCGATACATTCAGAAACTATGGAAATGAATTATTTATATTAACAGATACCGGGCTTGACCACATTCATTAATTGTTAACAAATTGTGTCATGAAATTCACAGATGCCCCCGCTTTCTGCAAATGGATTTCTGAAAAATAAAACTTCTTTCATTTTTTCTTACTTTTACCCCTTCCCTGGTAAAAAATAGAATCGTTCACTAAAGCAACGTTCATGAAAAAATTGATCTACTCTCTCATGATCCTGGTAATGATAGGATTCATGAGCTGCGGGCCTGTTAACCATAGCAGTGACAATACTCCCATCATTGGCAAACCGGACATCACACTCACAGGAGACCGGATGACACCCGAAGTCTTATGGGCCTTCGGAAGAGTGAGTGGCCCTGAGATATCGCCTGACGGAAAAACTGTTCTTTATGGTGTTAGCTATTATTCTGTGGAGCAGAATAAAGGAAACCGTGAACTTTACTCAGTCGATATTAACGGCGATAATTACAGACAGTTGACCCACTCTCCAAAAAGTGAATTCAATGCGATCTGGCGTCCTGATGGCAACAGAATAGGCTTTCTCTCCTCCGAAAGCGGATCTGTTCAGATGTGGGAGATGCTTCCTGACGGATCGGACGTGTTCAGATTACAAATATCGATGCCGGAATCACCGGATTCAAATACTCCCCCGATCAAACCAAGATCCTCTATACGAAAGAAGTTTATCTGGACAATAAGTTCGCAGAGCTCTATGAAGGGCTGCCAAAAGCATCCGGACGCATCATGGATGATCTCCTATACCGGCATTGGGATACCTGGGTAGACTCCTACAGTCACGTTTTCTATGCCGATTACGACGAAACGCGGGTCTGGAACGATACAGATATCATGCCTGGAGAACCTTATCAAGCACCACTGAAGCCTTTTGGAGGTATCGAACAAGTTTGCTGGAGCCCAGATAGTAAAACCATCGCCTACACGTGCAAAAAGATGGTAGGCAAAGCCGCTACCCTCTCTACAAATTCCGAAATCTACCTTTACGATATCGAAACCGGTGCGTTGAAGAATATGACGGAAGGGATGATGGGATTTGATGTAGCCCCCGTTTACTCTCCCGATGGCAACTACATCGCCTGGGAAAGCATGGAGCGTGAAGGGTATGAATCGGACCAGAACCGGCTCTATATCATCAATACCAAAACCGGGGAAAAGAGATATGCTACACTGGATTTTGACCAAAACGCATACAGCCTGGCCTGGGCCTCAGACAGCAAAGAGATCTACTTTACAAGCGATTGGCATGGTGCATTTCAGGTCTACAACTACAACCTCAAATCTGGCGAGATTAAACAGGTCACGAAAGGACTTCAGGACTACAGGAGCGTTGCTGTGGCAGATGGCAAGCTGATCTCAGCTATGCAAAAGATCGATATGCCCACCGAATTGTTTGCTATCGATCCTGCTGATGGCGAGGCAGAACAGATTACCTTCACAAACAAAGAGCTGCTTGCCCAGATTTCTATGGGAAAAGTAGAAGAGAGATGGATAAAAACCCATGACAACAAGAAGATGCAGGTCTTTGTTATCTATCCTCCTCATTTTGACCCTCAGAAAAAATATCCAGCCCTGCTTTACTGTAAAGGAGGACCACAGGGTCCGCTTAGCCAGAGTTTCCACTACCGCTGGAACTACCAGATCATGGCTGCGAACGACTACATCATTGTAGCTCCCGCACGCCGTGGCGTCTCCGGATTCGGACAAGCATGGCAGGAGCAGATCAGCGGCGATTACCATGGCAAAAGTATGC
>JACNKI010000136.1 GCA_014382125.1 Bacteroidota bacterium | reverse complement strand
AAAAGGAGCTTTTGCCATCAGCTTTCGTTCCTCTTCACTAATCACCTGCACATCATCATAAAATCCCGGAATGGTAATCTTGCCATCGTCATCCATCAAAGAGGCAACCATCTTCGTAAGCACATTGGCTGGATTGGCCACAGCACCACCAAAAAGACCTGAATGAAGGTCGTGGTCCGGACCAGTCAGTTCTACCTGCATGTATGCCAGGCCCCGTAAACCAATAGTGATGGACGGACAATCCAGGGATATCATACTTGTATCAGAAGCGAGGATGATATCCGATTTCAGCATCTCTTTGTTCTCAGCACAAAAAGTAGCCAGGCTGGGCGATCCGATCTCCTCTTCCCCTTCAATCATAAACTTGACATTACACGGCAACGTATCGGTTTTCACCATGAACTCAAATGCTTTGGCATGCATGAAAGCCTGACCCTTATCATCATCTGCACCCCGTGCATAGATCTTTCCGTTTCTTACTTCAGGCTCGAAAGGTGACGATTCCCATAAACTAACCGGATCAACAGGCATCACATCATAATGCCCATATACTAGAACGGTAGGTAATGATGGATCTATGGTTTTTTCGCCATAAACAACCGGGTTTCCCTTGGTAGAGATCACTTCTGCCTTATCTGCACCAGCATTTTTGATCGTTCTCTTCCAGTACTCAGCTGTGTTGACCATATCCTCTTTATGCTCTTTTTGTGAGCTGATCGATTGGATCCGGATCAATTCAAAAAGCTCCTGGAGGAAACGATCTTTATTCGATTCAATATACTCTTGTATAGTCATAATTCTCTTTAAAAAAATTTGCAGCAAAGGTATAGAATTAAGCCGTATTTTTGTATACTATTCTCAGATATTCAGTGAATCTTACAAGATGGACGAATATTCATATTTAAACAGCCTGGATAATTCCCTGTTTGAGGAGCTTTACGAACAGTTCAAAAGCGATCCGGATTCCGTTGCTGAAAGCTGGAGGAAATTCTTTGAAGGCTTTGAATTCAGTCAGATTAATTACAAAACAGGGAAAGAAAAAACCTCCCTCATCCCCGGTGAATTTTTAGTTATGAACCTGATCCGGGGATACCGGGAACGGGGACATCTTTTCACCAAAACTAATCCGGTCCGGGTTCGCCGAAAATACGCCCCCACACTCGACCTGAAAAATTTCGGGCTGAATGAAAAAGAGCTGAACAAGAGATTCCAGGCTGGAAAAGAGATCGGGATTGGAAATGCTACATTAAAGAAGATTCTTGAGCACCTGAACCGGACCTATTGTCAATCGATTGGTGTGGAATATATGTATATCCGCAAACCCGAGATCATTGATTGGCTCAAACAGAAAATGGAGTCGACACAGAACACACCTTTATTCTCGGGCGAAGAAAAATCTCATATTCTCTCTAAGCTTACTGAGGCTGTACTTTTTGAGAAGTTCATCCATAAAAAATTTCCGGGCCACAAAAGCTTCAGTCTTGAAGGGTGTGAATCATTGATCCCGGCATTGGATACACTGGTCAGTCATGGCAGAGAGCTGGGGAACGAAGAGTTTATTTTCGGGATGGCTCACAGGGGCCGGTTGAACGTGCTGGCTCATATCATGCAAAAACCCTATTCCCAAATATTCTCCGAATTTGAAGGAAAAGAATACAGTGACGAACAACTACTCGGAGATGTCAAATACCACCTGGGCTTTTCCACTGAGATCCACGCTGAAGATGGCAGTCCGATCCACCTTACCATGTGTCCGAATCCCTCTCACCTCGAAGCGGTAGACCCGGTGGTGGAGGGCCTCACCAGGGCACTCATCGACAAGATGTACCGGGGAAACTCCGACCGGATATCTCCGGTACTGATCCACGGTGATGCTTCGATATCCGGACAGGGTATCATCTATGAACTTCTGCAGATGTCAGATCTCAACGGGTATTCGACAGGCGGAACTCTACACCTTGTGGTAAATAACCAGATCGGGTTCACGACCAATTACCTTGATGGCAGGTCAAGTACTTACTGTACTGATGTAGCCAAGACAATCCAGGCGCCTATTTTTCATGTCAATGCTGATGATGTTGAAGCTGTTGTTTATACCGTGAAACTCGCCATGGAATTCAGGCAGACTTTCCGGAAAGATGTCTTTATCGACCTGCTCGGATACCGGAAATACGGCCACAACGAAAGTGATGAGCCCCGTTTCACACAACCCATTCTCTACAAGATTATTGAGAAACATGCTGATCCGCTCGAAATCTATCTTAACAAACTTGACGCAGAGGGAAACCTGGAAAAAATGGACGTGCAGTTCATCCGCCAGAAAATCAGCGAAAAACTGGATCAGAGTTTTGAGAAATCGAAAAAAATAGAGAAAGCAGATATTGCACATTTTCTTGATTCCTATTGGAAAGATATTAAAAAGGCAGAAGCCGGCGATTTCGTTCAATCACCCAAAACAGGAATAACCAGGAAGGTATTGTTAGATATCGGGAAAAAACTCACATCTCTGCCGGAAGGAGTGCCATTTTTCCGAAAAGTGGTCAAGTTGCAGAACGACCGCAAAACGATGCTGGAAGCAGGTCAGCTCGATTGGGCCATGGCGGAGCTTCTTGCCTATGGGTCGTTGCTTAGAGAAGGGTATCCGGTTCGCCTCAGCGGACAAGACTCCAAGCGGGGAACCTTTTCACACAGGCATGCTGTACTCACTGTCGAACAGTCAGAAGAGAGCTACATTCCACTGGATCATCTTTCAGACAATCAGGCCGGATTTCACGTGATCAACTCTCCCTTGTCGGAGTATGGTGTACTTGGCTTTGAGTATGGCTATGCTCTGGGACGGCCAGAGGCGTTGACCATCTGGGAAGCACAATTTGGCGACTTCAACAACGGCGCACAGGTTATCACGGACCAATACATCTGTTCAGCAGAAGAAAAGTGGCGGGTGATGAACGGACTGGTGATGTACCTCCCGCACGGTTATGAGGGCCAGGGGCCGGAGCATTCAAGTGCCCGGATCGAGCGCTACCTCTCCATATGTGGCCATCTGAACATCCAGGTGGTGAATCCCACCACCCCGGCAAATTTCTTCCACCTTATCCGTCGCCAGCTTCATCGCAAAATAAGAAAACCACTGGTGATCTTCACACCAAAAAGCCTGCTTCGTCATCCCCAATGCATCTCCCCTCTGGATGACTTTATCTATGAGCGGTTTCAGGAGGTCATCGACGATCCTTTAACAGATCCGGCAACGACAACAAAACTGGTATTCTGCTCAGGGAAACTCTTTTACGACATCCTTCAGAAACGGGAAGAAATCGGCAATGATGGTATCGCAATCATCAGAATAGAGCAACTCTATCCATTTCCGATATCACAACTATCCAGCATCCTGAAGAGATATCCAAATGCACACAGGTTTGAATGGGCCCAGGAAGAGCCGGCGAACATGGGCCCCTGGAATTTTGCAAACCAGAGCTTCAAAGGTGTAAACCTTCACTGTGTCGCTCGTCCGCCAAGTGGGAGTACGGCAACCGGGTCATCAAGGCTGCATAAGATCCAGCAAAATCTGATCGCTGAAAAAGCACTGGATCTTTGCAAATGCGAACACGAATATGGGTCCTGTAAACTCGAATGTGCTGAAACAGATTTATTTACGTCAATCAGGTAATGTCGTCCTAAAAATGGATTCATCGCATCCAGTATCGATTTGTTCCGTATTTTTGCAACGCAAAAGAAGAATTCTACGTAAACTGTAATCATGATAGAGATCATTGTACCCAGTCCGGGTGAATCAATCACACAAGTCCAGGTTGCCAGTTGGCTGGTTGACGACGACGAAATTGTGGAGAGAGACCAGGAGATCGTTGAGATAGATTCGGATAAAGCTACATTCCCTCTCTCTTCTCCTGTTGACGGCAAGTTGAAGATCATAGTAGAAGAAGGTGAAACTGTTGATGTTGGTGCGATAATCGCAACGGTTGAAGAACTCGAGGTGAAAAAAGGGACAGAGGTACAGAGGGACAAAGGCACTACTTCCACTACTTCCACTACTCCCGCAAGTCACGAAATAAACGTCACTCCCCTCGCAAAAAAGATCATCGAAGAGAAAGAGATAGCTTATTCCGCAATCACGGCTGCTTTCCCTGGGAAAAAGATTACGCGCAAAGAAATTAATGCCTTTATCGCAAACCGGAAAGAGACGAAGAAAGAATTTGCTTTTTCAGGTGACCGGACAGAAGAACGGAAAAAGCTGTCCCCCCTCCGGTTAAAACTCGCAGAACGACTCGTGGCTGTAAAGAACGACACAGCAATGCTCACCACTTTCAACGAGATAAATATGCAGAAAGTGCTGGAGGTGAAGGAAAAATACACAGATATATTGAAAGAAGAGTTCGGTGTGGGAATAGGCCTGATATCACTCTTTACCAAAGCTGCCACCCAGGCTCTGCAGGAGCATCCTCAAGTGAATTCGATGATGGACGGAGATGAGCTTATCACACCTAACTACGTAGACATGGGTATCGCGGTCAGTGCGCCTAAAGGTCTTATGGTTCCAGTTATTCGTAATACGGAATCGTTCAGTTTGATTGAAATCGAGATATACATCAAAGAGCTGGCTGAAAAGGCCCGTAACAACCGGATCGGCATCGACGATTTGAAAGGGGGAACCTTTACCATCACCAATGGAGGTGTATTTGGCAACCTGATGTCAACCCCTATTCTGAACCCACCGCAGAGTGGTATCCTGGGCATGCACAAAATTATGGATCGCCCGGTTGCTATCAATAACAAAGTGGAAATACAACCCATGATGTATACCGCTCTCTCGTATGACCACAGGATTATTGACGGAAAAGACGCTGTCGAATTCCTGATTAAGGTTAAAGAGCTAATCGAAGAGCCTGGAATAATATTAACTGCCGATGAGGATCTTAATCGGATCCTACTCGATATCTGATACTTGCATGAGAACACACGTTGATTTTCTTGTAATTGGATCGGGAATTGCCGGTCTGACCTACGCCCTGAAAGTTGCCGAGCATGGGAAGGTTTGTATTGTCACCAAGAAAAAGATTGACGACACAGCCACCAGTTATGCTATGGGTGGGATAGCCGCCGTGATGTATACCCCGGATTCATATGAGAAACATATCCAGGACACCATTACTGCCGGTGATGGATTGTGCAATGAAGAGGTTGTCAGGTTGACCATCACTGAGTCGACAGACCGGATCAAGGAGTTGATTACATGGGGGGCGAAATTTGACAAGACACAATCGGGCCGCTATCACCTCTCTAAAGAGGGAGGGCATTCTGAACACAGGGTGCTCCACCATAAAGACAGCACCGGGAAAGAGATTGAAGATACCCTTATAGATCAGATCAGAAAGCATCAAAACATCGAGATACTTGAGAACCACTATGCCATCGATATTCTTACCGAGCACCATTTGGGTGTAGAGGTAAACATCCGGACGGCCGATGTGACATGCTTTGGCGCATATGTCCTGAACCCAAAAACCCGCCTCGTTGACACAATCCTGGCAAAATCAACACTGGTCGCTACTGGTGGAGCAGGAAATATTTACAGCAATACGACCAATCCAACCATCGCAACAGGCGACGGTATTGCTATGGTCTACCGGGCCAGAGGTGTGATTGAAAACATGGAGTTCGTCCAGTTTCATCCCACAGCGCTCTATAATCCGAAAGAACGCCCCTCTTTTTTGATCACCGAAGCAATACGTGGTTTTGGTGGTATCCTCAAGACCTTTGACGGAAAAGAGTTCATGCATAAATATGACGAACGCCTGTCGCTGGCCTTCCGAGATATCGTCGCCAGGGCAATTGACAATGAGCTGAAAATCAGCGGGGAAGATTATGTCTATCTTGACTGCAGGCACCTTGATAGAAATGAACTGATCCGCCAGTTTCCAAGGATCTACGCGAAATGTCTAAGCCTCGGCATTGACATCTCGCGTGATATGATACCGGTTGTTCCGGCAGCCCATTATATTTGTGGTGGCATCAAAACGAATGAATTCGGTCAGTCTACAGTCCGGAACCTGTATTCTTCCGGAGAGTGTGCCAGTACCGGAATGCATGGGGCAAACCGTCTGGCATCAAATTCACTTCTTGAATCAGTAGTCTTTTCGCACCGGGCCAGTGAACATGCCATCTCACGGGTTGGAAGCATTGATTTCTGCAATGCGATCCCAGACTGGGATGCAGAGGGAATGGTACTTACCGAGGAGATGATTCTGATCACCCAGTCGCAAAAAGAGCTCCAGGCGATCATGAGCAGTTATGTCGGGATCGTACGATCCAATTTGAGATTACAACGAGCCATCGACAGGCTTGTCCTCCTCTATGAAGAAGCCGAAGATCTCTACAACAAATCGATTCTTACTCCTCGTATCTGTGAGCTGCGAAATATGATCAACGTAGCATACCTGGTAATTAAACAGGCTATCGCACAAAAAGAAAACAGGGGATTACACTACTCACTGGATTATTCAACTACAAGAAACTGATAGATATTCACATAGGTATATCTATTCAATACCCAGTTTCGCCTTTACCTGAGGCATTAGGTCATCAGTGGGTTCCGAATAGAGAACCACGTCTTCGATGGAATTCAATACATAGTTGTATCCAAGCTCTTTCGCTACATCGGAGACAGCCTGCTTGGCTTCATTAATCAGTGGTTGAAGCATCGCAGCTTGTTTGTTCTGGAGCTCCTGCTGAGCCTGTTGCTGGAATGCATCTATCCGTTCCTGCAATTGAGCCAGTTCCTGCTCTTTATTCTGTTTAATGATATCAGACATGCCAGCGGACTTGCTTTGGTAATCGAGGTATTTGTTCTCGAACTCAACGCGCATCTGGTCCATCTGGTCAGTTAGCGTCTGCTGATACTCCTGAAGGGCGATCCGCACAGAGTCGATTCCCGGCATGGATTGTAGAAGCTCATTGAAGTTAACATGTCCTATCTTCTGAGGAGCCTGAGATTGTGCCTGAGAAGCGAAAGCTATACCGATAAAGAGAGCAATAACGGCAATGATCTTGGTTACTTTTTTCATTGTTTTCTGGTATAATGTGTATTTACGTTTGGGTTCGCAAAAATAGGAAAAATATGAATACTCACATATTCTTGCAATTGATTATTTCTTTTTACCTCCTGGTGTTTTACCTCCCGGTGTTTTACCTCCTGATGACTGATTTCGGGTTCGTGAGCCCATGGCGGCTCCGAGTTGATCCAGAACATCATCACTGATATCATATTTCGGATTGGCATACATGATGGTCAAACTACCTGCTTTATCAAAGATCACCCCATAGTTATAATCTTCAGCAATCGTTTGAATGGCGTTATAGATCTTCTCCTGGATAGGTTTGACAAGCTCCTGGCGTTTCTTAAACAACTCGCCATCCTTGCCGAAATATTTACGTTGGAAATTCTTGGCTTCCCGTTCCAGATCAATGATCTCCTTCTCTTTCTTAGTCTTCATATCTTCAGGAAGCAAGACTGATTGTGCCTGATAATCTTGATACATCTTCTCCACTTCGGCAAATTTTTCTTCGATATCCT
This sequence comes from Bacteroidota bacterium, assembly GCA_014382125.1. GTDB lineage: Bacteria > Bacteroidota > Bacteroidia > Bacteroidales > FEN-979 > QYOJ01. Next base: position 9,003 of record JACNKI010000136.1, on the reverse strand, counting down.
TCTGCCATTGAATGGAGAGCTCATCGATCTGCGCCTGTGCCTCCGCATATTCGGGAATGTTATCAAGGATATACCTTGTATCTACATAAGCAACTTTTTGTGCCTGTAAAGCGGCCGTGATCACTATCAGACCAGCAATAACCAATACAATTTTTTTCATAATCTTTGATATTTACTACTAACTATTTACGATTTACGATTCACGATCTTCTAATCAAGTGATGAGTTAATAGAGAAATGAAACTGACTTCCATTTGCTCCCGGCACACCAGGAACGGCATCCAGCCCGTATCCCCAATCGAGTCCAAGCAAGCCAAACATCGGCAGGAAAACCCGGATTCCCAGTCCAACCGAACGGTAAAGGTTAAAGGGATTGACATCTTTCCATCTGAGCCAGTCATTACCCCCTTCCACGAAAGCGAGTGCATAGATCGTAGCGCTTGGATTCAGGGAGATCGGGTATCGGAGCTCAAGTGTGTTTTTTGTATAGACTGTCCCTCCAATAGTAGCTGGATATCCTGGTGTTAACGAATTGTTTGCATATCCTCGCATACCGATCAGTTCTCTGCCATCCATGTTGTTGTAACCGGTTAGGCCATCACCTCCGAGGTAAAACCGTTCAAAAGGTGTCACCCCAAGATTTGAGTTATAGGCCCCCAGGTAGCCAACCTGAATCCTCGGTGAAAGCACCAGTTTCCCGATCACATTGATGTACCAGGAACCCTTGAATTTGATTTTATAATACTCTACCCATTTGAAACGCTCATGGTAAGGAAGTGTATCGTAATCAATATTTCCACTCCGGAAGAGGCTGTATGGAGGAGTCAGCTCCAGAGTTACGGCCATCTCTGATCCGACTTGTGGAAAGATAGGATTATCGATGGAGTTTCTGGAAAGCATGACCGAATACGACAGGGCATTATAGACTCCGTTACCCCCCCCAAAAGTAAAGATAGCAGAGTAGTTATGGGTATTATACCGGAAATAATTGATGCTGTTGTAGAGGGCGAAATAATCATCAGGCCATCTCAACTGAGTTCCTAATCCAAGAGATATCCCGTCGATCTTAAAAAATCCGTAGAGGGAATCACTTTTGTTCAGACCGTTGCTGTATTTGGAGTGGACATAAGATAAACTAAGCGCCAGCGGTTTCCTTCCTCCCAGCCACGGCTCAGTAAAGGAGAAACTATAACTGAAATATCCCTTTCCGTATGTTTGAACACGTAAACTCAGTTTTTGTCCATCACCCGATGGGATCGGCCTCCAGGTTTTGAAGTTGAAAATATTCCTGAGGGAGAAATTGTTAAACGAAAGACCCAGGGTTCCGATAATCCGGCCATAACCCCAGCCGCCGGAAAGTTCAATCTGATCTGCTGAAGTCTCCTCAACGATGTATTCGATATCTACCGTTCCATCCTCCTGATGTGGGATAACATTTGGGGTTAGCTTCTCGGCATCGAAATACCGAAGCTGTGCAAGTTGACGCTGCGAACGGATCAACCTGTCGCGACTGAATAGCTGACCCGGACGTGTTTGCACTTCGCGGAGAGCCACATGATCATTGGTTTTGGTATTCCCGGTAATTGTGACCTTGTTAACTGTTGCCTGTTTTCCTTCGTGCATCCTGATCTCTAAATCGATAGAGTCGTTTTCGACACGTACCTCCACCGGGACAACATCAAAAAACAGATATCCATCATCCATATACAACGAACGTAAATCGCCCCCACCGGGGTCATAACTCAATGCAGCTTCCAGCGCCTCTTTGTTATATACATCTCCAGGTTTCACTTTGAGATACCGGGCGAGATGGCGATCGTTGTATTTAGTATTTCCTATCCATGTGATATTCCGGATATAGTATTTGGGACCCTCTTCCACCCAGATATCAACGTTGATAGTATTGTCTTCATTCCTGGTGATGGTATCAGCAATGATCCGCGCATCGCGATATCCCAATGAATTGTATTTGGAAATCAGCTTGAACTTATCCTCTTCATAATCTTCCGGAATGAATTTGGAAGCCTTGAAAATGCGGATCCGAACCGTGTTGAACGCATGTTGCTGAATGATGCTCGCAATCTCTACGAAGTCGATCCGATATATCGCTTTCATTGACTCCCAGATCACAATATCCAACCCATCCATCGGGTTGAATATCGCCATCTCCTTGGTGTTTTTAAACGCACCGGAGATCTGCTCTTGTGTAAGATGCTTACTACCATGCACTTGCATTTGGTATACTTTAACCCTGCTATTCCGACTGATATCAATTATCATTGTTACCGAATTACCCGCTTCCGAATCCTTCTTCAATTTGATTTCAACATCTGCATTGAGAAAACCTTTGCCCTCATAGTACCTTTTAATAATATTTGTAGTCTTGATGATCAGATTATCAGTCACATAATCCCCTTTCACGAGACGGATCTTCTCCCGGATGTTGTCTGCATCAGACTTCTTAATCCCATTGAAAGAAAACCTGGATAAGCGGGGGCGTTCTTTCAGGTATATATCCAGAAAAGCCTGATTCCCAATGATATTGGTTACACTGATACGTATATCCTCAAAGAGTCCCTGGCTCCATAGTTTCTTGATAGCCTGGGTGATTTTATCTCCCGGTATCTTGATCTGATCGCCCACAGTCAGACCCGATAGCATGATCAGAACATTTGCATCGAGAAACTTAACGCCGCTGACAGTTATCCCTCCAATCTCATAATCCTTGATTTTGCTGTAGTCAACATTCATCTCTCCAAGTGAGACCTGGGCCATCAACGGATGCATTAGGATACCTGACAAAATGAGAATGAAGAGTACTCTTAGCTTCATGTAGTTTTATGCTTCTTTTTGACTTCCAATCCGTTTATCTGTTCACTTGTCAGGCCAAATCTCCGTTCGCGATGCTGGAACTCCAGGATGGCTTTAAAAAATTCCTCTTTGGTAAAATCGGGCCACAAAACCGGTGTGAAATATAACTCAGCATAAGCGATCTGCCAAAGCAGGAAGTTGCTGATCCGGTACTCCCCGCTGGTCCGGATAAGAAACTCCGGATCGGGGAAGTCTGTCGTGGTCAGACTTGCAGTTACCGTGTGTATATCAATCTTTTCCGGCTTCAACTTTCCGGCAGCTACCTTACCAGCGATTTCTCTGGCAGCTTCAACGATCTCCCAGCGTGAACTGTAACTGAGCGCCAGTATCAGTGTTAGTCCGGTATTGACCGACGTTGTCTGAATCGCCTTTTTTAGTTCGCGTTGACTCTTCACTGGCAACGATTTCAGATCACCGATTGCTTCAAGCCGGATATTGTTGTCCATCAGGGTCTTCATCTCATCATGGATCGATCGAACCAGTAATTTCATCAATGCATCAATCTCATATTTAGGCCTATTCCAGTTCTCTGTCGAGAATGCATACATTGTCATGTACTTGATGCCCAACTCTGCCGCAGCTTCTACTGTATCACGAACAGCACCAACACCTTTCTCATGCCCTTTCACCCGGGTAAAACCCTGCCTCTTTGCCCATCTCCCGTTGCCATCCATGATCACAGCCACGTGAACCGGCAATTTCTTCCTGTTGATCTGCTCCTTTAACTCCATGAGATTATGGTCACATCAATTATTATATACATCCCGGCACTTCTTTCCGCCGTCGAGTGCAAATTTATAAGTAATTGTAACACCGAAAAAAGAATACCAGTCCTGATTTCGAGAGTTCCCTCTCTGCATCCCCGGCTTATGAGATAATGTTGGATCGGAGAGATACTGCTGTGGGTCATTTCGATCAATCGCAGGCCCGTCTAAATAATAGGTTTTACTTGCATCATCCAGGTAATCGGAGAATGTTTTATGCAACTCCCAGAAGGCTGTGATTCCAATCCTCCGGCTTACACCATATTTTACGCCCAGTCCGAATGGAATATTTAAACTTATCAGAGAGTATGGCTTTCGCCCCTCATACCCAGCCTGTTGACCCTCGGTTCCTAATGGTTGTAGCTCCGTGCCTTCGGAAGAAGGCTTGAAGAAAAACATACCGATTCCGGCATACACATAAGGTGTGATGAAATTTCGTTTACTTCCGGTAAAATAGGGCAGGAAATTGAATTCTGCAACAGCAGAGATATCGGTAACCGGACTCGAAAACTGAATGTTCCTGTCGGGAAGAAACCAGGAGTCGGCAGAGTTTCCGACTATCTTTCCCCGGTAACCACTCAACTTGACAGCCCACCTGTCATCAAAATTATAACGAGCAAGAACACCGTATGCTATTCGTGTTCCCTGAAAGTGAATGGACGGGTTGAGATCACCCAGATAATAAGAGCCACCACCAAATAGACCTACTTCAAGATCCTGGGCGTTCCCGAAAAAAAGAAAAACAATGGAAAAAAGTGTAATCAAAGAAAGTCTCATACCCATTTACAAACAAAACACTTTAACGCTAAAATCCTGAATTTATTGAGGTGCTAAACAACTTTAGTTTCTTGCATCCAGTCCCCAGTTAAGTTTTTCCCGGATGGTCTTAAAAAAATGACGTCCGGGTAATCGAACCAGCTGGATCGAGAAGCCGGCTTTTGTAATAGTAAGTTCAATGCTTGTCCGCACTTTTTCTTTCCTTGAATCCAGGGCCACAAAAAACTCTTCCCCATTTCCTTTGACAACAATCCTGATCAGGCTATCATCGCGAACCACAATAGGCCTGACGGTCAGATTATGACTGGCAATGGGGGTGATGACAACGTTCTCGGAACCTGGAGTCACTATTGGGCCGGTACAACTCAATGAATATGCAGTAGATCCGGTAGGTGTACATACGATTAATCCATCCGCCCAGTAAGAGTTGAGGAATTCATCGTTGATATAAGTCTGAATGGTCAACATGGTCTGAAGATCGCTCTTATAGATCGTCATATCATTCAATGCGCAGGGAAAATCACCAAACAACCCTTCCTTTGAATGAAGCTCCAGTAATATCCTGTCTTCCAGACTATACCTATTATGAATGATGTCATCCAGTGCGGGCGTAATCTCATCCTTTGACATACTGGACAGAAATCCTAATCTTCCCATGTTTACCCCAATAATAGGGATCCCGCTGTTGCCGATCAGAGCAACAGCATCGAGAATGGTGCCATCGCCACCAATCGAGCAAAGAAAATCTACTTTCCCGCAAATATCTAACGGAACAAGGTACAATTCAGGTGGTTTAGTAAAACGGACCCGCCCTTCCAGAAGTTGATAAAACGGTTGAAAAATGTACGTAGTTCCATTTACCTCACCGAGTTTGTCTGCAAACTCCTGAAGGTAAGGAAGCATCTGGTCAGTGATGGTATGGCCAAATAGGGCTAAATTCATGGATAGTTCTGAATTTCAAGGCGCAAAGATACTTCAATTTTCCAGAAAATCCAATGGGTCTATATGGGTGCGATGAAATGGATATAGATACCCGGTTCACCCAGTGAATTTAGTGCAAAATTAAGGTCCAGCACGATGTCGTAATAGGTAATGAAATCGATACTGAGTCCATATCCGGCCAGAAAGGTATTAACGAGGTTGTTATTCTGCTTGACATATGATACCGGATTACCCACATATCCTGTATCGATAAAGAGGTTAATAAACAGACCGTATGGAATCACACTGAATCTCGGGCTCCTGATAAAGGAAAGCTTTCCTAAACGTGGCTTGATCAGGGCAAATTTCACATTGGTTTTCAGCAGAGCAAACCAGGGTCCGTTAATGGTATAATACTCAAATCCACGGATGAAATCACGACCATACCCTAATCCCCGTTGAAGAAAAAACGGTTGTTCATCAGGCCACGACCACTTCGCAGTAAGACCGGAAGCCAGGTACCAGCGCTCAGTAAACTTCCAGTACTTCCTGAAAGATGACTGAACCGAAAACAGATGAACCGGCCTGGATGAGAAGCCGTTGTTAACGAGTATCACATCAAAATAGAATCCTTTCAACGGATAGTACATCATATCCCGGTGATCGAGTTTGAATTTGTAAAAGAGTGAGAAAAAAGATTGGTCGCTTGTGCTGTCGGTGAGGTAGCCAGGAATCTTTAACAGGGTATCAGCAAATTTATAATAATCATAGCTCAGCATAAGCAGGTGATGGCTATATAAATTGGGGCGGAAATATCCTTCAACGAAACCATTGGCTTGTTTTTGCAGGAAGTGAGAGGTAGTATCGATATAATCGCTTTTATTATTCGTTGTACTAACGATCAGGGATCGATTCAGGCTAAAGTCCCCGCCAAATCCAAATCCCCATGTCTGTTTTTTATTCAGGTAGGGAGTCTGGTATGTGAATCCGTATCTCTGGTTGAATCCAAGGTGGACCAGCAGGGTCAGGGTTTCATTCCTTCCCCGGGCATTATTGAATTTGAAATTCAACCCCCACGTCAACTTTCTGAAGTCAAAGGTCTCCAGCCAGGCATTGATGTTTCTATTTGGAAACTCCACGTAGGGAATAGGCCAGATATACCAGCGCTCGATCACTCTGACCGTCACGTCAAGATGATCAGGACGGTCAGGGATTGCATGGGTATCTATCTCCACAAAGTTGAACAAAGATGTGTTAAAGACATTCTCTTTGCTTTTGCTGAGTAACCCGGGCAATACGTATAGGGCAATGGTATCTCCGGCATCAAACTTCAACTCCCTCAGGATAATCTTTGGCCGTGTGATCTTATTCCCCTCCAGAGTGATCCGATCGATAATTGCAACTCCAGTCGTGTCAGGTTGGCCCTGCATCTGGATGCCACTTATGAGTAGCACTATTCCGGTCGCCAATAAACGTCTCATGGCCGGAACTCAGATATTGAGGTAATTCATCAACGAATCAAACCGCTCCTGGATCGTTTCGGAGTATGCATCCTTATTGGAATAACTTGCTTTGATAATGTAATCGTACCGTTTGAATGTCTGGAGGATGGAGCCGATATCAAGTTTGCTGATCTTCAATGTAACTTCGAGTTTGGTAGAGTCGGGATAGGAGGTGATGTATGAACTCAGCACTTTGGCTTCGTTTGCTTCCACAATCTGGGAAAGTTGCGCCAGCGAGTAATCCTTATCGTTGATTTCCAGAATAATGATACTTCCCTGAGTATCGATGGACGTGATCCCGGCCAGATTATGGACCAGGTTCGCCAGCGTGATTACACCCAGGTATGAGTCCTTATCATCAAGAACAGGTATCAGGGTTAGCTTCATGTTGGCGAATGTCTGAATGACATCGTAAATGGGTTGATCCTCTTTCACATAAGCGCCACTGAGTGAAAGTGCAAAATTTCCCAATGGATCATCGACGGTGTTCATATTAGAGATGTCCGTATCAGAAATCATCCCCAGAAAGCTGGTATTATTTACGATAGGAAGATGTGACACCCTGTATTCATCCATCACACTAAGCGCGTGAGCACCACTATCAGAGGTTTTCAGAGGGATCAAGGAGTCACTGATCAGGTCGCGGGCGATCATAATCGAACTTATCTTTTGTTGTCGTCATTAAGAATGCTAAGATAGCTATTATATCTTAGCTGGCTGATCTCCCCTCTCTCCAGAGCCTGCTTTACAGCGCATCCCGGTTCATGAATATGGGTGCAATTGCTGTACTGACACTGTGGAAGTAAACGGTCCATCTCCGGGAAGCATCTGGGGATCTCATTCTCTTCGAAATGAACCAGTCCAAACTCTTTGATGCCGGGTGTATCGATGATAAACCCACCATCTGCCAGATCATACATCTCGGCAAAAGTAGTCGTATGCATCCCTTTGCGATGCACCTCAGAGATCTCTCCGATCCGGGGATCCAGATGTGGGTCAATGGCTTTGATTAGTTCCGATTTGCCCGATCCGGAGATGCCGGAGAACAGACTGACCTTATCCCTGACCAGATCTCTGATCTGTTCGACGTTATCACCCCGGAGAGCGGAGACAGCATAACAGGGATAGCCGGCATCTTCATAAATCCGGAAGAGTTCCCGCATGTGATTCTGCTGTGCGGAATCATAGATATCCAGTTTATTGAAGATCAGGCTGGCAGGGACAAAATACCCTGTTGCCGTCACGAGGAAACGATCGATGAAACCGGTAGAAGTGCGAGGATTGACCAGAGTTACAATCAGGAATGCATGATCCACATTGGCGGCGATAATATGAGCCTCGTGAGAGAGCTTTGTGGCTTTCCGGATGATGTAATTATCTCTGGTGAAAATTTTATGGATGAGTCCTTCCCCGCTAACGGGAAGCGAGGTGAATGCCACCCGATCGCCCGTAGCAACAGGATTTGTCATACGAATCCCTTTAATCCGGAACTGCCCTTTGACCTTGCAGGGAACGACCGTTCCATCTGGAGTTCTGACAGAAACCCAACTCCCTGTAGACTTCACCACAACTCCTTCCTTGATTTGGTTTTGTGTCATCAAATCAGGGGAATTATAGTGTTCATGTTTATATCTATTGATAAATAATGCTTTGTAAAAGTATAAAATATCTTACATTTGAAATACTGAATCACCAAGTCAACATAACATGAGACCTATTGTCTATTTCACTTTAGCGTTTGCGCCTGTCATTGCCGGAATGATTCTTTTCTATTTCTCCCGGAAATATGACCGGAATTTTACCACATTGCTGATAAAAAGCTTTTTTCTCGGGATGCTTGGCATCATCGTTCTCATCGCCGCACAATACATAAGCGCCCTTCTTGGTTTGAATGAACTCCGGAACCTTAAAAGGATCATCTTCTACTCATTTGTGACAGTGGGATTTGGATCAGAATTGGGCATGTACATCATCTTCCGGTACCTGATCTATCCTAACAAGGAGGTTAACAAACCCATTCACGGCATTACTTTCTCCATTATGGTTGCTCTTGGCTTCTCAACAATCCGGATCCTTTACTTTATCATCAATCCTATGGGAATCAGTTCACTGTTTCCTGAAACCCTTTATACGTTCGTTTTTGTTCCTGCTAACCTGATTTTCGCTGT